>ONQZ01000006.1 GCA_900320095.1 uncultured Lentisphaerota bacterium
GAAGCCGCCCATGCCGCCGCCCATCGGAGGCATGCCGCCGCCGAAGCCGCCCATGCCGCCGCCGAAGCCGCCGAAACCGGCAGGAGCGCCGCCGGCGGGAGCATTACCCGCGGGAGCCGCACCGGCAGGAGCGCCGGCAGCAGGCGCGGGAGCCTGGTTCGGAGCAGGAGCGCCGCCGAAGCCGCCGCCGAAGCCGGGGAAGCCGCCCATGCCGCCGCCCATCGGAGGCATGCCGCCCATGCCGCCGCCGAAGCCGCCCATCGGGGGCATGCCGCCCATACCGCCGGGAGCGCCGGCGCCGCCGCCCATCGGAGGCATGCCGCCCATGCCGCCGCCGAAGCCGCCGAAGCCACCCATGGCGATCCGGGCTTCCCAGTCGGTGTTTTCGAGCCAGCGGAGTTTCGGATTGTCGGTCAGGACGTACGGTTTGAGCACGCCGTTCACCTGGCTGTTGTCGATGAATATCTTGGTCGGGGTGCCGTCAGCGTCCGTGCCAACAAGGATGTAACGCGCGGAGATCGCGCCGCTGCGCTGCGTGTCGACCGCGCCGGGCTGGATCTCGCCCTTGAAGAACGTGGTGTCGAGGTCGCCGTGGAAGAGGATCATGGTGGCGCTGCCTTTGCCGCCCTGCACGGAGAACGTCTGGTCCAGGATCACGTGGATCTGGAAGACTTTCTTGCGGGCGACCTGTTTGGCGGCAGTGTTCGCGCCGACCGCGGGCTGGGCGTTCTGGGCGCTCACGATCATGGGGACGCCGACCAGGGTGACGCATGCGGCGGTGGCCGCAGCGGCATACAGGATGCTTTTCTTCATTGCTGGAACCTTTCTTTGAGGTTAAATTGGTTTGCTCCCCCCGCCTTTTCAGGCATGGAAGCCGTAAATAAAAAGATAGAACATGAATTCAAGCACATCACGCAAATCATCCGCGCCCTTCACGGCCAGCTCCGGGATACCATTGCAGTTGCCGTTTTTGTAGAACTCCGCGATTCGGCCGTTCTGCCGGACCGACCACTTCGGGAAACCGTTTCCGTTGCCGTTGTCGTAGATGGCGACGTAGCGGCCTTTGAACTCGAAATAATAGATCGGGAAACCGTTCCCGTTGCCGTTCGGATAGAACTCCGTGCCGCGCGAACCGTACTTGAAATACCCGACGGGGATGCCGTTGCAGTTGCCGTTCGGGTAGACCTCGCAGGCACGGGACGATTTCTTCATCGACCAGAACGGGATACCGTTGCAGTTGCCGTTGTCGTAGATGCACCAGTAACCGCGCTGCTCGGTCATGGATGCGTAGGGCATGCCGTTGCAGTTGCCGTTCTGATAGGCGTAGTATGTCGTGCTCACGGGGAAACTCCTGGTTCGAGGGGAAGCGGAGGATTTGCGGGATGCGGCGGAGCGGCCGGATTTGAGGGGAAGGACCGCACCGCCGGGAATGGTGAACCGAACTTAGACTAGCTCAGTCCGCCCACTCGGTGATCGCCGCGACCGCGGCGCAGTCCACGATGTCGTCCACGGAGCAGCCACGGGAGACGTCGGTGAACGGGCGGCGGAGGCCCTGGATCAGCGGTCCGATGGCGGTGGCGCCCGCGAGGCGTTCCGTCGCCTTGTACATGGTGTTGCCGCAGTTCAGATCGGGGAAGATGAGGACGTTCGCCTGGCCAGCGACCGGGGAGCCCGGCGCTTTCTTTTTGGCGATGTCCGGGATGATCGCGGCGTCGAACTGGAGTTCGCCGTCGATGAGCAGATCGGGTGCGAGCGCCTTGGCCTTGGCGGTGGCTTCGACGACCTTGTCGATGATCGGATCGTGCGCGGAGCCCTTGGAGGAGCAGCTGATCATGGCGACCTTCGGCTCCTGGCCGGTGTACTGGCGGAACGTCTTCGCCGTGGTGACGGCGATCTCGGCGAGCTGGTCGGCGTTCGGGTTGATGTTCAGGCCGCAGTCGGCGTAGAAGAAGACGCCCTCATAGCCCCACTTCGGATCGGGGAGCTGCATGATAAAGAACGCGGAGGCGATGTGGTTGCCCTTGGCGGTCTTGAAGAGCTGGAGCGCGGGCTTCGTCTTCTGGGCGGTGTTGTGCGCGTAGCCGTTCGGGTTGCCGCCGCCGGACACATAGCCGTGGGCGTCTCCGGCGCAGACCATGGCGGCGGAGAAGACGCAGGTGTCCTTCAGCCATTCGCGCGCCTGTTCCGGGGTCAGGCCCTTGTTCTTGCGGATCTCGACGCAGATGTCGATGTACTTCTGCAGGTTCGGGGTCTTCAGCACGTCCACGACCTCGACGCCGTCGAGGGACACGCCGTTTTCGGCGGCGAGCTTGCGGATGGCGTCTTCATCGCCGACGAGGACGGGTTTCACATAGCCGAGCTTCGCGAGCTTTTCGGCTGCTTTGAGGTTGCGGGGGTCGTCGCTTTCGGTCAGGCAGACTTTTCTGCCCAGGGACTTCGCTTTCGCGCGGATGGATTCGAGCACGTTGGCCATTCTGAGGAATCTCCTTGACTGTGATTTTTGATGGTTCAGCGCATGCGGACGCAGTCGACGCCCTCATGCACGTTGTTTGTTCATGTGCCGGAACACGCAAAGACCGCGCACGCATTTGCCATGCGTCCGCGAGTGTTGCGCGTTACCTAACCATAATGTAACACAAAAAATGAAAACTGAAAGTGCAAAACAGAATTTTTTCGGCTTTTTTTGCTTTTTTTTCGTTTCATGCTTGACTTTTCGCCTCGCCGGATGTAAATTATATCCCATAATCCAGTTACTTGGAGTGCTCGGGTGGCGGAATTGGCAGACGCGCTAGCTTGAGGTGCTAGTGGGCAACCGTGGGAGTTCAAATCTCCCCTCGAGCACCATTTTTTTTGGCCGGACGCATGAAGTCCGGCTTTTTTGTTGCCGTTCGCCGGGAACCTTCCGTCTTTTTCGCGTTTTTCCCTTGCGGAATCCATCACGGGCGTGTATATTATAAGATAGAACTTTTCAACCGCAAATGGAGTACGTTTCCCATGGCCGTTTTCAGACCTTTCCACGCCCTCATGCCCCGTCCCTCCGAAGCCGCGCAGGTCGCCGCCGTCCCCTACGACGTCGTGAACACCCCCGAAGCGGCAAAGCTCGCCGAAGGCAATCCCCTGACTTTCCTCCGCGTCTCCCGCCCCGAGATCGAACTCCCCGCGGGCACGGACATCCATTCCGACGCCGTGTACGACAAGGCGCTCGCGAACTTCAAACGCCTCTGCGCGGCCGCCCCCCTCGCCCATGATCCCGAGGCGAACCTCTACGTCTACGCGCTCACCATGGACGGCCGCACGCAGATCGGCATCGCGGGCACCGCGTCCGCCGCCGAATACGATTCCGGCGTCATCAAGAAGCACGAGACGACCCGCCGCGACAAGGAGGACGACCGCGCCCGCCACGTCATGACGCTCCGTTCGCAGACCGGCCCGGTCTTCCTGACCTACCGCGACGTCCCGGCGATCGACGAGCTCGTGGCGGATATCATCAAAGAAAAACCGTTCTTCTCGTTCACCGCGGCGGACGGCATCAAGCACGAACTCTGGAAAGCCGGCGACAAAAGCGTCGCGCTGGCCCGGCTCTTCGCCGACGCCGTGCCGTGCTTCTACATCGCCGACGGACACCACCGCGCCGCATCCGCCGCCCGCGCCGCCGCGACCTGCCACGCCGCGAATCCGAACCACACCGGCAACGAGGAGTACAACTACTTCCTCGCCGTGGCGTTCCCGTCCAACCAGCTCCGCATCCTGCCGTACAACCGCGCGGTGAAGGACCTGAACGGGCTCAGCGAGGCGGAATTCCTCGCGAAGATCACCGCCGCCGGATTCGAGGTGGCGGAAACCTCCACGAAGTCGCCGGACCGCTCCGGCACGTTCCGCATGTACCTCGGCGGAAAATGGTACGCGCTCATGCCGAAATTCTCCTTCGACGGACTCTCCGTGACCGCCTGCCTCGACGTCAGCATCCTGCAGGACCGCGTGCTCGGCCCCATCCTCGGCATCGACGACCCGCGCACGAACGCCCGCATCGACTTCATCGGCGGCATCCGCGGCACGGGCGAACTCGAACGCCTCTGCGCCGAGGGGCTCGCCGCCGTCTGCTTCTCCATGTACCCGACCACGCTGGACCAGCTGATGGCGATCGCCGACGCCGGGTCCATCATGCCCCCGAAATCCACCTGGTTCGAGCCGAAGCTCCGCGACGGCCTCGTGTCCCACGATTTCTGATCCCGGAGCGCGCCCCATGAAGACAGCCGTCATCATCCCCGCCCGCATGGGCTCCATGCGGTTCCCCGGTAAAGTCCTCGCCGACCTCGGCGGCAAGCCGGTCATTCAGCACGTCTGGGAGAACGCCATGCGCTCGAAGGCAGACTCCGTGACCGTCGCCGCCGACGATCCCCGCGTGGAAAACGCCGTGAAGGCGTTCGGCGGGCACGTCGTCATGACGAAGCCGTCGCATCCCTCCGGGTCCGACCGCGTGTGGGAAGCCGCCCAGTCGACCGACGCCGAGCTGATCGTGAACGTCCAGGGCGACGAGCCGTTCCTGCCGCACGAGGTCATCGACGACCTGATCGACGCCATGCACGGCCCCGACGCGCCCGCGATGGGCACCGTGGTCCTGCCGTGCTCCCGCGCCGACATCGCCGCGAACCCGAACCTCCCGAAAGTCGTCCTCACGGCCGACGACTACGCGCTGTACTTCAGCCGTTCCATGATCCCCTACCTGCGCGAAGGCGGCGAGGAGACCGAGGTCTACCGCCACTGGGGCATCTACGCCTACCGCCGCGAGACGCTCGCGAAGTTCGTCTCGCTGCCGGAAGGCCGCCTCGAACGCTGCGAAAAGCTCGAACAGCTCCGCGCGCTGGAGAACGGCATCCGCATCAAGGTCATCAAAACGTCGTTCGATTCCATCGGGATCGATACACCGGACGACCTGGTGCGCGCGCAGGAATTTCTCGCCCGAAGGGCAAAAAACATTTGATTTTTCCCGCTTTTGAAGTATTGTATTGAAAACCGGAACATTTTTCAGCAGACAAGGACGCACGACGCCATGACATTTTCTCCCGTGAAAACCTCGAACCGGACCATCGGATGCGGCAAACTCGCCGTGTTCGCCGGTCCATGCGTCGCGGAATCCCGCGACCTGTGCCTCCGCGTGGCGGAATATCTGGCGAAGGTCTGCGACAGGATCGGCGTCCAGTACGTCTTCAAGGCGTCGTTCGACAAGGCGAACCGGAGTTCCGGCGAATCGTTCCGCGGCCCCGGCATCGACGCCGGGCTCGCCATGCTCGCGGCGGTAAAAGAACAATTCGGACTCCCGGTCGTCACCGACGTCCACGAATCCGCGCAGGCCGTGCAGGTCGCCGCCGTGGCGGATTTCCTCCAGATACCGGCGTTCCTCTGCCGTCAGACCGACCTGCTCCTCGCGTGCGCCGCGACGGGCCGCCCGGTCAACGTCAAGAAGGGGCAGTTCCTCGCCCCCGAGGACATGGCGGGCGTGATCGGCAAACTCCGCGCCGCGGGCTGCAACGACATCCTCCTGACCGAACGCGGCACCACGTTCGGCTATCACAATCTCGTGGTCGACATGCGGTCGCTGGCGGCGATGCGCGCGCTCGGCGTGCCGGTCGTCTTCGACGCCACGCACTCGGTGCAGCTCCCCGGCGGACTCGGCAAGGCGTCCGGCGGCCAGCGCCAGTACGTGCCGTATCTGGCACGGGCGGCCGCGGCGGTCGGCATCGACGCGCTGTTCCTGGAGGTCCACCCGGACCCCGACCACGCGCTTTCCGACGGCCCGAACTCGCTGGATTTCGAGGCCGCGGCAAAAACCATCGAACAAGTCAAGGCGATCTATGAGCTTACCGGACAATATCTCTGAAATCAAAGCCATCGTGCTCGACGTCGACGGCGTCCTCACGGACGGCCGCATCGGCTACGGGTGCGGCAGTCCCCGCGAGATCAAGTTCTTCGACGTCAGGGACGGCCAGGGCATCCGCCTCGCCATGCGCGCCGGACTGTGCGTCGGCATCCTCTCCGGCCGGAAAAGCCAGGCCAACAGGACCCGCGCGAAGGAGCTCGGCCTTTCGTTCCTCTACGAAGGCTGTCTCGACAAGCTTTCCGGCTGGGAGACGCTCCTCGCCGAACAGGGCCTGAAGGCGTCCGAATGCATGTACATCGGCGACGACGTCGTGGACATGCCGCCCATGCGCCGCGCGGGATTCCCCGTGGCGGTCGCCGACGCCGTCCCGGAGCTCGACTCCGTGGCGGTCCTCCGCACCAAACATCCCGGCGGACGCGGCGCGGTCCGCGAAGCCGTCGAAATACTTCTGAAAGGACAGGGCAAATGGGACTCCGTGCTCGCAAAATACATGCTCTGAGCCTGCTGTTTCTCCTGACGGCGGTGTTCGGATCCGGGGCATTCCTGCTCGCGCAGGACTTCTCCTCGGGGTCCCATACCGTCATCAAACGGTACATCCTGCCCCGTTACAGCGGCGGCGGCAAGCTCCAGTGCGTCATCTACGGCACGCAGGCGATCAACGAGGGCTCGCTGATCCGTCTGGCATTTACTCCGCACGGGGGGTCGGCACGCAGCGATGAGGACAAGGTCGCCGTCATGATCGACTTCGTGGATGGCTCCTCCTATCCGTCCATCAGCCAGATCGACACGGTCAAGCCGAACCAGGTCTATCCGTCTCCGTACAAGCTCGGAGCGAAGGAAAGAAGCATTCAGGAATGGTGGAAACGATCCCATCACAGGCACTCCCAGGCGTGGATCTTCATCGAAAAGACCAAACTGAACGCCGCCGAGGAAACCGCGTCCGAATCGTCCGTGAAAAGGAGCTCGGACTCCGCCGTCGTCGTCGCGGTGTTCGACAAGTCCACCAACATCCTCACCAGCGACGAGACCGCGTTCTTCCGTTCGCGCCAGCTCGACGCGGACGGTGTCGGATTCGACGCCTTCAGCGACCGCAAGTTCATTCACATCCGCTCCAATGTCCGGGCGATCCTCCACATCAAGGACGACAAGAAAGCCGCGGAAGAACCGCTCCCCGAGGAGGAAGAACAGGGCCTCGGCAGTCTGTTCTCGTCGGACAGCCCCGCCGACGTCCGGGCGGATTCCGCCGACATCGACCTCGAAAACAACATCGTCACCCTGATCGGCAACGTCGTCGTGGACGACCACAAGAACAAGATCGTCTGCGACAAAATGGAGATCACGCTGGAGGATGACGCCGCGGATACCCTGATCGGCTCGGCGGAAAAGCCCGAAGACGCCGAAGAGGAGGCGGAGAAGGCTCCGGAAGAGGACGACAAGGCGGCCGATGACGCCGACGAGGACGAAGACGAGGACACCGGCAGCATCCGCAAGATCGTCTGCTACGGCAACGTGGTCTGCACGATGCGCGACGGGTCCGACGGACAGGGCAAGGAGCAGACCGCCCTGTGCGAAAAGGCGGAATACGACGTCGCAAAGCGGATCGTCGTCATGACCGGCGCGCACTCGGCCCCCGCCTCCGTAATCCCGGGAAACGTGTACGGCGTCATGGAACGCCAGGTCCGCAAGGCCTTTCTCGCGAAAAGCCCCGTGATGATGCAGGACGAAGACTGGATGGTCGGCGAATCCTTCACGATCTTCATCAAGGAGAAGAACCGCATGAAGGTCGACGACATCAAGGTCAACTACTCCGGCTCCCTCATGTCCATGAAGGACGAGGACAAGGACGACGCGAAGGAAAAATCCGATGACGGCGAAGACAATGCCGCCACGCTGATCTCCGCCGACAGCGCGGACATCAATATCGAACAGGACTTCATCCTGCTCCGCGGCAACGTGGATATCGACGACCAGTCCTCCAAGATCACGTGCCAGGAGATGGAGATCCGTCTGAACGGCGACAAACAGGCCGCCGATGCCGCCGATGCCTCTGCAAAAACCGATGAACAGGAAGAAAACCTGTTCGGCAACAGGAGCGTGTCGAAGGTCATCTGCAAAAACGACGTCGTGTACATGGAGCGCCCGAAAGCGGACGATCCCGACGGGGAAAACCGGATCGCGATGTCCGACCGCGCAGACTACGACGCCGTGAAGGAGACCATCCTCATGACGGGCAGCCCCGTCGTGATGCAGGGCACGAACAAGCTCCACGGCGAGACCATCGAGATCCTCTCGAAAGAAGACAACCGCGTCATCGTCAGCGCCGTGAAGGCGCACCTCGCGGGCAGGCTCCTCTCCTCCGACGAGGAGGACGCGTCCGGCGTCGGCTCGACCACGATCACCGCCAGCTCCGCCGACTTCAGGCCGAACGAGAAGATCACGCTTTCCAAGAACGTGGTCATCGACGACGGATCCGGCAGGATCACCTGCTCCGAAATGGACATCTTCCTCCAGAAAGACTCCTCGAATTCGTTCTTCTCCGCCGGGAAACAGGCGAAAAAGGACGACGCCGAAGACAGCGACGAGATCAGAAACGATGTGTCGAAGATCGTCTGCTCCGGCAACGTCGTGTACCGCAGGCAGGCCGACGGACAGGAACAGGTCGTCCTGGCACGCAAGGCGGACTACGACGCGGAGAATGAAATCATCGTGATGTCCGGCGCGCACACGGCTCCGCAGGGCGAAGTCTCCAACGAGACCTACGCCGAGATCAAACGCGCGCTCAGCGAGAAGACCACTGCCTCCGGCGCAAGCGTCTTCGAACAGTATTCGATCCTGATGCAGGGCGACAACTGGATCGCCGGCAATCCCATCACGATCCACCCCAAGGAAGGGAACCGTCTGAAGGCGACCGACATGAAGGCCGCGCTGAGACGCTCCTCCCGTTCCAAAACCGCCGGCGAGGAGGGCAAGTGACGATGAACCGCAAATTTGAAACCGTTCCGCGCGCGGGGTCCGTTCTCCGCGGCGCGCTTTTCCGCTCCGATCATACTGTCCCGGCCACGGCCGCGGCTCACATTCAAACCAAAGGAATCCGGCTATGACGTCCATCTTCCGTTCGTTTCTGGTCGCGTCCGGCATTTTCGCCGCATTGACAGCTGTTCAGCCCGCCCTTCACGCACAGGGATTCGGCGGCGCTTTCTCTTCTTTCTTCGCGGAGGACGAGGACGACGACAATTCGCCCGTCGACGTTTCCGCCAGCGTCGCCGACATTTATCTTGAGAAAAACATCATCACGCTCCTCGGCAACGTCGTCGTCGACAAGAAGGGCACAAAGATCACCTGCGACAAGATGGAGATCTTCCTGAAGGACAAGTCGGAAAAGGACGAGGCGGAGGAGAAGGAAAAGAAGGCGGAGGAGAAGGAAAAGAAGGCGGAGGAGAAGTCCGCCCCCAGACCCGCCGCCGTGTCCGCCGTGAAAGCCGACGGCAAGGAGGAGAAGAAGGATGAGAAGGAAGACGACGGGATGAACCAGAACATCTCCCAGCTCATCTGCACCGGCGACGTCGTGTACCGCCAGCAGAAGCCGGACAAGCCCGATGACGATTCCCTGGCGCTGGCGCACAAGGGCGACTACGACGAGAAGACCGGCATCATCGTGATGACCGGCGGCCATACGAATCCGGGGGGCGAACTCTCCAAGGCCATGTACGACGACATCGTGCGCGTGGTCGGCAAGAACATGATCAAGGAGTACCCGATCATGAAGCAGGGGACGAACTGGATCCTCGGCGACAAGATCGAGATTTTCGTCAAGGACCGCAACCACATGCGCGTCATCAACCCCAGAGTCAGCTCGAACAAGGGCCTTTCCACCACCACACCGGCAACCCCCGGGAGCACCCGATAATGATTGATACCAACGAAGAAAATTTCCCCGCCGCGGAGAATTTCCCCGCCGAAGCGGCGCAGCCCGCCGCAGAAACGGCGCATCCGTCCGGCGAATCCAAGTTCGAATCCCTCGTGAAACCCGGCCAGATGCCAGCCGGACAGGTCCTCCTCGAAACAAAGGGCCTCGTCAAGGCGTACCACGGCCGCCGGGTCGTGAACAACGTCAACCTCACCGTAAAGAGCGGCGAGATCGTCGGCCTGCTGGGCCCGAACGGCGCCGGCAAGACCACGAGCTTCTACATGGTCACCGGCCTGATCAAACCCAACGAGGGCGAGGTCTACTTCAAGGGCGTGGACATCTCGCATTTCCCGATGTACGTCCGGGCGCGCATGGGCATGGGCTACCTCGCGCAGGAACCCTCCATCTTCCGCAAGCTCTCCGTCGAGGACAACATCCTCGCCATCCTCCAGACGCTCGACATCTCCGCGAAGGAACGCAAGGCGCGCCTGGAGGATTTCCTCGCGAAACTCGAGCTCACGCACCTCCGCAAGCAGAAGGCGATGACCCTCTCCGGCGGCGAGCGCCGCCGCCTCGAGATCACCCGCGCCCTCGTCACGAACCCCTCGTTCATCATGCTCGACGAACCGTTCAGCGGCGTCGACCCGCTCGTGGTGTACGAGATCCAGCAGAACATCAAACAGCTCCGCGACATGGGCCTCGGCATCCTCATCACCGACCACAACGTCCGCGAGACGCTTTCCTGCGTGGACCGCGCCTACCTCATGGCGGACGGCAAGGTCTGCCTCGAAGGCACGTCCGACTTCCTCATCAACAGCGAGGAAGCGCGCAAGATCTACCTCGGTCCGGCATTCGTGCTCTGACCGCTCATTTCAACCCGGAGGCACGCCCGTGAAAGCCCGCATCAATCTCGTTCTCCAGGTCGCCGACATCGCGGCGGAACGCGCTTTCTACCGCGACGTCGTCGGGCTCGGCGAACCCGTCATGAACAGCAACGTCTGGGTCGAGTTCAAGCTCGACGGCGGCACCTCGTTCTGTCTGGAACAGGCCGCCCCGAACAAGCCGCCCCTGCCCCCGCACAGCCGCACGGAATTCCTCTTCTTCGTCGACTCGCTCGAGGAGTTCGAGAAACGCTACCGCGCGCAGGGCGGGGACGTGCCCGAAGGCGTCCCCTGCGGACAGATGGGGTTCCACGCCGTGCAGTACCCGGACCCCGAAGGCAACCTTTTCCGCATTACGGACAAACAGCACAGCTGAAAGGGGGCGGCCCCATGAAGACGACAGCTTTCTTCTCCGCGAAAAGCGTGCGCCTCTGCGTGTGCGTCGCCCTGCTCGGATTCGCCGTCCCGCTCGCCGCGCATCCCGCCGGAGACTATCTGCCCGAGGTCGAGGGAGCCGTCACGCTCCTGACGCCCGCCCAGGTCAAAGACGCGCCGTTTCTGCCGGACGCGAAGAACAATCCGCTGTTCCTCAAGTACGAAGACACGCTCGCCAAACTCGAGGCGAAGCATATCAAGCTGAACGTGCATTCGCTGGCGGTCTTCGGCGAAGGGTTCCTGATGAACTCGTCCGCATCGCCCGCGACCGTGCGCTACATCCTGAAATACAAACTCCTCGGCGAAGAATACACCTGGACCGAGACCGGAGACGCGGATCATCCGGCGTTCAATCTGACCGTCCCCGACGGCGGTTCCTTCCGCATCACGTTCCCCGCAAAGGACTGGCTGCTGTGCGCGGCGAACAAACCGCCCGAGCCCGCCGACGATCCGTCCGAAGCGAAGCAGCCGGAAAATAAAGAGAAAACGTCCGCCGTTTCCGCCGCGTCCCTGCTCAAAGCCCTGCCGGACGACGTCGCGATGGCGTATGTCTGGCCGGAACCCGGCGCCACGCCGGAATACCCCCTGATGGGCGAACTCAAAAGCATCTCGTTCCATATCGTCCGTGACGCGAAGGACAAGCGCCCGGTCCATGCGGAACTCGTCATGCCCGCGAAGACCGCCGACGCCGCTCTGAAGATCCGAAAAGCCTGTCAGGACACGTTCGATCAGGTCTACGGCGAGGCGGCGAAACTCGGCAAGATACCGCCCGAACTCGTCAACGCGTTCACGGTCGCGCGCGACGACGACAAAGTCACGATCCGCATCGCCCTCCCCGACGACATGGCGAAATACTTCTTCACGACGTTCGCGACCGCGCTTCAGGAGGAAGTCAGGCCGTTCGCCGTCCCGGACAAGCTCAAGTAAATCCGACGCTGGCGGAATGCCGCGTCATTCATGACGGCCCCATCCGGCTTTTTGTCGCAACTCGCTGATTTTTTTTTATTTAGCTTGACTTTACCCGTTTTTTGTGATACAGTATAACGACAAAACATCATAAAGAACAGGGAAAAGGAACTCCGCATGAACACGAATGAAGCGAGCGACTCACGGCAGACCGTCGCTCCGGACTCTTCCGCCGCATCGTCGAAGCCCCCTCTTTATATCGGTTCGGAACATGAGTACGTGTACTCCATTTTCCGGCAGAACGCTCCGATCTTGAAGATGATCTGGATCGCGGTGGTGATACAGCTCCTCCTGATCCCCATCGTCTGTATCATGCCCTATCCCTGGGCAGGGACCGCAAAAATTGTATTCGGGCCCCAGGCAGACAGTTTCGCCAAAGCGTTGAAAGAGCTTCCTCCTAACCTGTATATCCCGCTTGCGCTCGCATCCCCTGTTTCTTTCATCGCCCTCCTCGCGATCCCGTACGTTCCGGGCATAATCCTGCGCAGGCATTTCGGGGATGCCGTGATCCCGATGTGCAGGAATACCTGTCCCGGAAAGGATATCTTCCGGGGCGCCATGCGGAGTCTGCGTTACATGCTGATCCGCTATGTCCTGGTCCTGATTCCCGGAATCCTCGTTTACCTCGTGCCCGTCGTTTTCACGCTGGGCATTCTCATCAAGATATTTTGCGATGCTCAGAATACCGGCGGCGAGCTTGTGATCATACATGGCAGTTTTTCCGTCATCGTATGGATGTATCTTCTGTCGCTCCCGGGCTGGCTTCTGTCGGAATACGCCCTGGCGGTCTTTCCGGTCGCGCGCCTCTTCACGAGGCTGTCCGGCGCGGTCCGCCCCGGCATGTTCCTGATGCTGCCGCTGATCTATTTGGCGCGGGTCCTCTTCGTCCTGAATCCCGTCTTCACGGCGGAAAAAACCGCATTCCTTACCGTCGCCGTCATTGTGGTCTGCACTGCGGTTTCCGTCGGCGCGATCGCGTTCTTCAACCATGCCGCAAGGACCGACGCGGAAAAATGGGAACGGAAGGACTGAGGAACTGAGCTTGCTCCTGTTCTCACATTAAGCTACGAAGCAGCGTTTCGGCCTGTTCGTCGCTCATGGGCTCCGGGTTGTTCTTCATGCTGTTGCTGCGGCAGTTCGCCACGATGAACGGCAGATGTTCCTCGGCAAGGCCGTAGTCGCGCAGATGGTCCGGCACGCCCAATCCGAGGGAGAGTTCGCGCATGGCGGCGATGAACAGCGCGGCGTCGGGACGCGGCTCCTTCGGCAGGAACGCGTGCGCGAGCTCGGCGTAGAGACGCCCGCAGGCGTTCATATTGAACTGGAACACGGGGAGCATCAGGATGGCGCAGGAAACGCCGTGCGGCACGTGCAGGAGCGAGCCGACCGGATGCGCAAGTCCGTGGACCGCGCCGAGTCCGGCATGCGCGAACGCCAATCCGGCGAGCATGGAGCCCTCCGCCATGTCGACGCGAAATCCGATATCAAGCGCGGGTTCGTCGCCCGCGTCCTTCCACGATTCGTGCGTGATGCTCTTCAATGCGCCGTAAAGCTTGCAGGCGGCGGCCTTTGCCAGCGCCCGCGTGTAGGCCGTGCCCTTCGGCGACACGAACGCCTCGACCGCCTGCACCAGCGCGTCCAGCCCGCTCGCGACCGTCACACCGCGCGGACAGTTCACGGTGAGGTCGGGATCGACCACCGCGAGGTCGGCGGTCATGCCGGGGTGCCGGATGGATTTCTTGATCTGCGTCGCGGGGTCGGTGAGCACGGAGTTGTTCGTCATCTCGGCCCCGGTCCCGCTCGTCGTCGGCAGAGCGGCGAAGAACGGACGGTCCGTCACGACCAGCTCGCGCATCCCGTTGAAATACTCGATGCAGGAGCCGTCCAGCCTCGACAGCGCCGCGGCGGCTTTCGCCGTGTCGATCACGCTCCCGCCGCCGACCGCGACGACCGCGTCGGCGTTCCATGCACGGACGGCGACCGCGGCGGTGTCGACCGCGCCCGGCGAGGGTTCCGCCATGGTCTCGGAGAAAATGCGCGTTTCGCGTCCCGAAGCAGATAGACTATCCGCGATCGTTTTCGCCTCGGCGTCCGCGGCATGACGCCCGGAGATCACGAGGACGCGTTTCACGGTCGCGGGCAGATACGCGGCGAGAAGCGCGGACTTGCCGCGCCCGAACACGATGTCGCGCGGGGTATGGATGGCAAACGAGGTGAACTTGGGTTCGGTTTCCATAGCGTCGGATCACTCCTCTCCGCCTGATTTGTCTTTGCCGCCGTCGTGGTAAAGCAGGATATGCACGGCGGCACGGGCGGCCTCGCGTTCGGCGAGCTTGTGGCTGCTGGCGACGCCGCGCGCGACGACTTTGTCCTTGATGAGCACTTCGACCTCGTACTGCGGCGCGTGGGCGGGACCGGTCACCGCCACAACGCGGTACTGCGGTACGCCCTGCGCTTTCTGCTGGGTGTATTCCTGGAGGATGCCCTTCGGATTGATCTCCTGAAGGCTTTCCGCCGGGTCGGGGTAGTTTTTGAGGAGGATGGGCAGGAAGAGGTCGGTCGCGGCCTGGATCCCGAGGTCGAGGTAGACCGCGCCGATCAGCGACTCGAACGCGTCGGAGATCGTGGAATCGCGGTCCTGTCCGTTCAGCTCGAGCTCGCCGCGCCCGAGCATCAGGAACGACCCGAGCGAGATGTCGCGCGCGAACTGCGCGAGCGCGTCCTGGTTGACCATCGCGGAGCGTATCTTCGTGAGGTCGCCCTCCTGCAGGTCCGTGTAACGCCGGTACAGGTAGTCGGTCAAGATGATCTGGACCACGGCGTCGCCGAGGAGTTCCAGCCGCTGGTTGTCGTAGTTGAGCTGATGCTCGGCGGCAAATGACTTGTGGGTCAGCGCCTCCCTGTAGACGGCCTCGTCGCGGAACTTGATCCCGAGGATGCGTTCCAGCTTGACTAAATCGCTCATGTAACCTCAAAAAAACAAATCGTATAATGGAAGGGGCGCGGAATCCGGCTCCGTACGGTCACGCCGCAGGAGCGAACCGCGCCCCTCATGGGGAAGGTCATTCAGCCGCGGGAGCGGGAGCGTCCTGCGCGGTCTGTTCCCTGTCCTTCATCTCGCCGAGGTACTTCGGCAGTTCGATGCCCGCCATGGCGGCGACGTCGTGGATCGGGGGCAGGCTCTGCATCATGCCGCTGAGGAACCCGGCCGTGGAGGACTTGCCGTCGGCGCGTCCGTTCGGGGAATCCCAGACGGTGACCTTGTCGATCTTGATGTTGCTGATGGCTTCGGTCTGGAGCTTGACGATCTCCTCGAGTTTTTCGACGAGGAGCATCTTGGCGGCGGCATCGGCGTCCTTGCCGCAGGATTCGATGATCATGCGGTAGCCGTCGCCCTTCGCCTTCAGGACTTCGAAATTACCCTTTGCCTCGGCTTCGTACTTGGCGAAGATCGCGGCGGCCTGGCCTCGTGCCTCGGTCTCGACCTTGGCGGCTTCGGCTTCGGCGTCGATGATGCGCTGTTCCTTGTCGATCTTCGCGGCGACGATCGTTTCGGCGCGCTGCTTTTCCTCTTCCATCTTGGCGCGGGCGGCCTGCGCCTGCTGTTCCGCCTCGAAGTCCGCCTTGCGGATCATGGCCTCGGCGACGCGTTTCGCGGCTTCGGCGGCCTGGTAAGCGGCGGCTTCCTGTTCGGCGCGGACGGCGTTGGACTTGGCGATGTTGATGGCGGAGATGTTTTCGCCCTCGATCGCGGTCGCCTCGGCCTGTTTCACGGCGATACGGCGTTCCTTGTCGGCTTCGGCTTCGCCCGCCTGCGCGGCGGCTTCGGCCTGCTTCACGGCCACGCGGCGTTCGCGGTCGGCGTTGGCTTCGCCGGTCTGCGCCTGTGCTTCGGCCTCGGACACGGCGATACGCTGGACCTTGCGGGCTTCGGCTTCGCCGATTCCGCCCTTCCGCTCTTCTTCGGCGACGTCGACGCGCGCCTTGTTGATGGCTTCCGCGGCGGCGCGCTTTCCGATGGCGTCGATGTATCCGCTCTCGTCGGTAATGTCGGTGATGTTCACGTTCAGGAGGTGCAGACCGATCTTGTTGAGTTCGTCCGCCACGTTCTCCTCGACGTTGCGGAGGAACGTCTCGCGGTCGGCGTTGATCTGCTCGATGGTCATGGACGCGATCACGAGACGCAGCTGGCCGAGGATGATGTCCTTCGCGAGGTCGGCGATGGATTCCTGACGCAGGCCGAGCAGGCGGTTCGCCGCGTTGCCCATCAAAGATTCGTCCGTGCTGATGCCGACCGTGAACACGCTCGGCACGTTGATGCGGATGTTCTGGCGGCACAGGGCGTTCTGCAGGTTCACGTCCAGCTGCATCGGGCGCAGGGAGACGAACCCGTAGTCCTGGATCACCGGCCAGATGAACGCCGCACCGCCGTGGATGCAGCGGCTGGCGCGCTGTTTGCCGGTCTTGCCGTAGACCACCATGATCTGGTCCGGCGGGCATTTCTTGTAGCGGGAAATGAACGTGATGACCAGGATGAACAGGATGACAAGCAACGCCGCGATGAGCAAGGCGAAGCCTCCGGGACTGGCTGCTGCGAAAATGGGGTTGAACATCTGCTGAGCCCTTTCTTGGTTGGTATGTTGGTTGGTATGGTTGTATTTTCTGAGGAAAAATTCTGTTCGCGCCCGCACAGGCGGACGATTCGATATTTCGGAGTAAATATAGCGCCCCCGCGCGGAAATGCAAACCTTATTTCAGGTTTTTACGAAAAAATCCTGAAACTGCCGAAAAAAAGTTCTCCGAAGATTGAAAAAAACGGTCTTATGTACTATATTTAAGGCATGCTGCCTTTTTTCACACTCATTAACCCAAAGGATCCACCATGTCTGAAAACACGAAAGTCCTGATCGAGACCTCCCTCGGAAACATCACCGTCGAGCTCTTCGAGAAGGAAGCGCCCGTCACCGTCGCGAACTTCCTCGCCTACGTCGACGACAACTTCTACGCGGGAACCGTCTTCCACCGCGTCATCAAGGGATTCATGATCCAGGGCGGCGGCCTCGACGCCGATCTCCGCGACGTCCCGGCCAAGCGCGCCCCGATCAAGAACGAAGCCGGAAACGGCCTCTCGAACAAGGTCGGCACCATCGCCATGGCGCGCACGGCAGTCGTCGACAGCGCCACCAGCCAGTTCTTCATCAACACCGCCCCGAACAGCTTCCTCGACCATCAGGACGAGACCCCGCGCGGCTTCGGTTACTGTGTCTTCGGCGAGGTCACGGACGGCATGGACGTGGTCCGCGCGATCGAGGCGGTCCCGACGACCACCGTCGGCTTCTACCAGGACGTCCCGTCCGCCCCGATCACCATCTTCCGCGTCTCCCGGATCGCCGCGAAGTGATCCCCGGCCCAGGCTCAATTCAAGTTCAACTTTCCCAATAAAAACAGGTACAAGCTATGGATACCAACGAAATCCTGGTGCTGACCGTGGGGGCGATCCTCGTGAACAACGTGGTGCTCTCGCGCATCCTCGGCATCTGTCCGTTCCTCGGCGTCTCCAAGCGCATCGAAACCGCGCTCGGCATGTCCGGGGCCGTCATCTTCGTGATGACGCTCGCTTCGTTCGTCACCGCGCTGTTCAACAGGTTCCTGGTCACGCAGACCTTCACGATCAACGGCACGGAGGTCGACCTCTCGTTCACGCGCATCCTGCTCTTCATCGTGGTCATCGCGGCGCTCGTCCAGATCGTCGAGATCCTGCTGAAGAAGTTCAGCCCCTCCCTCTACGTCTCGCTCGGCATCTACCTGCCGCTCATCACGACCAACTGCGCCGTGCTGGGCGCGGCGGAACTGAACGCCGACGCGTCGCGCGGGCTCATCTCCTCGACCGTGTTCGGGTTCAGCACCGGCGTCGGCTTCGGCCTCGCGCTCCTGCTCTTCGCCAGCATCCGCGAACGCCTCGCCATCGCCCGCATCCCGAAGGCGATGGAAGGCACCGCGATCGCGCTCGTGACCGCCGGCATCCTCGCCATGGCGTTCATGGGCTTCTCCGGACTGGTCAAATAAGGGGGCGCGGCAATCATGTTGATCACAATTCTCGTTTCGGCGGGCGTGGTCGCCGCCGTCGGGCTCATCCTCGGCGCGCTCATCGGCTTCACCGCCAAGAAATTCGAAGTCCAGACCGACCCGAAGATCGAGGCGGTCCAGGAACTCCTCCCCGGCGCGAACTGCGGCGGCTGCGGCTATGCCGGATGCGCCGACTTCGCCAGCGCCATCGTCACGAAGGGCGCCGATCCCTCCGGATGCTCCGCCTGCTCCGACGCCATGCTCGCGAAGATCGCCGAAGTCACCGGCAAGGCCGCCGGAAAGAAAGAGAAGATGACCGCGGTCGTCTTCTGCTCCGGCAGCTTCTCGCGCTCCGCGCGCGCCGCCGACTACAACGGCATCCTCGACTGCCGGTCCGCCTCCATCGTGGCGGGCGGCGGCGGAAAAGCCTGCCGTTTCGGCTGCCTCGGCTACGGCTCCTGCGCCCGTGCGTGTCCGTTCGGCGCGATCGAGATCCGCGACGGCCTCGCGGTCGTCCATCCCGAACTCTGCCGCGCCTGCGGCAAGTGCGTGAACGTCTGCCCGCGCAAGCTGATCCGCCTGGTCCCGGCCTCCGCGCCGATCCACGTCTACTGCAACTCCCTCGAAAAACCCGCGAAGCGCCGCAAATTCTGCAAGAATCCGTGCCTGGCCTGCAAGAAGTGCATCCGCACCGACGAGAACCACATGCAGATGCAGGCCGGCCTCGTCCGCGTGAACTACTCCAACCCGCCCGAAGCCTCTTTCGTCGAACAGGTCAAATGCCCCACCGGCGCGCTTCAGGTAGAAGAAATCCACCGCAAGATCGCGGCGCTCAAGCCCGTTGAACCCGCGCCGAAAGCCGCGCCCGCACCGAAAAAGGAGGAGTCCAAATGAACAGTCCGATCCGCACCTGGCGTTTCCACGGCGGCGTGCATCCCGCCGACGGCAAAGCGCTTTCCAACTCCGTCCCCGCGCAGCGCGCCCCGCTCCTCGAACGCTACACGGTCGCCATCCAGCAGAACATCGGCGCGCCTCCGAAGCCCGTCGTCCAGAAGGGCGACACGGTGAAGAAGGGCCAGCTCATCGCCGAGCCCGGCGGATTCGTCTCCGCCCCGGTCCACGCGCCCACCAGCGGCACGGTCGGCGACATCGTCGAAGTCCCCGGCGCCAACGGCGGCGCGATCCCGGCCATCGAGATCATCTCCGACGGCAAGGACGAATGGGGCTCCGGCCTCGACCCGATCCCGAACTGGAAGAACACCGACCGCGAGATCCTCAAGAAGCGCATCGCGGACGCCGGCATCGTCGGCATGGGCGGCGCGGCGTTCCCGACCCACGTAAAGCTCTCGCCCCCGCCCGAAAAGGTCATCGACACGCTCATCCTGAACGGAGCGGAATGCGAACCCTACCTCACCGCCGACCACCGCCTCATGCTCGAACGCACCGAAGCGGTCCTCGAGGGCGCCGCCATCGCCGCGAAGATTCTCCGCGTCGACCGCGTCTTCCTTGGCATCGAGGAGAACAAGCCGGACGCCATCGCCGCGCTCAACGAAAAGGCGGGACAGTACGGCGTGACCGTCGTGCCGCTCCACGTCCGCTATCCGCAGGGCGGCGAAAAACAGCTCATCTACGCCCTCACCGGACGCTCCGTCGCCACCGGCGGCCTCCCCATGGACGTCGGCTGCGTGGTGCAGAACGTCGGTTCCTGCGCCGCCATCCGCGACGCCGTGGTCGAGGGCCATCCGCTGATCGAACGCTACACCACGGTCACCGGCACCCCGGTCGCCAACCCCGGCACCTGGATCCTCCGCTTCGGCACGACCGTCGAACAGGCGCTGACCTTCGCGGGCGGCGTGAAGGCGCGCGCGGCGAAAGTCATCATGGGCGGCCCGATGATGGGATTCGCCCAGACCTCGCTCGGCGTCACGGTCACCAAGAACTCCTCCGGCATCCTCCTGCTCCAGTGGAAGGAGACCGCGGAATACACCTCCAACCCGTGCATCCGCTGCGGACGCTGCGTCCGCGCATGCCCCATGAAACTTCTTCCCGGCCCCGTCAGCGTCATGGTCGAAAGCGAAAACTACGACGAAGCCGAAAAGAACTACGTCATGGACTGCATGGAGTGCGGCGTCTGCACCTTTGTCTGCCCGGCGAAACGCCCCCTCGTCCAGCATTTCCGCAGGGCAAAGGCGGAGATCAACGCCAAGCGCCGCGCCGCGAAAGCAAAACAAGCCTAAATCCCGGAGCTGTTCCCTACTATGAGTGAAGAAATCGAAAAAAACAACATCGCTCTCCCCGAGCCCGGTTCGCTCGTGCTGAGCACTTCGCCTCACGTTCAGGACGGCGACAGCATCGCACGCATCATGGCGAAGGTGCTGATTTGCCTCCTCCCCGCCGTCGCGGCGTCCATCTGGTTCTTCCGTTTTGACGCCGTCCGCATCCTCGTCTACTGCGCCTCGTTCTGCATCTTCGCCGAATACGGCTGGACGCTCGCCACCCGGCAGGCCGCCACCATCGGCGATTACAGCGCGCTCGTCACGGGCGTGATCCTGGCGCTGAACCTCCCGCCCGGAGCACCCTGGTGGCTCTGCCTCATCGGCAGCGTCTTCGCGATCATTGTCGTGAAGGAACTCTTCGGCGGGCTCGGACAGAACCCGTTCAACCCCGCCGCCGCGGCGCGCGTGGCGCTGCTGGTCGGTTTCGCCGGCCCCATGACCCAGTGGGCGGCCCCCGCGACCGGGTCCCTGGTCTCCGGCGCGACCCCGCTCGGCGCGATCCACGCGGTGCAGGGCTCCGCTGACGCCATGGCGCAGCTCGGCGCGCCCGACAACCTGATGAAGCTGTTCCTCGGCAACGTCGGCGGCTCCATCGGCGAGACCTCCGCGCTCGCGATCCTCATCGGCGGACTCGGCCTCATGGCGTTCCGCCTCATCAAATGGCAGATCCCGCTCGCCATGATCGCCACGATCTTCGTTTTCACGGGCATCGTGCACCTGGCGGCCCCCGGCCTGACCCCGGGCCCGCTCTACCACATCCTCAGCGGCGGCGTCATGATCGGCGCGTTCTTCATGGCCACCGACATGGTGACCTCGCCCATCACTCCCCTCGGAGCGCTTGTTTTCGGCGGCGTCATCGGCGTCCTGACCTGCATCATCCGCATCTGGGGCGCGTATCCCGAGGGCGTCAGCTTCTCCATCGTGATCGCGAACGCCCTGGTCCCGCTGATCGACCGCATGTGCTACATCCGGCCCTTCGGCTGGCACTCCCACAGCGTCTCCGCGCTCAACATCAGAAGGGGTGAGATCAAATGAAAGACATGACAAAAGCATCCAATCCGTTCTATCTGGCGTTCTTCCTGCTCGTTGTCTGCGGCGTCTCCACGCTCGTCATGGCCGTCACCGCCGTGAAGACCGACGCCCCCATCAGGGCCGCCCAGGCGAAAGAGACCGCCGACAGCCTCAAAATGATCCTTCCGCCGTTCGACAACGATCCGGCGGCCGAAGCGATCGATATCACCTCGCCCGACGGCGAACCGGTCAAGCTCTACACCGCCAAGAACGGCGGCCTCGTGGTCGGCTACGCGGCAGAAGCCGCCGCTTCCGGTTTCGGCGGCAAAGTCGCGGGCATCGTCAGCTTCAAGCCGGACGGGACCATCGACACTGTGATCATCAAGTCCGGCCACGCCGAGACCCCCGGCATCGGCACGAAAGTGACCGACCGTTCCGTCAAACGCACCATCTCCGACGTCGTCAAGGGCGTGAAGCCCGACACCTCGAAGCTCCCGCCGAACGCCGCGCTGGATTCCTACTCCGGCGTGAAGCCCGGCGACGCAAAATGGACCAAGGAAAAGGACGCCGTCCACTTCGTTTCCGGCGCGACCTATTCCTCGAACGCCGTCTGCGATCTCGTCTGGTACGCCGCGACCGCGGTCCGCGCGCACCTCGCGGCCGCTGAAAAGAAGGAGGCTAACTGATCATGAGCATCTTCAAAGAATTTACGAAGGGGTTCTGGAAAGAAAACCCGGTCCTCGTGCTCGTCCTGGGCATGTGCCCCACGCTCGCCACGTCCTCCGACGCGGTGAAGGGCCTCGCCATGGGCCTCGCCACCACGTTCGTGCTGATGGGCAGCAACCTGGTGATCTCGGTCATCCGCAAGCTCGTCCCCGGCAAGATCCGCATCCCGTGCTACATCGTGGTCATCGCCACGTTCGTGACCGTCGTGAAGCTCCTCATGCAGGCGTTCGCACCTGAGGCATACCAGACGCTCGGCATCTTCCTGCCGCTGATCGTCGTGAACTGCATCGTGCTCGGCCGCGCCGAGGCATTCGCCTCGAAGAACGGCCTGCTGGCGTCCGCCGCCGACGGTCTCGGCATGGGCCTCGGCTTCACGTTCGTGCTCGTCTGCCTCGGCTGCATCCGCGAATTCCTCGCCGCCGGAACACTCTTCGGCATCAGCATGCAGTGCTGGGACAACGGCTTCGCCATCATGGGGCAGGCCCCCGGCGGATTCATCCTCCTCGGCCTCATCCTCGCCGGCATGAACCTCCTGAACATGCGCAAGGCGAAGAAGGCCGGCATCAAGTACGAACCGCCCGCCGAGTTCGACTGCCGCCACTGCTCCATCTGCAAGCTCAGCACCGAAGAACCCGTCAAAACGAAATAAACTTCCGTGATCTTACCGGTCGTCGACCATGAACTGAAAGAGGTCACTCTTTCGGACGCTCTCCCGCGCACCGCCGCCTTCTTCTCCGAGGACACCCCTCTGAAGCGGGCGGAGGAGTACGGCGGACGCCCCTACGAACGCCGCGAACAGCAGACGGAGATGGCATGCGCCGTCGCCGAGGCGTTCCAGAACGGGCGCAACCTCATGGTCGAGGCCCCGACCGGCGTCGGCAAGAGCTTCGCGTACCTCGTCCCGGCGATCTACCACGCGAAGGCGATGCACCAGTGCGTGCTGATCACCACGGAGACCATCAATCTCCAGGAACAGCTCGCGAAGAAGGATCTGCCGCTGCTGCAGGACCTCCTGGACGTCGAATTCACATTCGCCATCGCCAAGGGCCGCAGCAATTATCTCTGCAAACGCCGTCTCGCGCTCGCCGCGGGCAGCCACCGCGACGAGATACTCCCCGCGGACGCCCCGGTCAACGAGCTCCAGAACCTCATGGACTGGAGCCGCACCACGCACGACGGCACGCTCTCCGACGTCCCGTTCCGCGTGAACCCCCACCTCTGGAACAGCGTCTGCTGCGAGACAAGCACCTGCCTCGGCCCGAAGTGCCAGAACTTCCATTCGTGTTTCTACTGGCGCGCCCGGCATTCGTGGGACAAGGCCGACCTGCTCATCACCAACCACGCGCTCTTCTTCACCAACCTGAAGATCAGCCGCATCGAGGAGCAGGAGAACTGCCCCCTGCCCGAACACTGCGCCATCGTGTTCGACGAAGCGCACACGCTGGAAGACAACGCCGCGAACCACCTCGGGCTCCACATCTATTCCTCCGCCGTGCGCGGCACCCTGAACCGCCTGTTCAATCCGGTCAGCGGGCGCGGACTCCTGATGAAGCCCGGCGAGGACTCCATGCAGGTCCGCAACAGCATCGCGAACGCCCACGAGGCGCTGACCGACTTCTTCGCGCAGTTCGATGAAACGCTCGACAAGTCGCCGGAGCAGACATTCCGCCTCTCGCAGCCGGGACGCTTCCGCGACCTAGTCTCCGACAACATTCTCGACGTCGAGACCATCGCGCGGACCTACGCGGACAACCAGGACGATTCCGGATTCAGGCTCGAACTGGAGGCCCAGCTCGAACACTGCACATCCTACCGCGAAGAACTGAACCTCTTCCTGAACATGTCCCTGCCCGACCAGGTCTACTGGGTCGAAGGACACAAGTCCGGGTTCACACGCACGCGCCAGACCGAGCTCGCCTCCGCGCCGCTCAACGTCGCCGATCTTCTCCGCGACCTGCTGTTCGACTCCGGCAAGCCCGTCATCCTCACCAGCGCCACGCTCGCCGTGCACGGCTCCCTCGCCTACTACGCCCGGCGCGTCGGATTCCGCGGTGGCGACGGCCTCATCCTCGACTCGCCATTCGACTACATGAAACAGGTCCGCCTGTACCTCACGAAGGACATGCCGCAGCCGAGCGAACGCAACTTCAACGAGGAGGCGGCGGAAAAGATACGGATGTTCGTGGAGAAGACCAACGGCAGCGCGTTCGTACTTTTCACGAGCTACAACATGCTCAAATACTGTTCGGACAAGCTCTCGCGCGGCTTCATTTCGAAAGGCATCAATCTGCTGGTCCACGGTGAATCCCTCTCCCGCTCCGCCATGATCTCCGAGTTCAAAAAGGTCAAATCCTCGGTCATCTTCGGCGCGACGAGCTTCTGGACCGGCGTCGACGTCCCCGGCGACGCCCTCAGCAACGTCATCATCACCAAACTCCCGTTCGCCGTCCCCACGCACCCGCTCATCCAGGCGCGCTGCGAACGCATCCAGCGCCTCGGCGGCAACCCGTTCGGCGACTACTCGATCCCGGACGCCGTGCTGAAGTTCCGCCAGGGCATCGGCCGCCTCATCCGGAGCAAGACCGACACCGGCATCATCGTCGTGCTTGATCCGCGCATCATGACAAAGAGCTACGGCAAGTCCTTCCTCGAATCCATCCCCGAGTGTCCCATCGAACACTTCTGATCCGCCGCGTTTCCTTTTCGCGGACACGGACGATTCCGCCTGTTTTTTTGCCGCGATCATTTGCCATACGCCGTTTCACGCGCTATATTATGCGGAAACGACATATCATATTTTGTTTCAGACAGGAGCCAGCCCATGAAACCCCACCTGACAGGAGCGCTTCTTATGACCGCCGCAGTCTTCTCCGCCGCCGATTCCGGACTCTTCGCCCAGTCCGCCGAACCCGCGGACGCGCCCGCGCAAATCCGCTGCACGTTCCAGCCGTACGCCAGGCCGGAAATCCTCACGGACCACCTCAATCTCGGCGGGAAGAATCCGTCCGGCGGCGAGATCGGCATCAACAGCCTGTACCTCACGCGCGACGGCAAGCCGTGGATCCCGGTCATGGGCGAACTGCATTTCTCCCGCGTCCCGCGCGACCAGTGGCCCGCCGAGCTCGCGAAACTCAAAGCGAGCGGCGTCAATGTCGTCTCAACCTATCTTTTCTGGATCCACCACGAGGAAGTCGAGGGCGAGCTCAGCTTCTCCGGCAACCTCTCCATCCGCGATTTCGTGCTGGAGGCGCAGAAACAGGGCCTCGAGGTCGTGGTGCGTCCCGGACCGTGGGCGCACGGCGAGTGCCGCAACGGCGGTTTCCCAGACTGGCTCATGAAAAAGCCGTTCCGGCTCCGCGCGAACAACGACGGGTATCTCGCCGAGGTGCGCCGCTGGTTCGGCGCGATCGGAAAAGAGCTCAAGGGGCTCTTCTACACCGACGGCGGCCCGATCATCGGGCTCCAGCTCGAAAACGAGCTCACCGGCAACGCTGCCCACCTCGATACGCTCCGCACGATCGCGATCGAATCCGGCATGAACCCGCCGCTCTTCACTGCCACTGGATGGAACGCCGCCGAGGGCGCACGGGTCCCGTCCACCGGTATCCTCCCGGTCTTCGGCTGCTACTGTGACGCGCCGTGGAACAACGGCACGCGTCCGCTCCCGCCCTCTCCTCATTTCTTCTTCAACCGGATGCGCAACGACACCGCCATTGGGGCGGACCTGATGCCGACCATCCGCACCGGACGCGACGGCTGGCGGCTGCCCTACGAACGCTATCCCTTCGCGACCTGCGAGATCGGCGGCGGACTCGAAAGCACCCATCACCGACGATACATCATCCAGCCGTTCGACGTTTACGCGCCCGCGCTCATCAAGGTCGGAAGCGGCTGCAATCTGCCCGGCTACTACATGTACCACGGCGGCACGAACCCCGTCGGCAGGCTCTCGACGTTCCAGGAATCGAAGGCGTCCGGCTACCCGAACGACGTCCCGATGCTGTCCTACGACTTCCAGGCGCCCGTCTCGGAGTACGGCGAAATCCGCCCCTCCTACCGGCTCCTGAACCTGATGCACCTTTTCCTGGAGGACTTTGGCGACAGGCTCGCCCCGATGCCAGCGTTCGACTCCACGGTCCCGGTGAAGCGCGACGACACGACGACCGTCCGCGCGGGACTCCGCACCGACGGCAAATCCGGGTTCGTCTTCGTTAACCATTATCAGCGGCGCTCGAAGCTCGCCGACCTGAAAAATGTCGTGTTCGACACCGGTTCGGTCGTCTTCCCGGCCATCGACGTCGTCGGCGACATCGCGTTCTTCCTGCCGTTCAACATGGACCTGAACGGCGAGATGCTGGAATACGCCACGGCGCAGCCGCTCTGCCGCATGGGCGGCACGTTCTTCTTCGCGGCCATCCCCGGCGTCAAGCCCGAATTCAGGTTCGCGGACGGCACATTGGAGAAAGGTGCGGATTTCAGGCACGGGAAAGCACGGATCGTCACGCTCGACTGGGACGACGCGCTCGGATTGCGGCGTCTCGGCGGCGAACTGTATGATTCGCGCGACTGCGACCTGATCCGCGTAGAGGGCGAAAGCCCCGCCGTGCGTCCGGTCCAGCCCGGCGAATACAACTGCAAAAAGTGGGACGGCGACAAGTTTGTTTCCGTCCGCCTCGGTTCGCCCTCGGAAAAACCGGCGCTCAGGATCACCGATCTGGACAAAGCGCCGTTCGAACTTCCGGAGATGTTCGCCGCCGAACTCAAACTGGGCGGCGTGCGTCCGCTGGTCTGGAAGAAACTGGAAGTGACCGGAAACGACGGCTTCGTCGAGCTGGATTTCAAGTACGACGTCGCGCAGGTCTACGCCGACGGCAAGCTCGTGGCGGACCAGTACGACTGCGGATTCCCGTGGCGGCTTCCGGCGTCGCTCCTGAACGGGAAGGAATGCTACCTCGTCATGTCGCCGCGTTACGACCGGGTTTACAGGGAAGACTGAGCGAAGATTCCGCCAAACTCAGCGCGCGGCATTGTCCGTGCGTTCGAGCTGGAGGAAATTCGCCGCGCCGAGCTGGCGGATCCCGGTGAGTTTCCACGGGCCGGACGGCGGACGCAGGGCGCACTGGAAATCGGGCAGTTCCCAGTAGAAGACCGCGCCGCGCGACCAGTCGTTGAACGTCTCGTCGGCGGTCAGCGCCGCCAGCATGTCCATGGACTTCGCGTAGGGAGGATCGGCGAATACGATGTCCGGGCGCGGCGGCAGGATCCGCACTTTCAGCGAGGCGGGAAGCGTGCCCGGCACGACCTGGAGACGCGCGGGCGATTTCGTGTGCTCGAACCGGGCGATGTTGTGCCGGATGAGCGCGAGCGCGTCGGGCGACTCCTCGGCGAAGACCACCGTGGATGCGCCGCGGCTGGCGGCTTCCAGCCCCATGCAGCCGGACCCGGCGAAGAGGTCGGCGAACGTCTTCCCCTCGATGGAGCCGATACTGTCGAAAAACGCCCGGCGGGCGCGCACCGAGGTCGGACGCACTCCGTGCCCCTCGGGCAGTTCGCCCAGTTTCAGTCCCAGCGCGGTCCCGGCGGTGATCTCCATGGTTTCGGCTCCTGTTTTTTTCGTGATGGCGGCGGACGGATCGCCGGAACGCAGTATCGGCTCCGGCATACTTAATATGCCCCGTTTTGACGGAAAATGCAATCTTTCCTCGAAAAAAAACGCATTTTTCGTGCTTTCGGGCTTGCATTTCCCGAACAATGGGCTATCTTAGCGGGTGTAAGAGTTTCCGGCGCATCCGCGCCCGTCATTCGACAAACATGAATCATTCATCATAACACACCAACCTGAAAAGGAACCCCGAACCATGATCACCGCAATCATTCTGGTCAACGTCGAACGTCAGAGCCTCGCAGCCGTCACGAAAGAGATCCTCGCAGTCGACGGCATCGTCGAAGTCCACGCCGTCGTCGGCGAATACGACCTCGCCGCCATCGCCCGCGTGAAGGACCAGCAGCAGCTCTCCTCGATCATCGCCGACAAGATGTGCAACCAGATCCCCGGCATCACCCATACGAAGACCCTCCTCTCCCTCAACGCGCA
The DNA here is from genome assembly GCA_900320095.1 of uncultured Lentisphaerota bacterium. Classification (GTDB taxonomy): domain Bacteria; phylum Verrucomicrobiota; class Lentisphaeria; order Victivallales; family UBA1829; genus UBA1732. The sequence goes on from ONQZ01000006.1 coordinate 28,241, forward strand.
GTACAACTACGACGCCGCGGCGGCCTACGGGATGGAATAAAAACAGCCCGCATGACGGGCGGTACACTGCATGGACGGCGCCGCTTTGACGCCGTCCCGCTTTTTTCGGTCTTTTCGACGGGTCCGGCGTGTTTTTCCGCGTTTTCTTTAGAAAATCGCGTTTTTTTCTAAAAAAAAGGCACGTTTTTTTCCGGTTCGGATTTGAAATTCCGGCAAACAGGATGTAGTGTACATATTGTATCAGATAATTTTCACGCAATTACAGGAGTCCCGGTAATGAGCAAGGCCAGCAAGATCATCAACATTTTTATTTTCGTCTTTGCGATCGTCGTGGTCGTCTTCGGCGTGCTTCTCTTCCAGAAGAGGGAGCAGATCACCCAGGCGCGGTCGGACATCGCCGCCACGGTGGAAAAGGTCTCCCGCCAGATTGATTCGTCCGCGGCCATCCCCGCCGACGACCTCAAGATCAGCAAGACCCCGGCCGAGGTCAAAGAGGCCATGGTCAAGCTGGAATCCGCGGTCAACAAGATCGTCAAGCAGCGCAACGCCATCGCCGAAAACCTCACCGACGTGACCAATACCGTGCTTGAAAAGGCGTTCTACGGCGAAGGCGACGAGCCGTACATCCTCGAGATCGGCAGCGTCACCAACTACAAGACCACCGACGGCACCCTCGCCGAGATCAAGACCCACATCGGCGAACGCATGGAATACTTCTACGTCCGCGACAAACACCTCTCCGAGTTCATGTCCAAGGACGGCGCGAACCTCGACATGCCCGCCAGAAACTACGCGTTCTCCGCCGACAACGCCAAGCTCGCGAACTCCCTCAACGAACTCCTCGCGAAGACGAACGACACCGTCGAACGCATGAAGGCGTTCCGCATCCACATCGTCTCCGTCTCCAACCAGATCTCCCCCGACTCCAAGGAGCTCGACCTGAACTCACAGGAATACAACCGCCTCCTCCGTGAGAACATCACCACCGTCGAGGCGTTCGTCAACAAGCACAAACAGCTGGAAGAGGACAACAAGGCCCTCCTCGAACGCGTGGAACGCGCGGAACGCGGCCTCAGCACCGCCGATGAAAACACCGCGAACTTCAAGAAGATCGCCGAGGAAGTTTCCCAGAAGCTCGCCAAGGCCGAAGAGGAGATCAAACGCCTCAGAGCCATCATCGACCCGACCGGTTCCGGCGATGAAAACGCCCTCAATATCGACTTCGCCGTCCTGAAGGATCTCGTCGGCAAGGTCGTCTATGTGAACGAGCAGTACGGCTACATCACCGTCGACATCGGCTCCGAGAGCAACGTGTTCCGTTCCAACGGCGAACGCCTCCGCGCATCTGTTCCGGAAGGCGCCATCCTGACCGTCGCGACCAGCCTCGATCCCGACACCGCCAAGTACATCTGCAAGGCGCAGGTCATCCGTCTCCGCGCAAACGCCTCCGTCGCAACCGTCCTCGCCTCCCCGGGCGGATCCTTCACCTATCCGAGCGTCGGCGACGTGGTCTACTTCTCGCAGTCCGACATCGCGACCATGAAGGCCGCGCACGCCGAAAAACTGCGCAAGGAAGCCGAAGAACGCGCCGCCCTCGAACAGGCGCAGTCCATGCAGGACTTCAACGACATCATGACCGGCGAAGACGAATCCGACGACACCGGCATCGACTCTGGCGACGACTTCCTCAACGAAGAAGACGACGAGGATGCCATAGGCGATTCCGAAGACGATCTCGGCATCGACGAGGAAGAATAATCTCCGCACCCCAACAGGAAAGGAACTCACATGTTCAGATCAAAGTTCTTTTTTGCAGTCGCGGTGATCACGCTCCTCACACTCATCGCCACGATCGTCATGCAGGTCATGGAGATGCGCGAGTTCATGATGTTCTGACCATGACGCTCCGTTATCTCATCCTCAGTTCTCTCGCGGCGGCGCTTTTCCTGAGCGCCGCCGCTTGTTCTCCGCAGGAACGCTCCCGCCGCAATCCGAGGCCATTCAACGAGCCCGCCTCGTGGGAGACCAATCCCTACGGCGACGCGTTCCGCAACTGATTTTTCCGCAACTGTTTTTTCCGCACCACTTTTCCACGCGAGGTCCCGTCATGTCCTCCGCCTCCACGCTTCACTTCGCCGTCATCGGCGACCCCATCGGGCATTCCAAGTCCCCGCTCATGCACAACGCCGCGTTCCGCGCGCTCGGCATCGACGCCGACTACACGGCGGTCCACGTCACGCGCGAGGGCCTGCCCGAGTTCCTCGAATCCGCCCGGACCGCGCTCAGCGGATTCAACATCACCGTCCCCCACAAAAACGCCGTGATCCCCTTCCTCGACGGCATCACCCCGCGCGCCGCGCTCGCCGGCAGCGTCAACACGGTCTCCGTCCGCGACGGCAAGCTCTTCGGCGACACGACCGACGCGACCGGGCTGGAACGCGCCGTGATGGAGGTCTTCGGGCTTCCGCTGAAGGGCGCGAACGTCTGCATCCTCGGCTCCGGCGGCGTGGTCCGCGCGCTGGCGTTCCACCTGGCGGACTCCGGCTGCGCCCGCCTCCGCATCCTGAACCGGACGGCGGAGAAGGCGATCCTGCTCACGGACGAGCTTCTGAAGCACGCCCCGGCGCTGGACTGCGGATTCGCCGCGCTCAACGATCCTCTGACCGTCAGGCGCGGCCTGGAGGGCTCCGATCTGGTCATCCAGTGCACCAGCCTCGGACTTCACGACGGCGACGGCTCGCCCGTCGATCCCGATCTGATCCCCGCCTCCGCCTGCCTTTTCGATACGATCTACCGCGAGACGGACATCCTGGTCCGCTGCCGCGAACGCGGCTTGCGCGTCTCCGGCGGACTGCCGATGCTCGTGCATCAGGGCGCGGAATCGTTCCGCATCTGGACCGGCCGCGATGCCCCGGTGGACGTCATGCGTTCGGCTGTGAAGGACTGAGTCCGCGCGCTTTTTCTCCCGTTCGGATGCGAAAAACCGGAAAAAATGCGCGATTTTCCTTCCGAAACACGCGCTTTGAATTTGCAAATCGCGGTTTTCGTGGTATATTAATTATTTCAAGATGTTGTCCAGTACCTTATCATAACTGCTAACCAAGGAGTCTTATCATGGCAGTCCCGAAACGCAAAGTCTCGAAAATGAAACGCCGCCAGCGCCAGGCCGCGAACCGTTACGAAGGCGTCCAGGCTTCGTTCTGCAAGGAATGCGGCAAGCCCGTCGCTCCGCACTCCGTCTGCACCTCCTGCGGCATGTACAAAGGCCGCCAGGTCCTGACCGTCGCCGAGTAATCATTTCATTTTCTCCTCAAGACAAAACCAACCGGAGTCGTTTCGATGAGGATCGCGGTTGATGCAATGGGCGGCGATTACGCGCCCGCCGTCGTGGTCGAAGCCGTCGCCGACGCCCTGCGGATGTTCCCCGATGTGGAAATCCTGCTCGTCGGCCACCTGGAAAAGCTTGCCTACTACCTTCAGAAAGAACACCTGAAGGAAGGTCCGCGCCTCAAGCTCGTCCACGCCGAGGAAGTCGTCGAAATGGGCGAACCCTCGACCACCTCGATCCGCGCGAAGAAACACTCCTCCATCACGGTCTGCGCCACGCTTGCCGCCGAAGGCAAGGCCGACGCCGTCATCTCCGCCGGCCACACCGGCGCGGCCGTGGCGGCGTCCAAGGTCAAGATGCGCATCCTGAAGGGCGTCGACCGTCCCGCCATCGCGACCTTCATGCCGGCGGTCGGCGGCAGGTTCATCCTGGTCGACGCCGGCGCGAACACCGACTGCACGCCGCTGAACCTCGCGCAGTTCGCCATCTTCGGCGAGGTCTACGCGCAGATGTTCCAGAACATCGAAAAACCGCGCATCGGCCTGATCTCCGTCGGCGGCGAGGACATCAAGGGCAACGAACTCACCAAGGAAGCGTTCAAGATCCTCTCGAACATGCCCATCAACTTCGTGGGCAACGTCGAGGGGCACGACATGTTCTTCCACAGCGCCGACGTCGTCGTCTGCGACGGCTTCTCCGGCAACCTGGTCCTGAAGACCGCCGAAAGCATCGCCTCCGCCATCCGGCACTGGCTGAAGGAAAGCATCATGAAGAACGCCATCCGGAAGACCGGCGCGCTGCTCGCACAGCAGGCATTCGCCGACGTGAAGGCGATCAGCAATTTCGAAGAGTACGGCGGAGCACCGCTCCTCGGACTCAACGGCGTCTGCATCATCGGCCACGGCGCGTCCACGCCGAAGGCCGTCCGCAACGCCATCAAGGTCGCGAACGATTTCGCGAAGCACGGCCTCCCGAGCCGCATTTCCACGCGCATCGCCGAGTGCGGCATCGAATTCGCGCCGCCGTCCCATCGCACGCCCGATCAGCAGCAGCCGCCGCTGACCACGCATCTCTGATGCATCCGAAGGGGGGAGCGCACATGACGTCAGGTCCAGCTCGCACTCTCATCCTCGCAGGCGTTTTCGCCGTTTCCGCGTTCATCCCGTGCGCCGCCATATTACGCGCGCAGGAAGTCACAGACGTCCCCGTTTCCGGCTCGCAGGGCGCATCCGCGAAGGACAAGGTCGTTGATGCCATCGAAGGCATCAAATCCGGCGACATCTCCGCCGCGAAGGAAGCCGTCGCGTTCGACCGCCTCCTCAGCTACACGCTCATCCGCATTTCCGACTGCTGGACCCTCTGCAAACAGGAAATGATCCTCGCGAAGGAAGCCGCCCGTCAGGAGGCCGTCCAGGCGGCGAAGGACATCTTCAAAAAGGGCAAGGACGCCGCCGTCGGGCAGACCCGCGAATCCATTCTGGAGAACCTTCCCCTGCTCAGCACCTCGGGCAAGGAAGACCCCACGGACAATCTGTCCGCGCCCGCCTCTTCCGCCGCCGAACTGGGCACCAGCAACGACCCGACGAAAATCCGCGAGTCCATCCAGAATCAGCTCGGCACGCCGTATTCGTCCGACACCGATCCCACGAAAATGCGCGAATCCATCCAAAGCCATTTCAATCCATGACAGACGATCATTCGGAACAATATCCGCTGGCACGCGTCTTCACCCTCGCGAAACGCGCCCTCTTCGTCTGCATGCTGCTGTTTCCCGTTGCCGTGCTCGGCTGCTTCGGCGTCACGCAGTGGATTTACGACATCAGGCATCGCTCGAAGCCGGACGAAGCACAAAGCCCCCTGCCCGACGCATCGGCGCCGGAACAGTCCGTTTTGAACGGCATAAAGCCCGAAATCACCAGGAAATACGAGCTGACCGATTTTGAGGTCAAATATCAGGACGGCGCCCTCCGCGTCAAAATCCGGACCGCCGCACGGGATGCGCGCCGCGTCCGCGCCGGACAGGCGTTCGACATCGTGGACGACATCCGCAGAATGCGCCGGACGACGCCGGGGATGCCGTCGTGCGCGTGGGCGCTGGAGATTGACCACGACGCGCCGGACGGCGGCATGACATTCGTGCTGCCGGACACGATTCGCGGTTATGAAGCGGACGCGCATTGGCACGATGCCGCGTTGTACGAGGACGCATCCGCTCAAGTCGAGGAGGCGCGGAAATGAAGAAACTGACCTTCTGGGAAAAGATCGACGCCATTTTCACCGTCGGGACGTTCGCCCTGCTGTTGCTGATGGACCTGCCGTTCCTGCTCGTGCCGCTCATGCTGTTCCGCTACGACAACCACAGGAAAGACGGGATCGACCGGGCCGAACGTACCACCGAACGTCTCGTCAACGAGCTTATCCGGCCGGAGATCGAAACGAAGTACAAAACGAAGGTGTTCCGTGTGAAAAACCGCGTCGGAAGCAGTACGGCCATCCGAATCGAAACGGACGGCGCGAAGCAGTACGCCGGAATCACGGAGGATATCCTCCGGCTCGCGACGGAAACCGACGTCCGGGGCAGACTGACGCCGGAGGAACAGGGCACGGTTCAGGATCTTCGGCAGAGTTACATCCTTGAGTTCGATCACACTTCGGAGGACGGGGGTATGACCGTCTTCTGTGCAAACGAGCACGGACATCCCTTCTACAGCACCCCGTGGCACACGTCCGAGCTCTGGACGGAACGCAAATAAAGTTAAGCTGTGCGTTATTAACGCTTCCATCTGCTTTTTTTCCGCGTTTTTTACCGTGATGCGCCTTTTTTTCCGTTGAAAAACACCATTCGGGCATTTATTGTATAGGCGTGTCCGCAAACGCGAACCGTTTTTTCGAACCGTTTCATCACTCCACAATCAAGTTCCCAAGGAGATTGTAACATGACATTCATCCCCCACAGAAAAACGATGTGGCGCGCGTTCTCCGTGGCAGCGGTACTCTCCGCGGCGGCGTTCGTCCCATCCTGTCTTCAGTCGGCATACACCGCCGATCCCGAAACGAATCCCCTGAGTCCGGTATCGTTCACGTACCACGCAAAAGACGGTACGCTGATCGAGCTGACCGCCCTGACGGACAACTCCGTCCGTGTCCGCAGCACGAAAAACAAAACCTTCTCGAACAAACCGGAATTCATCCTTACCGGCGCCAAGCCGCGGGCGTTTACGAAAGTCAGGCAGAATGCCGACGGCTTTACCTGCACGATCGACGATCTTTCCGTCCGCTATCAGGGCAGCACCCTGTCTTTTTCCGACGCCAAACACCCGTCCTCCAATCTTCAGGAAAACGTCGGCGCCCGGAAATTCGGGAAATCCCCGTCAAGGGACGCCGCCGCCGATTCCTACTGCGTCGAATCGACATTCGTATCTCCCGGCGCGGAATTCCAGTTCGGCCTCGGCCAGTTCCAGGACAGCGTCCTGAACATCAAGAACCAGCCCCGCCAGCTCATCCAGGTCAACACGCAGGCGTCCGTGCCGTTCCTCTACTCCACCGCCGGATACGGCCTGCTCTGGCACAATTACAGCCGCACGGAGTTCAACCCCGCCGACACGCCCATCGAACTGAAGAAAGTCGCCGAAGGACAGGGCCAGACCGTCGAGGTCACCACGGCGACCGGCGGACGACGCGAATTCCGCCGCGACAACACTCTCTCCGGCGAGTTCACGGCGGACGCGGACGGCCTCTACGCATTCGAACTTGACTGCGGTCAGACCATGGCGCGCCGCCATGTCGTCCTAATCGACGACAAGCTTATCGTGGAACAGCGCAACACCTGGCTGCCCCCGGTCATCGGATTCCAGGCGAATCTCACAAAAGGCAAACACACCATAACCGTCCAGAACGAGGCGAGAGACCGTACATCGCTCAAGGTCCGTTCGCTCAAGGGCAACCTCAATTTCACGACGTTCCGTTCCGACGACGCGAAGGAGATCGACTACGTCTACATCTCCGGCGACGCCGAGAAGACCATGAAGACCTACCGCGAACTCTGCGGCAAGACCCCCATGCTCCCGAAATACGCGTTCGGCTACTGGCACTGCCGCGAACGCTACGTCTCGCAGGACGACCTGCTCTCCAATCTCCGTGAATTCCGCAACCGCAAGATCCCGGTCGACATCATCGTGCAGGACTGGCAGTGGTGGGATTCCGGCAAGTGGAACTCCATGCACTTCGACTCGCAGCGTTTCGGGAACCCGAAGGGCATGAACGACGAAGTCCACAAGCTGAACGCCCACTCCATGCTCTCCGTCTGGTCCAAGGCGAGCAAGGACAACCCGTTCGCCGAAAAGATGGTCGCCCTCGACGGCTACATCCGCGGCACCGACTGGATCGACTTCACCAAACCCGAAGCCGCCAAGCTCTACTGGGACACCATCGTCTCCGACATCCTCTCCACCGGCATCGACAGCTGGTGGTTCGACGCCACCGAGCCTGAAAACGACGACCTGCACAACCGCACGATCACCCTCGGACGCGGCAACGAGTACCGCAACGTCTACCCGCTCATTGTTAACACGACAGCCTATGACCGCCTGCGCCAGGCGCAGCCCGAACGCCGCGCCCTCATCCTGACCCGCTGCGCGTTCGCGGGACAGAGCCGCCAGCCAAGCGTGATCTGGTCCGGCGACGTCGGCAGCAACTGGAGCGATTTCCGCACGCAGATCATCTCCGGCCTCGGCATGATGATGAGCGGCATCCCGTACTGGACCACCGACACCGGCGGATTCTTCCGTCCCGGCGACCAGTACCGGAACAAAGAATACATCGAACGCATGCTCCGCTGGTTCGAGTACAGCACGTTCTCGCCCATCCTGCGCGTCCACGGCTACACCAGCCAGACCGAACTCTGGCGCTACGGCGAGGAGGCGGAAAAGGTCTTCCGCAAGTACCTCGACATCCGTTATCATCTGCTGCCCTACGTCTACACCGCCGCGGCCGACGCCGCGCTCGAAGGCGGCATCATCATGCGTCCGTGGATGGCCGACTTCCCCGGCGGCACTCTGACCGCGCAGAACGAAACCGAATACATGCTCGGTCCGTCCCTGCTCGTCGCGCCCGTCACGTCCCAGGACAAAACGGCGGAAGTCTATCTGCCTGCCAACAAGAAAGGCTGGTACGATCTCTGGACCGGGAAACAGTATAAAGAAAACAGTGTCGCAAAAGTCGACGCCCCGCTGGACCGCATCCCCGTGTTCGTGAAGGCGGGCGCGATCCTGCCCTGGGGCGAGACCATGCAATACGTCGACGAGAAACTGCCCGAGACGCTCGAAATCCGCGTGTATCCCGGCGCGGACGGCTCCTACTCCCTGTACGAGGACAACGGCAAGGACTACTCCTACGAACAGGGCAAGTTCACGCGCATCAAGTTCGAGTGGAACGACGCGAAGCGCGAGCTCACGATCGGAGACCGCAAGGGCGAGTACGACGGCATGCTGAAGAACCGCACGTTCCGCGTCTGCCTCATGAACGAGAAAAACGCCGGCGCGGACAACGTCGCGAAGCCCGACGCCGAGGTCAAATACTCCGGAAAGAAAATGACCGTGAAACTGGGCAAGTGATCTCCCGGCACACACGCGCCGATCCGCAAAACGCGGAAGCCGCATCCTCTTCACGGGGTGCGGCTTCCTTTTAAGAGGCGGAGCCTCCACTGCGGCAGTGCGCGGCTAACGCTCGCACACAAAATAAACCCTGAAAGTCCTAAGCTCTGGAGGAGGACGGAAAAACTCCGTCACTCCTCCTCGTTTTTCGCCTTGCGGGTCATGAGCTCGTGGACGACTTCGCGCGCATCACGTCCGTCGTGGAGCGCGGCGTAGATGCCGTGGATCAGCGGCGTGTCGACGTTCCAGCGTTCGGAGAGCGCGTAGGCGGCCTCGCAAGTCTTCACGCCCTCGGCGACGACCATGTTCATGGACTTGATGATCTCGTCGAGCTTGCGGCCCTTGCCGAGCTCCTCGCCGACGAACCGGTTGCGGCTGTGCTTGCTGGTGCAGGTCACGATCAGGTCGCCGACGCCGCTCAGCCCGCTGAACGTCTCCTTCTTGCCGCCGAGGACCTTGCCCAGGCGGGACATCTCGGCGATGGCGCGCGTCATCATCGCGGCTTTCGAATTGTCGCCCATGCCGCAGCCGTCCACGATGCCGGCGGCGATGGCGTAGATGTTCTTCAGCGCGCCGCCCAGCTCCACGCCGACCACGTCGTACGACGTGTACACGCGGAAATACTCGTTCATGAAGATGCGCTGCACGTATTCCGCGATGTCGCGGTCCTCGCACGCGGTCACGACCAGCGTCGGGATCCGGCGCGCGACTTCCTCGGCGTGGCTCGGCCCGGAGAGCGCCACGTAATGCGTCGGGCCGAGTTCCTGGCGGCAGAGTTCGCTCATGGTCAGCAGCGAGCTGAGCTCGATGCCCTTCACGATGTCCACGACGATCTGCGTGTCCGGGTTCAGGTACGGCTTGTACTGCTGGAGCACGCCCCGGAGATACTGCGACGGCGTCGCGAGCACGACCAGCCGCGCGTCCTTCACGGCGGATTCCATGTCGGCGGTGTATTCCAGGTCGGCGGGGATCGGCACGCCCGGCAGGAATTTCTTATTTTCGTGGTCGCGGTTCACGGCGTCGATGTTCTCCCGGAACGCGCCCCACACTTTCACCTTGTGTCCGTTGGCGTGGAGCGTGAGCGCGAGCGCGGTTCCCCAGGCGCCGTCGCCCAGCACCGCCGCGTTGATCGCGGAATTGTCCTGAAGCGCGGCGATCGACAGCGGCGCGGCCTTCTTCTTGCGCTCGAACTTGTTCTCCGTGCCCTCGCGCAGACGCTTGATATTGGACGCGTGCTTCGTCACGGACAGCGCGGCGAGCAGGAAGAAGAGGATCATCTCCGGCGGATTCGCGTTCGACAGCCCGGCGATCTTGTAGACCACGCAGAACACCGCGATCGACACGGCCGCCGCGATGCTCGCCAGCGACACGTAGCGCGAGGCGAAGAACACGATCACCCACACCGCCCCGGCGGACAGCAGCGACAGCGGATTCAGCGCCAGGATCGCGCCCGCCGCCGTCGACACGCCCTTCCCGCCCTTGAAGTTCAGGTACACCGGCCAGATGTGTCCGCAGACCGCCGCGAACGCCGCCACGCAGGCGAGCAGTCCGCCCGGATCCGGCAGGCACGATTCCACCTTCAGCCATTCCGGCAGGTGCTCCACCACGAACTGCGAGGATTCGCGGTCGGAGAGCATGGAGGCGGCGATCACGGGGAGCGCGCCCTTCAGAAAATCGAGGAAGAAGCACAGGCGGCCCCAGCCCTTGCCGAGCACGCGCGTCACGTTCGTGGCGCCGATGTTGCCGCTGCCGTGCTTGCGGATGTCGATGCCTTTATGCAGTTTGCCGATCAGGAATCCGAACGGGATGGCTCCGACGAGGTAGGAGCCGAGCGCGATCACGGTGATGGAGACACCGATGCCGACTGGAGTATTGGGAATCGTCATAAGAATCTTTGCTTTTTCCGCGGTATGTGTTATATTAAATCGTATCATTCAATTTAACTTCATTTCCATCCTTTTTCAAGCGAGGAGGTCCTTTTTCCATGGAAAAAAATCTTCAGGCGCGCCTGATCGCCGCCACCACCGCCGAATCCGCCGACCTGGTCTACGGGGCCGGATTCTTCGCTCCCGACGAGTTCATCTACGCAGAGATCGGCGCGAAACGCTATGTCTTCGTCTCCGTACTGGAAATCGCGCGCGCCCGCCGCGAAGTCCGCCCCGGCATCGAGGTAGTCGACTTCGCCGACGTCCTGAAACAGGCCCCGCAGGACTGCAAGCGCTGCCTCGTGGCCGCCATCAGCAAGGTCTACGGCGTGACCCGCTGGCAGGTGCCCGAACGCTTCCCGCTCATCTTCGCCGAAAAGCTCCGCGCCGCCGGAGTCGAGGTCGTCATGGCGGACGGACCCTTCTTCCCCGAACGCGCCGTGAAGCGTCCGGACGAGATCGAAAAGCTCCGCGCCGCCGAGGCCGCCACACAGGAAGCCCAGCTCCAGGTGCGCGACTTCATCGCCGAGTCCACGGTCAATTCGCAGGGCTTCCTCGAATGGCACGGCAAGGTCCTGACCTGCGAATTCATCCGCGCCGAGGTCGAGGCCGAGTTCAAGCGCAAATCCTATTCCGCCGTCGGCACCATCATCTCCTGCGGCCCCGATTCCGCCCTGCCCCACTGCATCGGCAGCGGCCCGATCAAGGCGGGCGCGCCCGTCGTCTCCGACATCTTCCCGCGCAGCGACATCAACGGCTACTGGGGCGACATGACCCGCACGTTCGTGAAGGGCAAGGCGAGCAAACGCCTCTTCGAGATGTACAAGGCGGTCCGCTACGTGAACGAGGCGGTCGAGGCCCAGCTGAAGCCCGGCGTCCCGTGCAGCCTCATGCAGGATTTCTGCATCAAGTCACTCGCCGAGGCCGGATTCAAGACCGGCGTCGATGACGAGGGCTACCCCTGCGGCTACTTCCACGGCCTCGGACACAGCGTCGGGCTCGAGATCCACGAACAGCCCCGGTTCTCCGCGCGCAATTTCGAGCTGCTCCAGCCCGGCAACGTCATCACGGTCGAACCCGGCCTGTACTACCACGACATCGGCGGCGTCCGCATCGAGGACCTCGTGCTCATCACCGAGACCGGCATCGAAAACTTCTGCACCATGCCGAAGGACATCGAAGTGCCGTAACACCGCAGGCGGTGCTGTCATAGTGCCCGGCTCCGCTCGGGCACAAAAAACATGCCATTGAAAAGTTGCCTTGTTTGATAGCCAAGTTTTCAATGGTGCAAATATTTTTTCCTGAATTTCGCGATTTTGAGGCGGGGGAAACAGAAAGTTAAGAGTTTTTTTTGCAAAGACGCTTTTTCCGCTTGCATTTTTACGAATCCGTGATATGGTATAAAAAAGAAACGGCATCCGCCTGACCTCTCCCACCCCCGAATCTGAAACACCCCGGAGGACATGACATGGACGATACAAATCCGGAAACAGTTCTCGCAATAAGGGCCGGCAGGATCGCGATCGACGTTTTCTGCTGCGTGCTGGTGACGGTCGTATCGTTGTCCTGGCTGTGGGGCAACCTGTGGAGAATGTTCCTGGAAGAGAACTCCGGGCACAGTCCATTGCTGCGTTTTGCGTTCACCACGGCACCGGTCATCGGTATTATCATCCTCCTGGGGGTCTTCCTGCGCGGGGACAATCACACGCGGAAGGTCCTGCTGCCGACATGCATTCTGATGCCGCTGGATATGACTCTGATTCAGTTTTCTACGCTCACTGCCGTCCTTTTTCCTCTGCTCAACTTGCTGTTGCTTCCGGCGCTGATCCCCTGCGTGATCGAATCAATCACCCGGAAAAAACCATTCCTCGGGATCGCGGCGGCGTTATGCGCCGTCTGGCTTCTCGCGGGACTATACACCAGTTATCTATTCTGGTACGAGATCACGCACATCGGCGGCTTCTGAGCCCCTTCGCCCGAACAAAAAACGGACTGCCACCCGACACCATAATGGAGAAATGACATGAAAGATCGGTTCCTGAGCTTGCTGATAAGCTGTTTCGCGCTGGCGTTATTCGGCTTTTTCGCTTTCGTCTTTTCCCATGACGACACCCGGAATGCGGAAAAGACGCCTTGGGACAACTGGAACGAAAAGGTCTTTCTTCCCGCGTTTGATTTCCGCGAACAACTGGCGAAAGATCACGGGTTTTCCGTTACCATACCGCCGTCTTTTACCAATGACGGCATCATCGGGATGTATATCGGCATCAAAAAACCGGAACAGGCCGCGGCGATCCTGCGCGATCTCCATGAACGGAAACGTCTGTCGCCGGAGTTGAAGGATGAGACGTTCGGCGTGAAGATCGCCGTCGACCATCCGCATGACGTCTACTTGAGCGAGGAGAAGAGCATACCGCCGATCCTGGTCATCCGCACGATGCTGCCCGCGCCGGGACGGACCGAATTCCAGGGAATATATCAAGGGTGGACAAGCGACGTGGTGATCGAAAACGGCATCGGCAGCGTCGGACAGACATTCACGCCGGACGCGTTTTATCATCCCGCCGACGGCTCCGACGAGGCGGAGGCGTTCATTCGCACTCTCGCGGAGGCTCCGTCCCCCACCGAACAGGAGATCGCGGACTGGAGGAAGCAACGGAAAGCGGAAAACGACGTTTACGAGGAGATGACATCCAACATGAGCGGCCACTACGAGAAGTTTTACGCGCGCCATTATGTTTCCGAAATCGCGCCGGAACTGGTCTTTGCGACCTTCCTCGACTTCATTTTCACGATCATCCTTTTTGCGTTCTATTTCCAGTACAAAGAAATGCGCGGACGTCTGCTACCGTTATGGCTCCTCACCTTGCTGCACACGATCTTGTTTCCCCTGTCCGATTGTATCCCGTTCGACAAGGTCGAGTCTTTGGGCGGCATCGTAGAACGTGCTTTCGATATCGCACTCGCCGTTTATTTCCTTGCGCCGCCCGTCCTGTTCCTGTTTGTCCTGATCTATGCGATCACGCTGGGGGAATCGAAACGCATGAACTGGCGCATCGGGCTTGCCGCGTGCCTTTTCGCGGTCAATTTCTTCATTCAGGGGATTCTCCTGTTTCTCGTATGGGCTCATGGACAGGGCGGATAAATCCGTCAGCATACCCAAACGAAGAAAACAACTGGAAACAACAAACGGGACCGGAGGACGGAAATGGAAAACATACAGGAAGCTTTTCTAGGGAGCTTATTCTGGGACTGCATCACGATCGGGATCCTTTTCTTTATCGACAGACAGCAGTACAAAGAGGTTCACCGGTATCTGCCGCCGTTAATGATCCTGTGCATCCTGCATGCGGCGCTGATGATCCTGATGAGCTGTTTCCCGTATTTTCCCAGCAAGGAGATAACGGACACCGTATTCGGCATTCTGATTTATGTCGCGATATACGCCCCTTTCGCTTTTCTGCTGTTTTTCTGGGTCTACACATTTATGCTGATAAAAAACAATCACATGAATCTGTTTTTGTGTATCATCGTCTTCGTTTTCGACATAAACGCTTTCATCCTATGCGTTTACGCGATCTTTATTCACGACTTTGCGTTTTTGGGTAAGGGTCCCTGACCGTTTAAGGTCAGCTTACGCCTGGTAGTAGCAGGCAACGGTGACGTTGTCGTAGCCGCCGCGTTTCAGGGCGATGGCGATCAGCTCGCGCACGGCTTCCTGCGCGGAACGGATGCGGTTCATGACCTCGCGGATCTCCGGGTCGGAGGCGTGGCACATCAGGCCGTCGGAACACACGATAAACTTGTCGCCGTGCTTGCGGTCGAAGATATGGACCTCCGGGTCCAGGCGGCGCTGCTGTCCGATCGACTTGTAGATCACGTGCGACATCGGGTGGATCTTTGCATCTGCTTCCGTCATAGTGCCCTCGCGGACCCATTTCTGCACGAGCGAATGATCCGCGGTGAGGAGTTCGATCCCGCCGTCGCGGAACCGGTACACGCGGCTGTCGCCGGCATGCGCGACCACGATCTGGTCCTGAAGCAGCGCGGCGGCGGCGACGGTCGTGCCCATGGGCGCGGAGAGCGTGCCCTGGTCGGCGTTGATGCCGTACACGGTCCGGTTGATGTCCTCCAGCGCGGTCCTGAAGAACTCGGCGGTCGCGTCCGCGCGCGGCATCAGCCTCGCGGTGAAGCGTTTCCACTGCGCCAGCAGGCTTTTCGCCGTGAACTGGCTGGCGAGCTCGCCGCCGCTGTTCCCGCCCACGCCGTCCGCCACGAAGAGCAGCGCGCAGCCGTTCCCGGAGTCGGCGAACGTGCCGAAGCTGTCCTCGTTGTGGTCGCGCTGGAACCCCGGATGGGAGTCGGCGGCAACGCACGACGCGGAGGCCGGGAAAAGCTCGATGACCTGCGTCCTGGATGGCGAATCCAGCATGGTCCCGTCCTGTTTGCGTGTTGACATGTCGGTTCTGCGGTTGGAGGTTGGTTGAAGAAAGTATCGTTTCTAATGTATCACGTTTTCAGGGAAAAGCAAGTGCATTTCGGGCAAATCACGCCTTCGGAGCGCGTTTTCCGCGGTCGAAGATGAAGAAAAGCGAGCAGGACAGCGCCACGAGGAGCGTCACCATCGTGACCAGGATCGGGATCACGCCGCTCTCCGTGTCGGTGAACCCCATCGCGGTCATCATCTCGGCGCAGGCGATGTCGCGCGTGCCGGTGCCGCCGAAGGAGCCCGGGATCGCCGCGATCGTCTGGCTCACGTTCGAGATCATGAGGCACGGCAGGAAATCCCGGTGCGGCGCGCCCTCGAAGCCGTTCGCCATCACCCACACGGGCAGGCTGAGCACGGGAAAGAAGACGAGCGTGGTGGCGGCGATCCAGCCGAGCAGGAATTTCCAGCAGCGGCGGTACAGCGCCACGGCGTCGGCGGCGCGTTTGAACGTGTCTTTCGTGATGCGGTCGGCGATGTCGAGGAAGAACTTGAAGAACTTCACCTTGTACAGCAGGTCGCTGAAGAAGACGAAGATGACCACGCACAGCAGCGCGGCGCAAATGGCGCACATCACCATCAGGCCGTGGCGCGATCCCTCCGGGAACCGCGCGATCGTGTCATGGCAGATCAGGCACGTCCCGAGCAGGGCAATCAGTAGAGCGCCGAGTCCGCACAGACGGTCCACGAAGATCGAAAACACCACATTGAACTTGCCGCCGGGGGGCGTCCGCGTGGCGAGGATGCCCGCCTTCACCACGTCGCCGCCGACCGAGCCGCCCGGCAGGAACTGCGAGAAGAACATCCCTTGCATCTGGAGACTGAACGCCTCGCGGAAGGAGCATTTCACGCCCGCGGCGCGCAGGAGCGCGAACCAGCGGACGGCGGTCAGGGAGAGCTGGGTGTAGATGGCGAAAAACGCGGCGACGATGCACCACGGTTTCACGAGTTTGAAGTCCTGCCATTTGATGTCGCGCGTGCAGATGATGTAGGTGAGAATGCCCGCGGAAACGCCGAACTTGAGGAGGAATTTCAGCGTCTTTTTCCAGGCGGGTTCCGGCTTTTTTCCCTCCGCGCCGGGCATGACGGTCTCAGCGGCGGCTGTTTCCGGCGCAACCGTGTTTTCCTTTTGAATATCCTGAGGCAAAGATTCGTTCATGACAGTGTTCCTGTTCCCGGCAGGATCCGGCGCAGTCCCTCGTACACGGCGATCGCGGTCGAGTTGGCCAGATTCAGACTCCGGTTGAAGTTACCCGGCATGGGGATGGTATAGAATTGAGGTGCATACGTGTCGTGCAGATACTGCGGCAGGCCCTTGCTCTCGCTGCCGAAGACGAGGAAGGAGCCGCGTTCGAACGGGCAGTCCCAGTAGCACTGTTTCGCCTTGGTCGAGAAGAAATACATCGGCGCTCCGGCGGCGGTCTTCAGCACGGATTCGAAATCCTCATGTATGACGCAGTCGACATGCCGCCAGTAGTCCATCCCGGCGCGTTTCAGGTGCGCGTCGTCGAACGAAAACGAGATGGGTTTCACCAGGTGCAGGCGGCATTCCGTGCAACAGGCGATGCGTCCGATGTTCCCCGTGTTCTGGGGGATCTCGGGCGCGTGCAGGACGATGTGAAACAGAGGATTGGAGGGCATGGGGAAAGGATACTCCAAAAAGTTATTGACTCAGACGCCGCCGCGCTTCCACGTCGCCGTTCCGCGCCGCCTCGCGGTACAGCGCCAGCGCCTTTTCCAGGTCAACCTCGCAACCGGTCCCGTTCTCGTAGCACACGGCGAGCTGGCGCTGGGCGGGAGCGCTGCCTTTGGAGGCGGCACGGTTGAACCAGAAGAACGCGGCCTTGTCGTCCTTCGCGATCGGGCCGTCCTTTTTCAGGAAGAGCATGCCGAGTTCGTACTGGCAGGCGGGGTGTTCCAGTTGGGCACCGCGGGAGAAAAGTTCGGCGGCGAGTTCCAGGTCCTTATCCGTACCGATACCGTGGAGATTCCACGTGCCGAGACGATACAGCGCCTCCGGACAGTCCTCGGCGGCGGACCGCTTGATCCAGACGAGCGCTTCGTCCGAACCTTTGCCCTCGACATCGCCCGCGGCGATCATGTCGCCGTATTTGAGCATGGCGGCGGGCAGTCCGGCCTTTGCGGCGCGTTCGTAGCACGAGACGGCCTTCTTCGGGTCGGCTTTCACGTTGATGCCGAACTCGTAGCAGTAGCCCATACGGGACAGCGCCTCCAGATTGCCTTTCTCGACCGCCTTTTCCAGCGCATCGATCATCTTCTTGCCGTCCGGCACGGTGCCGAAACCGGAGAAATAGCAGTCGGCGAGCACACGCCAGGCGCGCGGGGGAGCGTCCGGGTCCTTCACGACCTTCGACACCAGTTCGAACGCCTTTTCCGCGTCCTTCGCGGACACGTCGGAGGGCCGGGCTATCAGGATGGCGGCGAGTTCGACCTGAGCGGGCACATACCCCCGGTCGGCGAGCGACTGGATCATCTTGCGTCCCCTTTCCGGGTCTCGGGCGGGAATATCGGAATCCTTGAACTTGGCACTCTCCTCGACGGTGCGGAATTCCACGCCGTTCAGCAGAACCATGGCGTACTGATATTCGGCACGTTCGACCTTCTTTTCGGCAGCCTTGCGGTAGCATTCAGCGGCGGCGACGGGATCGCGGTCCACGCCGTGACCGTTTTCCAGACAGTACCCGTAGTTGTACATCGCCTCGGGAATCTCGTCGGCGGCCTTGCGGAACCAGTGCGCCGCGAGCACGGGATTCGCTTTGCGCGTCTCCGTGCCGTAGAAATACTCGTTGCCGAGCGCGAACTCGGATTTCGGGTCGCCGAGCAGCGCCTTCTCGCGAAGCTCGTCCTCGGCGGCGGAAACGCGGGCGCAAAAAACGGCGGCGCACCCGATCAGGAGCAGACAGACTGTGTTGCGTCCGGTCACGATGCACCGCCTATGCGGTCACTTACCGCAGCATTTTTTGAACTTCTTGCCGGATCCGCAGGGACACGGATCGTTCGGGCCGACCTTCTCGTCATCGCGCTGGTACGGAACGGCGGGTTCGGCAGGACGCGGCGTTACGGATTCCGGTTCGGCGGCCTGCGGCGCAGCTGCGGCGTCGACCGGAGCCGGAACCTCGGCGGAAGCCGTCGTGGAACCGAGCTGGTCGACGGTCTGGTGGCTGAGGATGTATTGACGTGCGGCCGGCACGAATCGCTCGAACGCCGCCAGGCTGGTGGCGGAACGGAAGATCTTTCCGATGATCTGCTGGTCGATGTCGTTCATGAGCTGTTCGAACAGGCGGAACGCCTCGCGTTTGTACTCGACCAGCGGGTCCTTCTGGGCGTAAGCGCGGAGCCCGATGCTGCCGCGGAGCTCGTCCATGCTGCGCAGGTGGTCCTGCCAGCGGGAGTCGATGGCGTCGAGCACGATCTGACGTTCAAGCCACTTCAGCGCGACCGGGTCCTCGAGGGAGACTTTCAGGTCGTACATATCGTGCACCTTCTTCAGGATGCGGTCGACCATCAGTTCGGCGGCGTTTTCGGCAGTCAGGTCCACGTCCAGGTCCTGTTCGAAGAACCCGAACGGGAAGGAGTAGTTCAGCCATGCCAGAAGCAGGTCGCGGTTGTAGGTGATCTTGGAGTCGCCCGTGGTCGCCGCAAATGCTTCTTCCACATGGCGGCCGACCTCGATCTCAATGATGTCGAAGATCGCCTGGCGGCTGTCCTCCTTGAACAGTGTGTCGTGGCGGAATCCGTAGATGACCTCGCGCTGCTTGTTCATCACGTCGTCGTATTCGAGCGTGCGCTTGCGGATGGAGAAATGGTGCTGCTCCACGCGGCGCTGGGCGGTCTCGATGGAACGGCTCAGGAGCGGATGCTGGAGCTCCTCGCCCTCCTCCATGCCGAACTTCTCCATGATCGTCACGATACGGTCGGAACCGAACAGGCGCATCAGGTTGTCCTCCAGCGACACGTAGAAATGCGACATGCCGGGGTCGCCCTGGCGTCCGCAGCGTCCGCGCAGCTGGCGGTCGATGCGGCGGGAGTCGTGGCGCGAACTGCCGAGGACCAGCAGGCCGCCGAGCTCTTCCACGCCGGGTTCGAGCTTGATGTCGGTGCCGCGTCCCGCCATGTTGGTAGCGACCGTCACGGCCCCGCGGCGTCCGGCGAGCGCCACGATCTCGGATTCGCGGGCGTGGTTCTTCGCGTTCAGCACGTTGTGCGGGATGTTCTTCATGAGGAGCATGCGGCTGACCAGCTCGGAGTCCTCGACGGAGATGGTGCCGAGCAGGACGGGCTGTCCGCGCTTGTGCGCCGCCTCGGTCTCCGCCACGATCGCGCGGAATTTCTCGCGCTTGGTCTTGAACACCGTGTCGTTCACGTCCTTGCGGATGCACGGGCGGTTCGTGGGGATCACGACCACGTCGAGCTTGTAGATCTGATGGAACTCGGTGGCCTCGGTCTCGGCCGTACCGGTCATGCCGGCGAGCTTCTTGTACATGCGGAAATAGTTCTGGATGGTGATCGTGGCGAGCGTCTGCGTCTCGCTCTCGATCTTCACGTTTTCCTTCGCCTCGAGCGCCTGATGCAGGCCGTCGCTGAACCGGCGGCCCGGCAGGATGCGTCCGGTGTGCTCGTCCACGATCAGGACCTTGCCGTCCATGACGACGTAGTCCACGTCCTTCTCAAAGAGGCAGTAGGCGCGAAGCAGCTGGGAGATGTTCTGGAGGCGTTCGCTCTTCTCGGCGAAGGCTTCCTGGAACGCCCGGTGGCGCTGCAGCTTGGTCTGGTAGTCCGTCTTCGGGTCGTTGTCGATGTCGTGCAGGGAGTTGAGCAGGTCCGGCAGCACGAACGCGTCGGGATCGTTCGGGGAGATCGTGTTGCGGCCGCGTTCCGTGAGGTCGGCCTCGTGCTGTTTCTCGTCCATGGAGAAATACAGGTCCTCCTGCACCTCCTGGAGCATGCCGCGGTTCTGGTCGCTGCGGACGAACGATTCGTAGCGTTCGAGCTTCTTGAGGATGTCGGCGTCCTCGAGAATGCGCGCGAGCATCTTGTGGCGGGGCATGCCGAACTTGACCTGCAGCAGCTTGCGGATCGCGCCGTCGAACTCCTCGTCGGTCGCCTTGCCCTCGTCGCGCCGGTCGATCACGTCCTTCGCCTCGCGCAGCAGGCGGTCGCACAGCGATTCCTGCTTGCGGTACAGCGCGGCCACGAACGGCTGGAGCTTGTCGAACTGGTGCGTGGAGACGTTCACGGGGCCGGAGATGATGAGCGGTGTGCGCGCCTCGTCGATGAGGATGGAGTCGACTTCGTCGACGATCACGTAGTAGTAATCGCGCTGGACAAGCTGTTCCTTGCTGGTCGCCATGCCCATGTCGCGGAGGTAGTCGAACCCGAACTCGCTGTTCGTGCCGTAGGTAATGTCGCAGGCGTACTGCGCCTTGCGCTGGGCGGAGTGCATGGAGTTCTGGATGCAGCCGACCGTGAGGCCGAGGAACTCGAACACGCGGCCGACCCACTGGGAGTCGCGGCGCGCGAGGTAGTCGTTCACGGTGACGAGCTGGCAGTTGTGGCCGGAAAGCGCGTTCAGGTACAGCGGCATGGTGGCGACGAGCGTCTTGCCTTCGCCGGTCGCCATTTCCGCGATCTTGCCCTGATGGAGCACGATGCCGCCGATGATCTGCACGTCGAACGGGATCATGTCCCACACGAGCTCGTGGCCGCAGACCTCGTAGGTGCGCCCGACCATGCGGCGGCAGGCGTTCTTCACGACGGCGAACGCCTCGCACATCATGGAGTCGAGCGACTCGCCCTTTGCGTAGCGGTCCTTGAACTCCTGCGTTTTGGCTTTCAGCTGCTCGTCGGTGAGCGACCGGTACGATTCCTCCAGGGCGTTGATCTTCGCCACCAGGGGACGCAGCCGTTTCACGTCGCGTTCCGATTTGCTGCCGAATATCTTCTTAACGATCGTAGCAAACATGGATAGTCTTTCTGTGGTTCATCCGCCCGGCCGCCGCCTCGAAACGGGAAAAGGATCCCCTCTCATTCCGAGCAGCGGAGCGGAACGGTTTGATTCGGATTCAGGATTTGCTGCCGGGGACGTCGATGGGCTGTCCGGCGCGGCACATGGGGCACTCCTCCGCCGTGTAGGTCGGGAGCGAGAGCTTCAGCAGGCTGAAGAACGGGATGCCGCCGAACGACGCCTTGCCGCCGCTGCGGTCCGTGATGACCGCCACCGCGACCGGATCGGCTCCGTGCGCGCGGACCAGATCGATCGTCTGTTGGACGCGACCGCCCTCGGTCACGACGTCCTCCGCCACGATGACCTTCTCGCCAGGCTTCAGTTGGAAACCGCGCTTCAGGACGAGCTGGTCGTTCTCCTTGTCGGCGAAGATGGATTCGATGTGGAGGGCGCGGGCGATCTCCTGCCCGACGAAGAGGCCGCCGACCGCCGGCGAAATGACGGTTTCGGCTTCGATCCCGGCGGCTTTGATGCGGGCGGCGAGTTCCTTGCAGAGCTCTTCCCCGACCCACGGTTTCTTGAAGACGAGCGCGGCCTGGAAGAAACGGTTGCTGTGCTTCTTGCTGCGAAGCTGGAAATGTCCGGTCAGCAGTGCGCCGGCGGACTCGAATGCGGCGATGATTTCCTGGTCTGTCATGATGCGATGTACCCTTTTTCGGTGATTAACGGAAGGTGTCGGGGGAAGACGGCTGGATCCAGAGGTGGAAGTCGATGGACTTGCCGCCCACGTGGAGCGTGAGCATGGTGTTCAGGCGGGTGAGCAGCAGGGCGTAGGGGACCTTCACGCTGCCGCCGGGGACGTCGACGGAGACGCAGCAGTCGCCGAGGATGGGTTCGGCCTCGCGGACGACCTCGATCAGCTTCTGGAGCTTGCCGAACTTCGTGCGGAGTTCATGATCGAACACATAGGGCTTGTGGCACTTGGGGCAGAGCACCTGGATATTGCTTTCGGAGCAGTCCTGCAGGCTGAACTGCACGACGCCGTCGCAGCCTTCTTCGGCGCAGATAAAATCGACCTTTGCCTGGCCGTTCTTGCTGGTTTTGTCTTCCGGCATTTTGGATTCCTTGCGGTTGATTCGGGTGGGAGGGTTGAAATCTTTATTCTTATAATATAGCACACTCTTTCACGGAATGAAAGCTTTTTTTTCGGAAAAAGTGCATTTTTTAAAGCAAATTGCCGCGTCCGATAGGAATACCGGACACGGCTGTTTCAAAAGCGGAAGCCGGGTTATTTTTTCATAATCCTGATTTTCGTGATCTGCGGCGACGCTTTTCCGTTCGCGCCGGAGAACACGAGCTTCGCCGTGCCGTCGGCGGCGATGGCGTCCGAGGGGATCTGGATCGTCTTCCCGACGCTCTGTCCGCGCTCGGTGTTCACGTCTCCGGAGAATATCTCCTTCCCGCCGCACACGATCTTCAGCGCGGCGTTGCGCCCCGCCATCTCCACGGTCAGCTCCAGCGGCTCGCCGGACGGCAGGTTCGACACGGTGTACTCGAACGACGTCCCGGCAGGCGCGAAACGGAACCTGCGGCCGTCCATTCCGGCGCGCGCCTGGGTGTTGCCGGTCACGACCTTGTGGTCGATCTCGGACTGCTGGTAGCCGGGCGTGATCTCGTCGACGAGGCGGCGGCTGTTGCCCATTTCGAGGCGGACGCGGCTGATGACGTCGGATCCCTCGGCGTCCCATTGCGCCTTGCTGAACCGGTTGAAATACACGGCATAATGTTCGTCCATGATGTCCATGAGCGGACGGAATTCGAGGTCCTTCGGGAAGATCAGGCCGTTGGATTTGAAACGCGCGAAGCCGTCGGCGGGCGTCAGCTTCGACAGCAGTTCCTGCGCGTTCTCCGCCACCATCACGGGCGGCGTCTCGTAGCTCTGGCCGTCGTTGCGCCACGCGCGTGCTCCGGGATTCGACGGATCGGGCGGCACGATGCCCGCGAGCACGAAGGGACCGTACATGAGACACAGCGGATCGCCGGGCTTGTCGGTCATCGGCACGGCGCGCAGACTGAAATCGAACCCGATGCTCACGGTGTCCTCATTCTTCCACTTGCGGTTGATCGCGATGTAGCCGTCCTTGCCCGCCTCGGCGGAAACGGGCTCGCCGTTCACTTTCAGCGTCATATTCGGGCTCCAGTACGGCTTGCGGATCTTCAGCGTGAACTCAGAGTCGTAGCTGTCGGAACCGAAGAACGTCACCGTCACGTCCTTCGAGTACGGGAAACCGCCGGAGATCGAAAAACTCTTAAAAGGCGTTATGTCGACATCGATATACTCTCCCTCCGGCAGGGGATAAACCCCGGTCACGGTCATCCACTGGATGGCGTCAAGCATGACGTCCGCGTCCCAGAACTGGTTCAGGTACACCTCGCCCCTCCTTCCGGCGACCATCAGTTCGCCGTAGCGCCCGGGGTTCTCCAATCCGGTCCCGACGCAGCACGTCCAGACGTGTTCGCTGGTGGAGAAATTCTTCACGGCGACGGACGCGAGCGGCTGGAAGTAGCAGTACGCGCCCTCGCGGTCGGGACGGATCACAGACGCCACATGGTTCAGCGTGGCGCGTTCGGCGAAATCCATGACGGATGCTTTCGGCTCCCACTCGAAGACGAGGCGGGCGAGCTTCAGCATGTTGTAGCAGTTGCAGGATTCCGTGGTGTGGCTGGACAGGTGCTTCGCGTCGTCGCCGACCGGGAAGAAATACTCGCCGTCGCCGTGTCCGCCGGTGGCGTAGCTCCGGTGGTTCGCCACGCGGTCGAAGAAGAACTCGGCGATGTCCCGGTATTTCCTGTCGCCGGTGAGCTCGTAGATGCGGCCCATGCCGGTCATTTCCGGGATCATGGTGTTGCCGTGGCGCCCGGTCAGGATATCCTGTTTGCGGCTCAGCGGCTCCATGAGCGCCTCGTGGTAGAAATACTTCTGCGCGCATTCGAGGAACAGTTTGTCACCCGACATGGCCGTGAGGTCGGCGAGCACCTCGTCCATGCCGCCGAACTCGCAGGAGAGCATTTTCTGGGTGTTTTCCGGCGTGAGCGGGGAGACCACGGAGACCACGAAATTGCCGAGCTTGAACAGCGCCATGCGCGCCTTCTGTCTTACCGACCTTGCTTCATGAGCACGCAAAAGGCTGATGTCGCGAAGTCCCGCCATGAGTTTGTGCAGGGAATAGAACGGCGACCAGATGCCGTTCAGCTTGAACGGCTGCGCATCGACTTTGTTCTCGCGGAGCTGCGTGAACGTCTTTTTCGGGACGGGGAACGCGTAGCCGTCCGGGTCCGCCTCCTGCATCTTCGCGATCTCGTCCACGACGTATTCCATCTGCTTCAGCGCCTGCGGGTCCTTCGTGAGCTCGTACACATACGCCAGCGCGGAGAGGTAATGCCCCATGGCGTGCCCGGAGAGCTCGCCGTCCTCCCAGCCGTCGTATCGGTCCGCCTTCTTCGGCAGCCCCGCCTGAATGCGGAACGGTTCCAGCAGGCGGTCCGGCTTGATCGTGTACGCGATATAGTGGTTGTTGAGCTTCTGGCGTTCGGCGAGCGGGCCGCCCGTGAGATTCACGTATCCGGCAGGGATGCACGCGACGGTTTTCTTTTCCTCTCCGAAACGGTCTTTCGATCCCGGATACGGGAAGGAAGAGTCCGATATCTCGGCGGCTTCACAGACGATCCCGGCGCAGCAGAGCGCGGCGGACAAGACGAGACTGGATTTTTTCATGCGGCGACCTCGGTGTTGCGAAAATGACATGTATGAACGGAAACACGCGATACTATAGCGCATGAAACACCCGAATGCAAGACCCGTGCGGCGGTTTTCCCGTTTTTTCTTCCCGGTCCGCGCGGCCGCCGCCGGAAAAAGAAAAAAGGAAGTTTTTTGGGGAGAGGCCGTTGGAACATATTTGCATTTTCCGTTGTCTAATGCTATAATATTAAGATTCATTCTTTTTTGAAAACAACCACGATGGAGGATATTCCATGAAGCATTTCGAACTGATACTCGCCGCCGCGCTCTGTGGATCGGTCTGCGTCGGATACACAGTGAACGCCGCCGATGCCAAGGCCGCCAAGGAAGAGAAGAAAGCCGAAAAGAAGGCGGAGATCACCTGGCTGACCGACCTCGCCGCCGCGAAGAAGCAGGCCGCCGAAGAAAAGAAGCCGATCCTGATGTTTTTCACCGGGTCCGACTGGTGCGGCTGGTGCATCAAACTCCACGAGGACGTCCTCGACAAGAAGGAATTCCAGGATTTCGCGAAGGAAAACGTGATCCTGCTCGAACTCGATTTCCCGAACTCCAAGCCGCAGTCCGACGCGCTGAAGAAGCAGAACAAGGCTCTCGGCGAGAAGTTCGATGTCAACGGCTATCCGACGATGGTCCTGGTCGCCTCTGACGGCGAGAAGGAGATCACCCGTTCGGTCGGCTATGACAAGGAGCTCGTGAGCAAACTTCAGAAAGCGGTGAAAAAGGCCGCCGCCAGCGCAAAAAAAAAATCAGGGGAAGATCCCGAAACTGAACAAGCCGGTGCGGCAGGTGAAAAGCCCGCTTGGCTGACCGATTTTGACGCGGCGAAGAAACAGGCCGCCGCCGACAAGAAGCCGATCCTGATGTTCTTCACCGGGTCCGATTGGTGCATCTGGTGCCAGCGGCTCCATGAGGGCGTACTCGACAAGCCAGAGTTCGCTGAGTTCTCCAAGAAGCTCGTACTGGTCGAACTCGATTTCCCGCAGGAGAAGGAACTTCCCGCCGAACTCAAGAAGCAGAACGCCGAACTCGCCGAGAAATTCAAGGTCGACGGCTATCCCTGCACGGTCGTGCTCGCCGCCGACGGCGAGACCGTGATGGGCAGGCTCTCCGGCTACTCCCCCGAATACATCGACAAGATCCAGGACATCCTTGACGGAAAAGGCAAGCCCGTCACGATGGAGGAGCTCAAAAAGCAGTTCGACTATCTGCCCGACATGCTCGTGGATTACGAAGACCTGAAGCTGACGAAGGAAGAACTCCTTCAGGAGATCTTCGAACAGGAACCGACCGCCAGTGACTGCGCGCGCATCACGAAAGAATCCATCGGCGAGATGATCCAGGCGAACCTCGACAACGCGATCCTGCTCTACCTCGCGCAGAAGGCCGGATTCGTCCCGTCCGCGCAACTCGTGAAAGAGTCCGTGATGAAGGAGTTCGAGGAAATGCCCGCCGACCAGCGGAAGACGCTGGAAGACGCGCTGAAGGCGCAGGGCGCGTCGCTGGAAGACCAGATCGCGAAGGTCGCCGAGATCGAAGCCATCCAGAAGCAGACCGCCATGCAGCTCTTCGTGAACAAGCACGCGGAAGACGCCGCGAAGAAGGAGATCGACGAGGACGCGCTGAAGGACCATTACGAAGCCAACCGCTCGCAGTACCCCGGCATCTACGACGCCGAAAAGGCGAAGATCATGGACGACCTCGTGAAGGCAAAAGCCCCGTCCAAGGCAAACGAACTTGACAAGGAGATCGCGAACATCCGCAAGACCGTCAAATACTGGAAACCGGAAGACTGACCGCCGCATCCGCCGTCCCGCGTCCCGCCGGAATCGAAACTTTCCCGAAAAAAGTCGTGTTTCCGGTTTGAAAACGCGGGAATCGGTGCTAATGGTATATATCCGTTTTTGCGGAAGGGACCGCGGACGCCCCGTCCGGCGTGTTCCGGAAGCAGGACCCCGGCACAACATACAATCATACGATAACAAACAATAACACAGAACCAGGAGTGAACATGAACGTCATGAAATTCACCGGAAAAGCCGTCGCGCTCTGCTTCGCGGCAGGCATCACGGCCGCTGCGCTCAGCGCCTGCGGCGACAAGAAGACCGAAGAACCGGCGCAGAACGGCACGGAAAACCAGCCCCAAGTCCAGACGCAGGCCATGGAAATGCAGGATCTGGACATGAAGCCCGCCACCGAGGCCGAAATCCTCCAAGTCCTCGCATTCCTCCCCGATCCCGTCGCCACGGTCTACGGCGAACCCATCGCCAGAAAAGAGATCATCGACGAGCTCGTCTCGCAGGAAGTCCCCCTCGAAATCTACAAGCAGATCGGCGAGGGCAGTCTCCGCCAGGCCATGTCCAAGCAGATCGAAGACATGGTGAAGGACAAGATCATGCTGAAACAGGCCGAGAAGGCCGGATTCAAGCCCTCCGCCGAATTCGTCGCCAAGGAGATGAAGGAGGAATTCGCCGAGCTGCCGAAGGAAGAACAGGAAGAGATCGAAGAGGCCCTGAAGGACCGCGGCCTCTCCATCGAAGAGCACATGAAGCAGACCTCCGAGAATCCCGAGATCCAGAAGAAGGCAGCCCTCTCCAAGTTCGTCCACACCGAGTTCCTCGACAAGGCAAAAAAGAACGTTTCCGACGAGGACATCAAGAAGTTCTATGACGAGCATATCGAAGACGTCACGAAGCCCGAAGGCGTGACCGTCGCGCACATCCTCATCCAGCTCGACAAGGAAAAGGAAGCCACAGATGCCGATGCCGCCGACAAGGAAGCCAAGGCGAAGATCGACGCCATCTACGACGAACTCCTCAAAGATCCCGCCAGCTTCGACAAGCTCGCGCAGGAAAAGAGCGACTGCCCCTCCGGAAAACGCGACAACGGCAAGCTCCCGGCCTTCGACAAAGACGGCATGCTGCTTGACGGCGGCGGAGCCATGGACCAGACGTTCGCGGACGCGGCGTTCGGCATCGAAAAGGCCGGACAGATCACGAAGCCCGTCAAGACCCAGTTCGGCTACCACATCATCAAGCTGATCGAAAAGACTCCGGAAGAAGTCACGCCGCTCGAAAAGGTCAAAGACAAGATCTCCGAGTACCTCGCCGCCGAAAAGGCTCAGGCCGACCTCAACAAGATGCTCGACGACGAGACCGCGAAGAACGCGAAGATCAACGATTTCGCGCCCGCGAAGGAAGCTCCCGCCGAAGCGAAGTAAGATTCAGTTCGAGCGCAGAAGCATTCATCGGGACATCCGGCTCATCCGGGTGTCCCGTTTTTCGTGCCGGAATACAAGTCTTTTTCCGTGCGCGAGCGTCAGTCGCGCACTACTTCAGTGGAGGACTTGTTTTCCGGCGGACAGCGCGGACGGCATGCTCGAAGGCTTCGACCTCTTCGGGGAGCGGGATGCGTCCGGAATAGCGGATGCGTTCGTAGAGCGCGACGCACTCGTTCAGGGCGGGATCGCCGATCTTCGCCGCCCACGCACCGTAGGTCTGCCACGGTTCGCGCTGGACGCCCGTCTTCCGCCAGACGGCGAGCTGGAGCGACCGCATCATGCGCGCAAGACGGCGCATCTGCCACGTCAGCGCATAGCGCTTGCGGCGGCGGTTCCGCAGATACATCACGCCCGCGGCCGCGAGCGACAACGGCACGATCAGGGCGAACGCGAAGCGGACCGGATGGTCACGGAACTGGTAAAGCGTCCAGCCGTATGCCACATCCCACGCCTGGACGATCGACTTGGCAAGGTAGCCGCGCCGGAACCAGTAGACCATGTTTTCATACCGGAACGCGATGAGGTCCCGGAAGCCGCGCGCCCACGAATCCTCCTCGAAGCCGGCGAGGATGTCGTCGATCTCCGTGCCGGGCGGCGTCGCCTCCACGAGCACCCATTTCCGTTCGTCGTCCAGCCACGCCTCCGCCCACGCGTGCAGGTCGAAGTTCGTGGCGTAGTAGTAGCCCGCCCGGTTGTAGCGCGTGCAGACCACGCCCGCCACGTACCGGGTCGGCACGCCGTACAGGCGCAGGAGCAGCGCCGCCGAGGTCGCGAAAAGCTCGCAGTGCCCCGTCCGGCGGTAGAACAGGAACCGCATGAGCGGGCTGTAGTATTCGCCGCGCGAGGGGACGTAATCGTCCCGTTTCAGCGAATACGTGAAGTTGTTGGAGAAGAACCGCACGACGGCCTCGATGCGCTTCGCGGGCGGCAGGTCGCCCGGATTTTCACCGTTGAATATTTCGTCCGTGAGCACAGCGAGCTGGTCCGTCAGCAGGGGCGGCAGCCGCAGGTATTCCCGCCTCGCGTCCTGGTCCGGCGCCATGTCTTCGGCAAGCGGCTCCTGGTACGCGGCGGCGGGATCCGGCCTGTTGACGGTCGCGATCACGCCGGTGGTCGGGACCCAGTTTTCGGCGATCAGGGCGCCGTCGCGCGTGATGGCGGCGGATTTGGCGTCGATCGTGACCGAGGTGGCGTTCGCGGGCAGCGGCGTCACGGCGTTGCGGAAATCGGACGCGAACCGGAATTCGAGGCGTTCAGTGTCGGTGTCGCCGGTGTTCTGAAGCAGGAACGTCAGCACCGTGAGGTTGCGGTCCTCCTCGCGCGTGATTTCCACGACGTCGACCGGATCCTTCTCGTCCGCCACCCACACGCCGCCGTAGCTCCCGTTGAACCCGCGGTAGACGTTGCCGCGCAGATAGCCCGGCGCGGACGACGCGACCGCGCGCATGACCACGCGGACGGGCGTATCCAGTTCGAACTGAGGCGACCGGATCGCGACCTCGCCGGGGAACGCGTTGCCCTGGCCGGGCGGAGGCGGCTGGAAGATCTGCTGGAGGTGCGACCGCCAGTCGCGGAACGTGTCCTCCATGGAGCTGAAGGACAGGACCGCCGCCGCATAGACCGCGGGGATGACCAGAAGGACCGTCAGCGGCCAGATGACGTAGGAGACCGACCTCACGCGGTTCACGGAATCGTACCGGACATCCGCGGTCAGGAGCATCAGCGCGCCGACGCACTGCATCATGGCGCATACCTGATACGTCCGGCGGTAGTCCCGGAGGAGAGCCGTGGTCCCGACGAAGTTGATATTTTCGAGTTTGGCGGTGTTGTAGACGTCGCCGCACGCCAGAGTCGACAGCAGCACGATCAGCAGCCGCATGAACCAGCACGAAATCGCCGAGGCGTACAGCAGGAACGGCAGGAACTGGTGCGACCGCATCAGGTAGTCGGAAAAGGTCAGGCGGTTGTCCGGTATCTTCACGAACAGGCCGGGCACGACCGCCAGGATGCCCGCCGCGAGCAGCGAGTAGATGACCGGGCGGTCCCGCAGGCGGAAACTGCGGTCCTGGAAGATCGGGAAAATGACCATCAGCGCCGTCAGGATCAGGATGTGCGGCAGGTCGTATTTCAGCGACAGCAGAAAGGCGGGCGGCAGGATCAGCAGGGCGCGCGTGAGGATGCCGAACTGGCGGCGCACCGGCGGGTCGTATTCGAAGAAGGATTTCGTCTT
>ONQZ01000013.1 GCA_900320095.1 uncultured Lentisphaerota bacterium
ATGGTCAAAACGTTTGAACGTCGCGGCACCTCGGTTCCTGTTGTTTGCCCTGACTGCTTTTCCGAGACGTTTGCGATGTCCGAAATGAAGCAAATCCAGTGGAGCGCGTTTCTCCGCAAAAACTCCCTGAATCAACTTCCCGCCAATTTTCCGCTGATTATTAAACGTCTTTCGGATTTTCTTCTTCCGGTCCTGCTTGAACAGCGCATCGTGCCGGTCCTGTGGCATCCAAAAGATGGCTGGATTTCCAAGTAGGCGGTACAATTGCTCTCGTAACACCCCGCTCAGATGCCACTGTCCATCAAATAATCCGTTAAGGTTGATCTGCATCCCGGAATTGAGGCTAAAGTGGCCTCAGAGATACGTTTTTCTACCTCCAGTATTAAATTGGCCTACAGGTTGGCGGCCTTTATTGAACAACCACCAAAACGTGCGTTCGTTTACAACTAAGTCGAAATATCGACCTACTTGTAAATGTGTATGGGGGAATAGACTCTGCCACTTAAACCGGCAGGATTATCGTTTTGAGCTTGTTTACCTCGAAATGCGAAGATATTTTTACAGTATTGATGTGCGTTTTTGAGGCGAAATCCCCTAAAAATCCCCTAAAAGAGCCGTTTTCATGAAGATTATCCCGATTTACGGGGGACAAAACAGGCCAGTCACGTCTCAAAGGGATGATTCTTGTCTCTGTTTAGGCATCCGGGGATAGCCTCCTGGAATGGATCCCCCTTTCGGACACTCAAATCCCCTATCCTTCATGCTCAGCGTTGAGCTCAGAAGTTTTAGGGGATTTTTAGGGGATTTATGTCACGAAGGCAGGAAAAATCAGGTTTTGTCGGTTCCTGTCAAATCAACTCTTTTTGACCTCGAATGAGGGCATAAAAATGGGGTGGGAGACGGGACTCGAACCCGCGACATTCTGAGCCACAGTCAGACGCTCCACCAACTGAGCTACACCCACCACAATTGATGTATCATTTACTATAGCATCATATCGGATTTTTTCAAGCGGAAAACCGGAAAAAAAGAGAAGA
This sequence comes from uncultured Lentisphaerota bacterium, assembly GCA_900320095.1. Lineage (GTDB taxonomy): Bacteria > Verrucomicrobiota > Lentisphaeria > Victivallales > UBA1829 > UBA1732. The sequence goes on from ONQZ01000013.1 coordinate 1,038, forward strand.
ATCGGCGTTCGTCCGCCCATTCAGAGTCTTCGCCGATTCTTTCCTGCAGGCTGTTCTACCGGGTGTTGTACTGTTCGTCGTAGGTACGGACGGCGACGTTGTGGAGGCCGCGGAAGGAACAGAGGTCGAGAATCTCGACGACGCGGCTGAACGCGACCGCCTTGTCGCAGTCCACGCGGATGCGGCGGTCCTGGTTCTCCTCGGAGAGCTCCAGCAGGATCTGGTGGAGCTCGGAGATCGTGACCGGCCTGCCGTTGTAGAACACCATTTTCTCCTTGTTGACGCCGATGACCATGGTGTCGTTGTCCGGCGGCACGTCGAGCGAGGATGTGGAGACGGGCAGGTCGATGTCGATGTCGCGGTTTTCCTTCTTGGCGACCGTGGTGATCAGGAAGAAGATGAGGAGGAGGAAGACGCAGTCGATCAGCGAAGACATGCCGATCTCGAGCTTATCCTCCGATGAACGTCTGATGCGCATGTGCGGCGGTCCCGTGGTTCTGCGTTACTTCTTCTGCGCGTCGAGCGCGGCGAACATGGCCTCGAGGTTTTCCTCGATGGCGAGTTCGGCGATGGAGAGTTTCTGCTTCAGGTAGTGGTACGCGCCGAGGGCGGGGATGGCGAGCACGAGGCCCATGTCGGTGGTGATGAGCGCCTTGCTGATGGAGTCGGCGAGGAGCGCGGCGTCGCCGGTGTCGCCGAGGATGGCGACCTTGGAGAACGCCTCGATCATGCCGATCACGGTGCCGAGCAGACCGAGCATCGGCGCCATCGTGGCGATGATCGCCAGCGGATAGCTGCGCTGTCTGTGGCGTTCGATCGCGCGCGCGGCGGCATCCGCCACGGCCATCTGCAGGCGGGCTTCGTCCATGCCGGGGTGGTCCACGATGTACGCGCCGGCGTCGGCGAGAATGCTGGGCTTCGCCTCGGCTTCCTTGCGGATGGCGTCGGCGTCATCCTTCGCGATGGCGTCGGCGAAGAAATCGGCGTAGTAGGCGGGCGCGAGGTATCTTTTGCGCATGCGGATGAGGCGTTCGACGAGGAATCCGATGGCGGCGGCGCTGAGGAGCAGGAGCACGGCGGAGGTCATGCCGCCGTTGATGATCTCCTGGATCCAGTCGATCGTCATTTCATCGGCGGGCTCGGAGGCGGTTTCCGCGACGGTTTCGGCGGCGTTCTGGGCGGCGAGGAATCCGGGGAGGCAGAAGAGCGCCGCGGCGGAGAGGATCGAAGCACGGATGGGAAGTTTCATGGAAAACCTTTCGTAGTTTTTTATGTTCTTCATATTTTGTGATAAACATCAGGGGAGTCTGCGGCGCGCGGAGGGCGTCGAGGGAGCGGCGGCGTCCGGGCGGGCGGCCTGCGTCTGCGGGGCGTTGCGGCGCTGTTCTGCGGCGCGTTTCGCGGCTGCCGCGGCGGCCGGGGTCTCCTCGCGGACCATGACGAACGAGAACTGGCATTCGTCGGGACCGTTTTCCACGCAGAAGAGGATGGTGTTCCAGCCCTTGCGGAAGTGGATGTGGACGATGTTCTCGTGGAGGCCCCAGGTGCTCAGCTCGTCGTCGAACCAGACCTGTTCGCCGTTGATCCAGAGGACGCTGGCATCGTCGGACCCAATCATGGCGAGGACGTCGGTGTCCTCCTCGAAATGAACGTCGGTATAGGCGTAGTAGATCGCGTTGTCCATCTTGTCCGGTGTGCGGATGCAGGTCGTGTCGGTCTGAACGTAGCGCCAGCGGAGGCGGATGGGCTTCTGCGTGACCGGGTCGATCTTGCCGTCGTACTCGGCGTCGAGGTCGATCCTGGTCTCGGGTTCCCGTTTCACGCGGTCGGCGATGTGCGTGAACCTGCTGCCGTCGTATTTGCCTTCCCACGGACCGATCACGTACCAGGAGTCGATGAAGACGAACCCATGGCGGGCGGCGTTTTTGCTGACGCGGCGTCCGGGGACGGATTCCGCGATGATGGCGTAGTCGGCGGGCTCGGAGGCGATGCGCTTGCTGTCGGAGTTGCCGACGGGGCTGTAATAGTAGCCGCCGAACTCGAAGTCGAAGTCGCCGCGGAACGCGATGCCGCCTCCGCCGTAGGCGCCGCGGTTGTTGCCGAAGCTGGAGCCGTTTCCGTTGCCCTGTCCCTGACCCTGGCTCTGGCCTTGCCCCTGGCCTTGTCCCTGGCCCTGCTGTCCGGCGCGTTCCACGCCCTCGCGGCCCATCCGGCCGAGCTGGCGCATCATGTCGGCGAGACTGCCCTGGCCCTGCCCCTGACGGCCGCCCTGCATACCTGCCTGCTGATTGCGCATGGCGCGCTGCTGGATGGCGGAGAAGAGGCGTTCGGCGGAGAGCGGGAGGTTGATGCCCGCCATGCGCGCGAGGCTGTTCGCGCGGGACGAAAGCGAATCGGCGGCGTCCTGAAGCGCGGTCATCTGTTCGAGCGCGCGGAGGAGCTGTTCCTTGGTCATGTACTGTCCGCCGCCCTGCGAGCCGCCCTGTCCCTGGCCGTTGCCCTGTTCACCGTTCTGTCCCTGCTGGCCGCCCTGCTGACTCGCGCTCTGCGATTCGCTCTGGGGATCGTTCCTGAGCGCTTCGAGGAGCTTGCGGAGGTACTGTTCGGCCTCGACCGTGGTAAATTCGTCGCGATAACGTCCGTTCATGGCCTTCGTGAGGAAGCTTTCGGCGTCAGCGTCCATCGCCTTGGCGGCCTCCTGGATGTCGGCGAATTCCGGATCGATGTTGTAAATCCACTCGGACAGCTTCGAGCTGATCTCGTTGCGGTGGTTCAGCGCAGCCAGGTAGGCGGTGTTCGCGAGGTCCGGGAGCTTGCGCTGGACGGTCGTGTTCGTGTCCTTGAGCTGACGGTCGAATCCCTGCATGTCGCGGGACGCGGTCTGGAGGAACGAGAGGTCCTGCCGCGCGGTGTCGGTGTCGTTTGCCTCGACGGCCTTTCTGATCGCCTCGTAGGCGCGCTGCGCCTGCTCCATCGTGTGCTTCGCGTTCTCGTCGACCTCGTTCACCAGATAGATCTCGAAGGACGGCACGTCGTAGTCATAATCGAAATCGTAATCGTAGACATCATCGTCATAAACGACCGCCGGCCCGACGATGCCGGGTCTGGGCAGGGGACGCTGACGGCGCGGACGGTTCTTGCGCTCCTCTTCCGCTTTCTTGATGCGCTCGCGGCTTTCCTCGGCGGTCTTCTTCGCCTGCTCATAGGCTTCCTGCGTGAGACGGTACACCTCCTCGGCGGCGTCAAGGATCTTCTGCGGATCCTCGGCGGCTCCGTCTCCCTTCGCCAGGTCGCGCGAGAAATGCTCCATGGACGTCTGGTCCATGTTTTTGTTGATGGAGTCCATCGACCGGATGGCGTTCTGGTAGGCGTTCAGTTCGGCGTACTTCGTGTCGAGCTGCTCCTCCTTCGCCGCCATGAAGTCCTTCAGTTGCTGGAGCGTGGCGTCGACGGGCGGCATTTCGGGCGGGGTGTTCATGATGCCGATGTCGTACACGCCGGACATGTCGCCGCTGAGGATGGAGTCGATCATGCGTTCGAGTTCGAGCGACTGCCACTCGGCGGTGGCGGAATCGACGCCGTAGTCGAGGTAGCTGGACGGATTCGCGCGGAACTTTTCGCTGTTCGCCTTCATGGTCTCCAGCTGGCCGCGGAAGACGGGGATCAGGTCGTCGCCCGGATGCTGTTTCATCTGCTGGCGGATGTCGCCGGCGATGCGGGCGTTCTCCGTGAACGGCACGACATAATCGAATTCGTTGGACAGGTTTTCGGCGAGGTCGAACAGGCGTTCGTACGCCTCCTCCATCGGGTCGCGCAGTTCGGCGTAGATCTCCTTCAGCTCCTCCTTGCGCTCCTCCATCTTCTCAAGGGTCTCCTCGACCTCCTCCAGTTTCTTGCGGATTTCCTTTTCCTTGCGTTTCTGGACGCGGTCGCGGATCTTCTTGAGCTCGGCGGGCGGGGCTTCCTTCTTGACCCGTTCCGGGTCGTTCTTGTGGGCTTCGCGCTTCGCCTCGTTTTCCTGTTTCTGCTTCATCGCCTCTTCGAGCGAATACCGGCTGTAGCGGATGAAGTCAAGCTGCCAGGCTGCGACGATCGCGGCGAGGTAGACGAGGAGCGTGAGCCCCCAGATGACGGCGGTCGTGCGGCCGGACTGCAAGTTGCGTTTGCTGTTCATGTCAATGCCTCGCGTTTAGTCCGATGAGCCGGGGACGTAGAACCGGGATTCGCGGTAGTCGCGCATGCGGACGTCGACCTTGTTCAGATGGTTGATCTGGAGCTTGTCCAGCATGTCGATCACGGTCTGGAACTCCACGTCGGGATCGGCGTACAGACGCACGTTGATCTCCTCGTTGCCGCCCTGCGTCGACATGCGCCCCAGGTTCTCCACGAACTTGTCCACGTCCGGAACGGTACGGAAATCGGGTCGCCCGTCCTGCAGGCGGCGTTCCGCCGAGTAGTAGCGACCGTCCTTGCCGATCGCGAGGATCACGCGGCGCGCGTCCATACGTTCGGAGATGGTCACGTCGGGGTCCGGGACCTCGATGGGGATCTGTTTTTCGAGCTTCTTCATCATGGTGGTGATGAGGAAGAAGATGAGGAGGAGGAAGACGCAGTCGATGAGGGGCGACATTTCGAGCGTGACGTCGTCATCGTCTTTTTTTCGGATTCTCATATTCGGTCAAATCTGGAGTATTGTGGATCGGTTCTGGAAACGAGTTTATAAGAATTAGACGGGCGAACTCCCGTTTTCTTAGCGCTTTTTCTCATTTTTCCCGGTTTTTTTGGATTTTTTTCACCGGACGGGCCGTTTTGCGGCCGGAACCGCCGCGGAAAAGCAACGAAAAGAGCGGGAGCTTGCTGCGGCTTCCGCTCTGAAAACTAACTGAAGCGACCGGGGAGATTCATGGAACCGGAGTCTCCCCGGATTTGCCGTCCGCCGGGTTATTCTTCGGCGGTTTTCTCTTCGCCTTCGGCGGGCTCGACGGATTCGAGCGCCTGCCACTCGCGCTGCTTCGCCTGCTCCTCGGCGTTCGGGAACGCGGAGATGAAGCCGTCGCCGGGCTTGGATCCTTTCGGACGCGGTCCGCCGTTGAAGCCGAAGCCTTTTTCATACTGGCCGGCGGTGACGGGGCCGACGGGCTGGATGCCGAGCTTGATGTCGGACTGCTTGCCGCGGCGCTGCGAGAAGAGCCATTCCCAGGTATTCTTGTTGGAATACGCTCTGTCCCAGCAGTTGTGGCCGACGCCGAAGAACTCGCGCAGATAGACGTTCGTGTTGCCTGCCGCCCTCATGGTGATGAACATCCAGCGGGCGAGCTGGGGCGGGACGGTCGTGTCGTCGCTGCCGTGGAAGATCAGGACGGGCAGGTCTTTCATCTTTTGGGCGCGGTTCGGATCGCTGCCGCCGCAGCACGGGATTCCGGCCGCGAAGATGTCGGTGCCGTAGCGCGCCAGGAGGTCCCAGCAGCCGTAGCCGCCCATGGAGAGGCCGGTCACATAGACGCGGTTCTTGTCGGCGTCAAACTCTTTGATCTTCTTTTCGATCAGCACGGGGATCATGCCGAGCGCCTGGTAGGGTTCCTCCATGAGGTCGCCCATGGCGCCGCCGCGGTGAAGCGGAGCCCAGACCTGGTCGCTCGGGCATTCCGGCGCGAGCACGATAACCTTGCGCTTGCCGTCGCGCATCTGCTTCACGATCTCGGGTACGGCGAGACGGAGCTGCGCGAGGTTCTCCTCGCCGCGTTCGCCGAAACCGTGCAGGAAGACGAGGATCGAGAACTTGCCGGGCTCGTCCGCGTTGTACACGCCCTGGCAGTAACGCAGTTCGCCGTTGCAGTTCGTCAGGACTTCCTGCTTCATTTCCAGGTCGTTCAGCGTGCGGATCTCGTTGGCAAATCTCTGCTGGATCTGTTCGGAGGGTTCCTCCATCGGGGAGATGACGGCCGATTCGAAAGCCGGATCGGAGGAGCATGCGGCTCCGATGACGGCGAGGGCGGCGCATCCGAGCACGAGCAAGTGTTTTTTCATGGCATTGAATCCTTTCAGTGTGTTGGTATATTTTTTCAATAAAATATACAGCGTATTTTGTGAAAATCAATTCTTCTGCGTCTTTTTTCCCGCTTTTTCCCATTTTTCCGTCATGTGCCATTTGAAAAAGTAAATGCACGGGGGAGGAATCAAGGAGCGTGCGTTCACCTTGACAATTGACGCCGATGCGGCTTTATGCGTCGGAAAAAAGGTTGTCCGAAGAAAAAAACGGACAGCGTTTGAAAAAACACCTTTTCAGCTGTAAATTAGGGAAACCGGTATCATGGGAACAACAGGAGCCGATCATGTCGAAACCAGTACTTGACTTTGCCATTTTCTGCATCGAGGGCGTCGCCGAAAGGCTTCAGCTCCCGGGCAACGTCGTGTACGATCTGCTGACCCGGAAATCCCGCATCCTGAACGACTATGTCGTCGCGTCCTACGACGTTCTGCACACGCAGAGCAAACAATACATCGTTGATGACATCATTTCCTTCATGAAGGAAGAGGGGTCATCGCATGATCGAAGTCTTCGAATCCGCGGAGGAGATTCGCGATGCAGGCCGATAAGACACTGCTTCAGATGAAATATGCCCGCGTCGTCGCCATGTTCGCCGCGCAGCAGGGGCTTTCCATGGAGGATGCTTTGGATTTCTTCTACCATTCGGAGACCTATCAGGAACTCCGCGAAGGGATCGCCGACCTGCACTGCCGCAGCGACCAGTATGTCGCCGATGAGCTGACATTGGAATATCGGGACAGCCGCGCCTGAACATCCCGGCATTTTCCGCGCGCCACCGGTCTTTTTTTCGCAATCCGCTGATTTTTTTTTTATTTAGGTTGTTTTTTCGGATTGTTGTGATATAGTATGGTAGCAACAAGTCATACGGAGCAATAACATGACCTGGATAAAAACACTGATCCGCAATCTCCTCTTCGCCGTGCTGTGCGCGTCGCTTTGCGTCTGCGGCACGGGATGCCTCTCCGCGAGCGTCCTGAACAGCGAATTCGGCTCGAAACGCTCCACGTTCACCGATTACCGGTATGACATGTCGCCCGACCACGACGAGATCATCCTCACGTGCAAACGGAACCGGGCATACAATTTCCTGCCGCTGTACGGGTCCATCCACAGGAACGCCGCGTGGACCTGGAGTTCGACCTGGGAGGAGCGCATCCCGCTGGACCCCATGCCGGAGTACCTGATACGGTGCAGCATGATCGTGGAGACCGATCCCGAAGCAGGGCGTCTCCTGTGGGCGGACCATCTCCCGACGGCCGTGATGGAGGTCGAATCGCTCCCGATCCGGGAGGGCGAAACGTTTTATCTGAAAATCCATCCCCAGGACCGGGAAAGGCTGTCGAAACCGTTCCAGCTCCGCCTGGTCCCGAAGAAAGCCGATCCCGAAGAAGTCCCGACGGACGCTGATGAAACCGTTTCCGCGCCGGAAAACGCTTCAGGGACCGCACCGGAAACCGTACCGGAAACGAAGACCGCCGCGCCTTCGCCGCCGGAATTCGAAAAGCGTCTCATGTTCCCGGTCTCCGTCACGCTGGACGGCAGCCGCTATGAACTCCTGACCCTCGCGCCGGAAAAGATGACGCCCGTCAATCCTTTCCGGAAGATCCGGGAAGATCGGATCAAGGCCCTGGGGGAAAAACGGAAAGAAGCCGAACAGAAGAGAACGCAGGGGCAGAACGGAGAACGGGACGGCGCGCAGAAACAAAAGAGCGGTGGGTCACAAAGCATGCTCATGTTGCCTATGTCGGGGGTTGTTGCGGCAGCGCTACTGCTCAGTCGTACAGGGAAATCCGAACGGGGAAATCTTCTGGAGATCGAGGAGAAAAACTGGGACTTTCAGGAGGCAAACCGGTTTCCCGGCCTTTATCCGTTCCGCGAAAGCCAGGAAGAGGTCTGCATGATCGAGTACGAACGCGCGACAGGGGAACGGTTCCCCACCGTGGATGCGGTCCTCTGGAAAACGCTCTGGATGCCGTCCGCGATCGTCGGGGACGTGATCCTTATGCCCGGCGAAATCGTCATTTTCGGTGGAACCACCTTTCTCATTTACGCGATAGTCAAGGGGATTCAAGAAGAGGGCAGCCCGATCCAATAGCGCCGCCCTTATTACACGTCATACGGAGCAATAACATGAACTGGAATAAGACGCTGATCCGCAATGTCCTCTTCGCTGTGCTCGTCATGGCGGTAGGGTTCTTCTGCACCGGGTGCTGCATGATGTCGGTCATTCAGAACCTCGGCACGACCCGGACGCATTTCAGCGAATACCGCTACGAGATGTCGCCCGGCCGCGACGAGATCATTCTCACGGGCAAGCGGACGAAGGAATACAACTATCTGCCGTTTTACGGGGCGCTTCACGAGGCGCCGGCATGGACTTCGGTCAAAAACTATGAGAAACGCATCCCGCTGAATCCCCTGCCGGAAGACCTGATCCAGTGCAATATGGTCGTGGAAACCGCCCCTGACGCCCCGCGTGCAAAAGTCATGCCGCTTTATCCTCTGCCGCCCGGTATCTATGATGATAACGACATAAGAAAACTTTCCCCGGACGAGGTAACGGACCTTTCCGTTGTTCAGTTCGAGTTCGAGGCGTTCGTTGACGAATTTCCGGTTGGCAAGGACGAGACGATTCATCTCCGCGTGCATCCCGACGACCTGCCGTATCTGTCCCAGCCCTTCCGGCTCATCGTATGGCATCGGGGCGAAGAGGAGCTCCCGGAGGGAAAAAGAGGCGGTTGGGATCGGTACCGCATGTTCCCTTATGCCATGAACGGCAACCGTTATGAGCTCCTGTGCAGTAATGAACTCATGCCGTTCGACGAGGAATGGCTTCGGGAAATGAAGCAGGATTACTGGCGTCCCCTCGCGATGAAGGAAATCGTAGGCTATGGAGGCGGCGAGTCCAGCGGGTCTCCATCGTTCGGGGTGATCTGCTGGAAGGTCCTGTGGTTCCCGTCGGCGGTCGTCGGAGATGTGATTTTGATCCCGGTTTCCATTCCAATCTTGCTCCTGGTGGTCGCGTTCGGCTCGTAAAGGGCTGGTGTCATGAACATTTTGAACCGAATTAAGTACTTTCATATATAGCTCAAATCCGGAGAAAATCAAGTCATGAACATTCTGAACCGAATTAAAAACTTTCATCCCGGTCCCGTCTGCAAATCGGTGGTCCTCTTCGTCGTCCTGTTAAGTCTTGCGCTCATTTTCTGGTTCCTCTCGCTCGAACACAACACAAGCAACACCTCCTTTTTCTGGGTAAACGTCATCGACACCCTTTGGGGTTTGCTTTTTCTTGCCTCCTGGATCCAGCTGATACGGGTTGACAAGATATTCAAACGAAATTACCCGGACAAACCGGGCTTGGGCTTCTTCGTGAAACCGACGCATCCGGTCAAAAGAGCGCTGATGGTGATTTTTACGACACTGGCGGTGATCCTTCTGCTCTCGTCCTGTGTCATCTGGTGCGCCGCTGCTGTCCAATGAGAACGAAAATGAAAGAATCCCTTTTCCCAAACCGTTTGCTGCGGCCCCTCCTGCCGCTCGTGGCTGTCTGCGTCCTGATGCTGTTTTGCACCGGGTGCTTTACGGCGGAAACGCTGAAGCATGTCGGAACCACGACCGTATCCCGCACTGGGTATGAATGGGAGCTTTCCCCCGACAAAAGCGAGGTCATCGCGACCGCGAAACTGAAGACGGCCTATAACTATCTGCCGTTTTACGGCCGCGGCGCTTTGTTCCACTCGCTCCCCGCATGGACCACGTCCCGTACCTACGAAAAACATTTCCCGCTGGAACCGCTCCATGAGAATCTGGTCCGGTTTTATCTTGAGGTGGAGCCGGACGCTGGCGCCATGCCGGTTAACATGCACGTTTCCAGCATGATGGGGAAACCGTATTTTCTGTATAATTTGGCGGAGCATGTTGACAACGAAACAATTCCGCCCGCGGACAATCGGTCAATCGTCAACGGGGAAACGCTTCGCATGCGAATCCGCCCCGAAGACATTTCCGCCTTGTCCGAACCGTATTGCGTCCTGACGGTCCAGGCCAGGGACGCCTTTCGGAATCTACCAACAGAGTATTTGGCATTCCCGTACGCGCAGGACGGCAATCGTTACACGATGATCGCTTGCAGATACTTCGGGGCGAATGCCGAGCTCAATCCGTTCGACGAAGAAGCCATGCTTCAGAAAACCGGAGAACAGAAGGCGGGACCGTTCGGCTGGTGCTTCCGGATCCTTGCCCTTCCGCCCGCGGTTGCCGTGGACGTGCTTGCCATTCCTATTTATATTTGGGTCCCGATCGCTTTGTATTTCGATCTTAACGAACATAACGGGCTATGACGGTCGAATCGTGCGTTTCGTTTTTTTCTTTTCTTGCTTGACTTTTGAAAAACAGCACGTATATTATGTTTTGCAGGATACGTGCAACAACATGGAGAGGGATTATGCCCAGAACAAGAAAACTTACTTTGACGGCTACGCCGGAGATCATCGCACTGGCAGAGGAGCAGGCCAGAAACGAGGGCACAAGCATTTCTTCGATGTTCTCCAATTTTATTATGGCAAAATCCCGGATGAGCGGAAAACACGAAAGCCCGCGCGACCGGAAGATCGGTCCGATCACGAAATCCCTGACGGGGATCGTCAAGCTTCCGGACGACTTTGATGAAAAAGACTTCATGGGTCAGGTCTTTGCTGAAAAATACGGACTGAAATGAAGCTTTTTCTGGACACCAACGTCATCATTGACGTGATCGCGTCGCGCGAACCTTTCGTTGAAGATTCCCGCAAAGTCCTTTCTCTCTGTGAACGGGGAAAAGCGGAGGGCGTCATGTCCGCCCTTACCCTCTGCACGATCTCGTATGTGCTGCGCAAATGCGCCGCGCCCGGAACGCTTCGGCGCCAGATCCGGGATTTGCGGAATCTGCTTCCTCCGGTCGACCTCACGACACAGCTTCTGGACAGGGCCATTTCATCGACGATCACCGACTTCGAAGATGCCGTGCAGTTCTACTCGGCGGTTTACTGCGACGCGGACTGCATTATCACGAGAAACGCAAAGGATTTCCCGCAAGACAGCATCCCAGTCCTATCTCCAACCGCCTTTTTGAATCTGAAATAATCCGGTCTGCGACGCGGCAAAACAAGGCACTATTTCCGAATTGTTTCGGTTTTAACAAAGATTTTCAGAAAAAAAAGCGAAAAAAAGATGAGAGGGTTTGAAAAAGAGGGAGGCGGGGTGTATAGTATTAGCTCATTTGTGTATCGCGGCAAATTGTGGTGATTGCCGCGCATTCCATAGCACAAACCGCACGTATGACAGTACAGACCGGAGCATGATCCCCGGGCCGCACTGTCATGGACTCGAACAATACAAGATAAATCGGAGTACGAAAATGAAAGTCACTTCGTCCATCAAGCGCAGATGTGAAAACTGCCAGATCATCAAGCGCAAAGGCGTGGTCCGCGTGGTCTGCTCCCGCAACCCCCGCCACAAACAGAAACAAGGCTAAGCCCGGAGACAACGAACCATGCCCAGAATTTTAGGTGTAGACATCCCGATGAACAAGCGCGTGAAGTATGCGCTTCAGGCCATTTACGGTATCGGTCCCGCGATCGCGGAAGAGATCATCGTCAAGGCGAACATCGACCCCAACCTGAAAGCCAGCCAGCTTTCCGACGAAAACATTTCGGCGATCACCACTCTGCTTCAGAACGACTACACGGTGGAAGGCGACCTCCGCCGTGAGATCATGATCAACGTCCGCCGCCTCCAGGCGATCGGATGCTACCGCGGCCTCCGCCACAAGAAAGGTCTCCCGACCCGCGGCCAGCGTACGCGCACCAACGCCCGTACCCGCAAAGGCAAACGCGTTACCGTCGGCGCCATCCGCGACAAAACGCAGCGCCGCACCGCCGCCTCCGACAAGGCCGCGGCCGCCGAAGCTGCTGCCGGCAAAGCCGCCAAGAAATGATCCGCCTGAGAACAGCAAACGAATCAACGAAAAGGTCATCGATCTACTATGTCTGACGAAATCAAAGAAACCGCAGCTGCGACTCAGGCTGCTGCCGAAGCCGAAGCTCCGGCCGCCGAGGCCGCCGCGGTCGACAACAAGCGCAAGAAAACCGGCCGTTACATCCCCAACGGCATCGCTTTCATTCATGCCACGTTCAACAATACGAAAGTGGCGTTCACGGACCTTCACGGCAACGTGATCGCGTGGTCCTCCTCCGGCAAGAACGGCTTCAAGGGCTCCCGCAAGAGCACCGCGTACGCCGCCCAGGTCGTCGCCGCCGACGCCGCCAAGAAGGCGCAGGCATTCGGCATGAAGGACGTCGAAGTCCGCATCAAAGGACCGGGCGCCGGCCGCGAATCCGCCGTCCGAGGCATCGCCTCCACCGGCATGGAAGTCAGCTGCATCAAGGACATCACCCCGGTTCCCCACAACGGCTGCCGTCCCCCGAAGCGCCGCCGCAACTGACGGTTCTTCCGTTATTCTGTCCGGGCCGGACTTCCGGCCGCCCAGTTTAACCCCGAACCGATAAACCAGTCAACTCAATTACCGGAGGTACTTCAATATGGCTTCTGTACTCACATTCCCGATGCCGCATGGGATCGTCGTGGACGAAGAAACCGCTTCGAACACCTATGCCAAGTTCACCGCCGCTCCGTTCCAGAGCGGATTCGGTCACACCATCGGCAACGCCCTCCGCCGGGTGCTTCTCTCCTCCCTTGAGGGCGCGGCGATCTCCGCGGTCCGTTTCGACGGCACCACGCACGAGTTCTCCACGCTTCCGCACGTGATCGAGGACGTCACCGAGATCATCCTCAACCTGAAGAAGGTCAAACTCAATCTGAACTCCGATCAGGTCAAGGTCCTCGAGATCCGCAAGAAGAAAGCCGGCCCGGTCACCGCCGCCGACATCATCACGGAAGGCACCGTCGAGGTCCTCAACCCCGACCAGCTCATCTGCACGCTTGACAAGGATTTCCCGTTCCACTGCGAACTTGAGGTCTCCAAAGGCCGCGGCTGGCAGCCCGCCGAACGCAACAAGCGCCCCGACCATCCGCTCGGGACCATCGCGATCGACTGCCTCTTCAGCCCGATCACCTATGTCCGCTACCAGGTCAGCGCCACTCGCGTCGGCGAAGAGACCGAAATGGACAGCCTCACGATTGAGATCCACACGGACGGCCGCGTGACCCCGAACGACGCCCTGGAAAAGGCAGCGAGGATCCTCAAGGACCATCTCCGCCCGTTCCTCGGCAGCCACGCCGCCGACTCCGACATCTACAACCCGATCTCCGAAGAGGACATGAAGCGCTTCAAGCTCCTCACGCAGGACGTCGACGTCCTCGAGCTGAGCGTGCGCGCCCAGAACTGCCTCAACAATGCGGACATCAAGCTCCTCGGCGAACTCTGCCTCAAGACAGAATCCAAGATGCTCAAGTACCGCAACTTCGGCAAGAAGTCCCTCGACGAAATCAAGGAAAAGCTTGCCACGTTGAACCTCTCCCTCGGAATGACTCTCTCCGAAGAACTCGAAACCGCCATTCTCGCCGAGGCCGAACGCGCCAAGGCAGTGAAGAACAAAGCGGGAGACTAATATCATGCGTCACCTCGTACATACTGCTAAACTCAACCGCAACTGCGGCCACCGCAAGGCCATGCTTGTCAACCTCGCATGCAGCCTGATCGAACACGAATCCATCCAGACCACCACGATCCGCGCGAAGGAACTCCGCCGCTTCGTCGAACGTCTCATCACCATGGCCAAGGCCGGCGGCGACCACAAGCGCCGTCTCGCTTACGCCAAGCTGAAAATCAACACCCCGTCCGAATTCGCACAGACCAAGAAGCTCGTCCTCAAGAAGCTCTTCGACGAACTCGGACCCCGCTTCGCCGACCGTCAGGGCGGATACACCCGTATCATCCACATGCCGGCCCGCAGAGGCGACTCCGCTCCCATGTGCCTGATCCAGCTCCTCAACGAGCCCGTCAAGGCAAAGGCGAAGAAGGAAGAAGCCAAGGCCGAAGAAGCCAAGGCCGAGTGAGTTTTCACTTGACTGACCGGATGGGCGGTCCGCCGCCCGTTCGGAATAAGCCTTCCTTTCAGGATGCGATTCCAAGTCCTCCATTCGGGGGGCTTTTTTTATGGTTGTGTCCGGCACTCCCTCGACTGAAAAGCCCTGAAAAAACTGTTCCCGCCTTGAAAAAAAGCAAAACCTCTGCTATATTAGCTCATTCGTGAAACGGAACGGAGGATTCCACGATGATTTTGTACCACGGAAGCAATATGGCTGTTGAAAAGCCGCGCCTGGTGCCTGCAAAGCGGTTGCTCGACTTCGGGGCGGCGTTTTACCTGACGAGCGACTTCGAACAAGCTCGCAAGTGGGCCATGCACACCGTGAAGATCCGGGAAACGGGAAGCGCCATTGTCTCGGCTTTCGAGTTCGACGATTCGGCGCTTTCGACTTTGAGAATCCTGAAGTTCGATTCCCCGGATCTTGAATGGCTTCATTTCGTCGCTGCGAACCGTACCGGGAATGCGGAGAACAACCAGTACGACCTCATTATCGGTCCAGTGGCAAATGACCAGGCGATCCGCACCGTCAACGATTATTTGAAAGGCTATTTTTCCGAGGACATCGCAATTCGAATCCTTCAGCCTCAAAAACTGAAAGACCAGTACGCTTTCAAAACGGATGCGGCTCTGGCTTGTCTGCAATTCCGGGAGGCGATCCGATGAAAAAACTCGATCCGGCCATTACGGACTATTACGATACCGAGGTCGTCAGGATGATTTCGGAGAAGTACGGCTACTCTCCGATGGAGGCGCTGCGCCAGTTCGTATTCTCCCGGACGCATGCGCTGCTTGAGGACGAAGAAACGGGCATGACATCCTTCGGCGCGGGAGCCGTATTCGAGATATGGGAAGCGGAGAAGATCACAGGAGATCCCGGGAATTCCATCTATATCAGGGGAGAGTGAAAATGACCGAGGAAATGGCGTTCTTCATTTATCTGCTCGAACACTACGCGGCATATCGCAATGCGGGGACCGGGGACATCCTGAGGGAATGGGACCGGAAGCAGATCACGCAGACGATCTACGACAACTACTGGGGCTATCATACCGAACGCATCGAAAACGCCTTTGCGGACATCGACAGCAGGCTTCAAACGGGAAAAGCCGCCTGGTGACTTTCCTTCTCACGGCAAAGGATAGCCATACGCGGAAACAGCGTCACGGCTGCGGGGCGTTGTCCAGCACCTCGAGCATCTTTTTCGCGTCGGCGTCGCCGTTCTTCGCCGCCTCGCGGAACCACTTTACGGCTTCCGCCGTGTCTTTCTTCACGCCCCTGCCGTTGTAATAGCAGATGCCGAGGTTGAACTGAGCTTCCGCGTCGCCCTGTTCGGCGGCCTTGCGGAACCATTGAAACGCCTTGTCATAGTCCTGAGCAGTTCCCTCCCCCTTGCAGTAGCACATGCCGAGCAGAAATTGCGCATCCGCACGTCCCCGTTCGGCGGCCTTGCGGAACCATTGAAACGCCTCGTTATAGTCCTGAGCGGTCCCTTCGCCCATGTAGCAGCACATGCCGAGCAGGGATTGCGCCCTCTCATCGTCCTGTTCGGCGGCCTTGCGAAGCCAGCGGACCGCCTCCGCCTTGTCCTCCGGCACGCCTTGTCCGGAATAATAGCAGGCTCCGAGATCGGACTGCGCGGAAGCGTACCCCTGCGCCGCAGCCAGCCGGAACCACTTCACGGCTTCCGCGAAGTCCTTTTCCACGCCGATCCCACGGGAATAGCAGTGCCCCAGATTCCGCTGCGCCACGTCCAGTTGCTGTCCGGCGGCGAAACGGTACCATTTGACCGCTTCGGCGGCATCCTGCGGCACGCCCTCGCCGTATTCAAAGCATACCCCGAGATTGTTCTGCGCGCGGGCAACCCCCTGCGCGGCGGCGAGATCGTACCATTTGACCGCCTCTGCGTTGTCCTGCGGCACGCCTTCGCCTCGGGCATAGGACAATCCGAGTTCATACTGCGCTTCCGCGTGCCCCTGTTCCGCCGCCTTCCGGTACCATGCCGCCATCTCGGATACGTCCTGCCGCACGCCGTCTCCGATGCAATAGCACTCGCCAAGCCTGTACTGGGCGTCGGCGTCACCGCGTTCGGCGGCCGCGCGGAGCGATACGATGTCCGTTTTCGTCTCCGCGCTCCCCCTCGGGGCGGGATCCTCCGGGGTCGAACCGCATGCGGCAAACAGGATCCCCGCCGCAATCGCGGCGCAGACCGGGACAAACGTGACGGTACGATGTTTCATGGCTACCTCGGAAGCAGTTGTTGTCCGGATTGAGAGATAAATTTGATGATAATATATTACGGCAATCCTCAAAAATCAAGAGGAATTCCGGTTATAATATAAAGAAATAAGCAATCGCTACGCCGCCAGGGCGACCAGGATCGAGAACATCAGCCACGTGCCGAATACGAGGATGTTCAGAATGCGGAGCCAGAGTTTTTTCTCGTACCGGATGAAGAGGGCCAGCGCGACGCACGTCAGGAAGACGAAGGCTTTCCACGGCAGGATCAGCGCCATCACCAGCCCGAAACACAGCAGCATCACGCCCGCCGTGACGAGCAGCGTCCAATCCTCGGTGAACATCACCTCGAAGAGGAAGTAAAAGAAGATATACTGGACGAGCACCGGCACATCCCGGTGCAGTTCTAGTCCGACCGACAGCAGCAGGCCCGCCAGGATCAGGATCAGAATCCCCTTGATGATGTTCCGGTGGAGTTTCCGGCGCTTGCGCATCTCGTTCCGCTGCGCCTCGTTCAGCTGCGGCTCGTCAGTCTCCTGCACGGAAAGGTCGTGCCCCGGGATGTACTCGGAGATGTCAAGTCCCGGTTCGGACGTGGTCGTTTCTTCCCGGTCGTGCATGAGATGTTTCCTTTCGTTGCGGAGCGTTTTCAGGGGGTCAGCGGAAATCGACGGGGCTGTTGCCGTATCCGAGCGAAAGCCTGCGTTCAAGGGCGTCGGAGAGGCGTTCCTTGGCGCGTCGGATGCTTTCGAGCATGGGCAGCCCGGACGCCAGGCCGCACGCGATGGAGCTGGACAGCAGGCAGCCCGTGCCGTGGTTGCCGCACGGCGGCGCGACGCGGGTCGGAAGCCAAACGCCTTCGCCATCGAGCGGCAGGAAATAATCGTCGAACGAACCGTCGGAGCGGTGTCCGCCTTTCAGCAAAACTGAGGTGTGAAAACGTTTCACAAGCTCGTTCGCGGTAGATTCGATTCCGGCAGGCGTGGCAAGCTCCGCCGGATCGCGACCGAGGAGCTTTGCGGCTTCCGGCAGGTTCGGCGTGAGGAGCGACACGACTGGCGCAAGGAGTTCGACTGCTTCGACCGTGCCGAGCGTTGCGCCGCTGGTGGACGCGAGGACGGGATCGAACACGACGTTCGCCGCGTTGAATTTCCGCAGGAGTTCAGCGGTCACGCGGGCGTGCTCCGCGCCGGGCATCGCGCCGATCTTCACCGCGTCCGGGGGAATGTCGGACAGTACGGCACGGAGCTGCTGCTCCAGAAACTCCTGTTCAAGAACCAGTACCCCGGTCACGCCCAGCGTGTTCTGCACGGTAAGCGCGGTCGGCACGGCCATCCCGTACAGGCCATGCGCTGTGATGGCGCGCAGGTCAGCCTGGATCCCGGCTCCGCCGCTCGGGTCGGATGCCGCTATGCTCAGCACGACTTTCATGATTTAAACCACTCGTCAAGGCGGTTCAGCACGCGGTCCGCACTCGTGAACTCTGCACCGGAGAAGAACATGTCCGGCACGCCCGCCGTGCGGAGTCCGCACGAATGCGCGGTTTCGATACAAAACGGCGCATCGTCGAAGAGCCAGGTATCGCGCCTGCGCGTGCCGAGGCGTTCGAGCGCGATCCAGTAGAACGCCGGATCCTTCTTGTCGAGGCCGGTCTCGCCGGTCGTGATGATGTCGACGAAGAGGTCGAGCAAATCGTGTTTAGCGAGAATGGCTTCGACCGCCTTGCGGTCGCTGGCGGTGCCGATGACCATGCGGAATCCGCGCCGTGCGGCTTCGCGCAGGAATTCCTCCGCGCCGGGTTTGAGCTGACACGCCATGTAACGCGCATTGAGCAGGTCAAGCAGCCCCTGTAACGTTTCCTCCGGTGTGAGCTTCAGTCCGTATTCCTGCTGAAGATACGCCGCACCGGTGACCAGGTCGGCGCAGTTCGCGAGTTTGTCGTCCAGGTCGGATTTCGGTTCCGCGCCGTTCGCGCGAAGGAAATCCTGCGCGAGCCCGAGCCAGACCTGCATGGAGTCGAGCACGGTCCCGTCGAAATCCAGGATCATGCCGGTCTCGTCCAGGAGAGTGAAATCCGCGCGGTCCACAAGCGATTTGAGCTCACGAGCCGCCGCTTTCACGTCCGGAGCGCCGAAGACGGCGGACACGACCGAGACGCCCGCGATGCCGCTGTGTTCGAGCTGGAGCAGGTTGCCCGCGTGGATGCCGCCGATGGCGACCGCGGGGATGTCCACCGCGCCGCAGATACCCCGGAGCGCGGTATGCGTCACGCATGTCGCATCGAGCTTGGTCGAGGTCGGAAAAACCGCGCCGACGCCGATGTAGTCCGCGCCGTCCTGTTCGGCCTTGAGCGCCTCCGCCACGGTGGCGGCGGAAACGCCTAAAATGGCGTCGGGACCGAGCGCGCGCCGTGCCTCGCGGGCGGCGGTATCGCTCTGTCCCACATGCAGGCCGTCCGCGCCGATCGCCAGCGCGAGCTCGAGCGAATCGTTCACGATGAACGGCACGCCGAACTCGCGGCAGAGCGCCTGAATCGCCAGCGCATCGGCTTTGGCGGCCTCGAAGGACGCGCCTTTCGCGCGGTGCTGGATGCAGGTCGCGCCGCCCTCGAGCGCGAGGCGGACGCGTTCGACGAGGTTCGGGCCGTCGTCGGTGATGGCGTACAGTTTGAGGTAATCATGCCTGGCGGACTTCATAATCGAGCCTTTCATGGAGCGCGGTCACGTCGAGGTTGCCGACGGCATCGAAGAGGCGCACGGCGAACGTGCCGCATCCTTCGCCCGGCTTCAGGGATTCGTATGCGATTTGTCCGCAAACGCCGTAGGCGGCGAGCGCGGCGGCGACCGCCTCGAACAGGAATTTCGGTTCGGCTCCGGCATAGGCCGCGGCCAGGGCGGACAACATGCAGCCGGACCCGGTGACCTTCGTCATGATCTCGTGGCCGCCGCGGATGACCGCGACGCGTCCGTCCGTGCCGCCGACGAGGTCGATCGCGCCGGTCACCGCCATCACGCAGTTGTACTTGGCGGCAAGCGCGCGGACGTCCTCCACGGCACGGTCGAGCGTTTCCTCCGTGATCGCGTCGTCAGCCGCGGCGTCGACGCCGCGCGTGGCGCTTTTCAAGCCGAGCAGGGCGTTCGCCTCGGAACGGTTGCAGCGCACCACGGAGACGCCGCGTTTCAGGATTTCGTGCGAGAGTTCATCGCGGGACGGCGCACAGCCCGTGCCGACCGGGTCGAGCAGGATCGGGATGCCGCGACGGAGCGCGACTTCCTGCGCGCCGCGGATGGCGTCGCGGAAGGTCGGCGTGAACGTGCCGATGTTGATGGAAAGGGCGTCGGCCACCTCCGTGAACTCGACCGCGCCGACCGGATCGTCCGCCATGACGGGCGAAGCTCCGGCGGCGAGCAGCATGTTCGCACAGCCGTTCGTGGTGACGACGTTCGCGAAGCACTCGACGAGCGGGTGTTTCTCGCGAACCTTTGAAAAACAGCGGATCAGCATAGATTTCACCTCATTTATTCATTTCTTTGAGCTTATTCGAGAGGCGGACGGAGCAAAAATCCGGGCCGCACATCGTGCAGTATTTGCCGGACGCGGCGTCCTCGGCGCAATGGCTTTCCTGAAGCGCGGCGCGGCGGTATTCGCGGGCGCGGTCCGGGTCGAGCGCAAAACTGAACTGACGTTCCCAGTCGAAATCCGCGCGGGCGTCGGAAATGGCATTGTCGCGTTCCTGCGCATGGGGCCTGCCGAGCGCGACGTCGGCGGCATGGGCGGCGATTTTGAACGCCACGACGCCGCGGCGCACGTCCTCGTTGTCCGGGAGCCCGAGGTGTTCCTTCGGGGTCACGTAGCACAGCATGGCGGCGCCCCAGTATGCGCCGGCGAGGCCGCCCATCGCGGCGACCATGTGGTCGTAGCCGGGGGCGCAGTCGGTGACGACCGGGCCGAGGATGTAGAACGGCGCGTTGCCGCAGACCTGCTGCTCGCGCTTCATGTTCATCTCGATCTGGTTGAACGGCACGTGACCGGGGCCCTCGACCATCGCCTGGACGTTCGCGGCGCGGCAGCGCTGCACCAGCTCGCCGATCACGTCGAGTTCGCCGAACTGCGCTTCGTCGGAAGCGTCGGCGATGCAGCCGGGCCGGAGCCCGTCGCCGAGGGAGAGCGTCACCTCGTAGTCGCGGCATATCTTCAGGATGTCGTCGAACGCGTCGTAGAACGGGTTTTCCATCTTGTGGTCGCCGATCCAGGCGGCGATGAGCGCGCCGCCGCGGCTCACGATGCCGAGCTTGCGTTTCAGCGCCGCGGGGATGTGCTTCGCGAGCAGCCCGGCGTGGATGGTCATGTAGTCGACGCCCTGTTTCGCCTGGTCCTCGACGACCTCAAGAATGGTGTCGCGGTCGAACTTGTCGGCGCCCGCGCGTGCGGCGATCTCGTAGACCGGCACGGTACCGACCGGGATCGGGGACAGCTTGATGAGCTCCTTGCGGAAGAGCGCCAGGTCGCCGCGCGTACTGAGGTCCATGATGGTGTCCGCGCCGTATTTGAGGGAGGTCTCGAGCTTCTCGAACTCGAACTTCGGGCAGCTGGACGTCTGGGAGTTTCCGATGTTGGAATTGATCTTGGTGCGCAGGGCGCGGCCGATGCCCATCGGCTTCAGGCTGGTGTGGTTCACGTTCGCGGGGATCACGATCGTGCCGGCGGCGACGCCGTCGCGGATGAACTCCGGCGAAAGGTATTCCGAGGCGGCCACAGCCGCCATTTCGGGGGTCACGACGCCCTGTTTCGCGGCATCCATCTGGGTCCTGTCTGCTTTCATGCTTGACTCCTTGTCGTTGTTGAGCAGGAAAGCATCCTTCGGCAAATCCCTTCGCCGGCATGATCCGGATCAGGTCTCATGCGCCGCGTCCGGCGCATACGGGTCGAAGCCCTACGGCTTCCTCTCAGCCCGCCTCGGCGGACTCCCCTGCTCAGGTGTTATATTATTGTCTGGTTAAGTTCAGTTTGCGATCGAGTCGGTCGACTCCTTCTGACGTTTCTGGAAAGTGCCCGGCTGCGGATAGAGAAGGCGTTCGTCGAGCGCGAAGATCCAGCCTTCCTCCTCGCCGGGTTCGAGGAACGACTGGACGATCTTCCAGCCGTGGTCGTAGAGGTAGGACGCCTGGGAAATGCGCGGCCAGAGCAACACGGCGTACTTCGAGCCGAACGCCTTGTAGACGTCCTCCGGGTACGGGTCGCCGCCGAGTCCGGGCGTGGTCGAGGTCAGCAGCAGCGTGCGGCGCGGGTCTTTCGAATACGAGAACATCGGGTCCATGCCCCACTGCCATAAATGGTCATGGTCGTTGTAGAAGAGCGCCGGGAAATCGCTCCAGTCCAGATTGACGACCGGACGCCCCTCGGGCACGTGTTCCTTCAGGAACGCGACGATCTTCGGCAGCGGCTGGACCAGCACCTGCGGACACTCCTTGGCGAAGTAATGCGAGGAGTAAATCCCCAGGCCGACCGACAACGCCGCCAGCAGGCCCGGAACGCCCCATTTGTATTTGCTCAGCGGCAGACGGACCCCTTCGCGCGTCATGTGTTCCAGCAGGAGCAGGAACGCGATCGCCACGAACGGACCGGCGTACTCCACGGTTCGCACCGCCACGAAGATGCCGGCGGTAAATCCGCCCGCGAGCACCGTGACCGCGACGACGTTCGGGTCGGTCTTCCACAGGCCCCTGCGTTCGACCAGACGGACGAACATCATCAGGATGCACCATGCCATGAGGTAGAGCGGAAGAACGGTCCGGTTGAACCCGAAGCGCGGCGGCAGCATTTCCGTGGGCTTCGAGAGGCGGACGCCCGCCATCATGGGCGCGATCAGGGCATCCCACGACTGGACTTTCCAAATGAAGAACGAATTCGGGAACTGCGGATGAAGGGCAAGGCCGAGCAGGACGCCGCCGAGTGACAGCACCGGCAGCCACAGTTCGCGCCGGCCGCCGCTTTTCAGCCGCGACACGGCGAAGACCAGCGGGATAACCACGATGAAGTGCGGATTCGAATAGCTCCACGCGAAGCAGAACGACAGGATGCCGACCACAGCCAGACGGAACCGGAACGAGCCTTTCGCCAGCAGCCCGGTCGTGAACGTCAGAAACGCGATCGACAGGATGTGCGGACGCAGCACGGACAGGCGGAACGTGTAGTTCGGCACGATGACCGAAAAGAGCGGCGCGCCGAGCAGCAGGTAGAGCGGACGCACCCCGAGGCGCCGGGACGCGAAAACACAGCCCAGGATCGCGAGGGCGGAATAGAACAGCGCGGCGACGTGGAACGGCGGATTCAGGGACGCGCCGAACGCCTTCTCGACCGTGAAGATCACGTTGATCCCGGCGTGGTACAGCAGCTCCTTGTCCGCGAAACGTTCCTTCCATACGGACATCTGCGTCCACGGGAACTCCTTCGCGGCATACACCTTCGGCCCGAGCTGCGCCATCATCGCGTGGTACAGCGCGTCCTGCGAATTCTCGCCGCCTTTAATCACGCACACGCGAAGCGCGCCCAGCCACACGAGCGGGATCAGGAACGCGAACACGAGCATGATCCGGCCGGAGCGGCCGAGCCCGGAACGCGGACGCGCGGCAACCTCCGGGGCCTGAACTCCGGTCCGCGGCGTCTCTTCCGTCTGTGTCTGAAGCGTGTCCTGTTCCATGAAAAACCTTGCGATAACTTGCGGTAGTGGGGAACGCCCGCCGGGGGGGCGCAAAAAACCTTAAACCTAATAAGATACAGCCGGAATGCCGGAACTTCAACCGGAAACCGGAAGATAATCGTTCTTTTTTTCGGAAAAACGCATGCCGCGGCAAGGCAGGATACCCCGTGCGGCGCTGAATTTCCTGTTCCGCATCGGACCATCCCCAAAAAAAAGGAAAAAACACTCGAAATCCTGTTGAAAAAACAGCGACAAAGATGTACATTACTTTCCCGGCAAGATAATAAGGCAACTAATTCATATTCACAAGCCATGCAAACACGTTTTTCGCATATCACAAAGTCTGTTCTCCTTGAGGCGGTTCCCATGTTCCGCCGGGGGCTGACGCTCCTCCTTTTCCTTGCCCTGATCCTGTCCGCCGCCCCGATCTTCGCGCAGGATGAGGACGAAGCTACCGAAACGGAAGAGGTCGAGGAAGACTACGAGGAAGACTACGGCGAAGAGTCCGAGGAGGACACAGAAGAGGACTCCGGGGAAGAGGAAACAATCGAAGATGCGCCGGACGAGGGGTCCGGGGAACAGACGGAAGAGACCGCCCCGGTCGCGAAGGAGCATTTCCGCAGCATCCTGATGCTTTTCCCGTTCACATCCTCCTATGCGGAGCATGTATACGTCTCAAACGCCGTCTCGAAGCACGTGGCGGAGCTGGACGGTCCCTACATGGTGATGCAGAAGGAATTCGACATGCTGAACGCCTCGCCGGAGGAGCTTCAGAGCCGGTTCGAAAGCCTGAAGCCGCTGTTTGACAGCGGCGACGTGGCGGCCGTGATCGGCATCGGGGAGGAACTTCTGCCGCTTCTGTCCAGAAACGCCGGTCTGATCCCGAAAAAAACGGCCCTGCTTCTCTTCACGGAACGCAAGCCGTCGGGAACCGAATTTGCCGGGCATGAAAACACCGGCGGCGTGTTTCTGGACAATCCCGTGGAAAAATCGATCGACCTGATCTTCCAGGTCTTCCCCGGCACAAAACGCATCATCCCGCTCGCCGGACGCACGGAACCTGGAAAACGCTTTATCGACGACGTCAAAAAAGAGCTGGGCGAATCGCACCCCGAAACGGAATGCGTGATTATCGACAACAACACGGTGGACACGCCCGAAATGATCCGCCGTGTCGCTCAGAGCGGAAAAGATTCCGTGGTCCTGTTCCATTCGTGGTACGGGCTTAACGCCGTGAATCTGGCGTCCCTGTCGTTCTTCCTGCAGCGCCTCTGCCTCAATCCCGATGTTCCGGTTTTCGCCGTTCACGATTCGATGTTCGCGTTTCACGTTGCCGGCGGTACCGTGTGCCAGTCCGAGGCGGCGGTCGGCAGACTGATCAAGCTTCTTGACCCGTGCGTGGTGGACGACGAATCCGCGGATGGCAGCTGGGAAACGGTCGAAGCGAAGAAGATCATCACCGCCGGCAGTTTCCAGAGGTTCGGCATCAGTCGCCGCACCAATGCGGAGAACCTGATGATCAGGATGGACAACCAGTCGATGTTCCGCCGGGAAAACGCCCGCGCGCTGGTCGCCGTGACGTTCTCGGCCGTGCTGGTCATGGCGCTTCTCTGCTACATCGCCGTATGGGATCACTACCGGCGCCGCCTGCTGAAGCTCCTTCGCGCCGTGTTCAAACAGATCCCGAGCCGCATCGTCATCGGCAGCCGCAACGGCATCGCGCATTTCATCCACGTGGGCAAGTTCGGCGAGGACAGCGGCCTCGTGCGGTTCCCCGTGAACGAGCTCCCCGAATACGCGGACGAGACATTCCGCCACGCATGGGAGGAAGTCTTCGCGACCGGCGAGACGCAGAAATTCCAGATGGCCACGGGCAGCCGGCACCGTTCCGTGGAAATGGCGATCTTCGAGAACAAGGAGATATTCGGACACGATACGGCGTTCTGGATCTCGCACGACGTCGAGGATCTGCTTCAGGCGCAGAACGAACTGAAAGCCGGCCTCTCCAGCCAGGAAAAACTGAACGACATCTTCGCCGCCTCCCTGAAAAAACTCTCCGCGGACGGCACCGCCGTCGACATGACCAACGAGGTCCTGTCGTTCATCGTCAGCAGCGTGAAGGAGCACATGAACGCGGATTTCTGCTGCATCATGCGATACGACTTCGAGGCGATGGGCATGGAGTTCTTCGTCAGCGAGGCATCCGACGGACTGACGCTGAACGCAGATACGGATTTCATCCCGTTCCTGAAAGAAAAAGACGACAATGTTTTGAAGCGGCTGGGAGAGCATCTTCCGGTGGTGCTGAAAGACTATCCGGACTTCCTCCTGAAAAAACAGGACGCTGCCGCGCAAACGGGGAACAAACGCCCGAAAAAGATCAGCCTGTGCCTGTCGCCGGTCTTCATCGACGGCAAGCTCTGGGGGCATATCGCCGCCATTCACCTGAAGTCGAAGTACGAGTTTTCCGACCTGTATGTGCAGTTCCTCCAGGGCACGGCGCACGTCGTGGAGGCCATGCTCGAATACCGATTCATCCACACCAGGCTCGAACGCGGCGAATACGAGAAGCAGCTCATCATGGAGAACCTGCCGCTGCCGCTCATCCTGCTGGACCGCAACCTCAACCTGATCCAGCGCAATTCCGCGGCGCAGAAGGACCTGCTCGGATTCCCGGACGCGCTTCACGACAAGCTCTGCCACACCGTCTTCTGCAAGGCGAAGACTCCGCCGGAGGACTGCCCGGTCCGCGGCGTCCTGAACGACCTCAAGCCGCACGTGAAGGCACTGACGTTCAACGGCAAGGACTACATGGTCAACGCCTACCCGATCCTGATCGGCGGCGAGCTCGCGAACATCCTGCTGGCGTGGTTCGACGTGACCGCGGAAAACGAAAACCAGCGCAAGCTCGAGGCCGCGCTCACAGAGGCGAAGGACGCCAGCAAGGCGAAGAGCCTCTTCCTCGCGTCCATGAGCCACGAACTCCGCACACCGCTGAACGCCGTCATCGGGTTCTGCGAACTCCTCCAGAACAGCGCGCTGTCGCGTGAAAGCCAGCTTGAATACCTCAAGTCCATCTCCGTGGCCGGCCATACCCTGCTCGACCTCATCAGCAACATCCTCGACACCTGCAAGCTCGAAACCGAGCAGATCGAACTCCAGAACGAGAAGACCGACGTCCGCAGGATCGTCACCGACATGGTCGGCATGTTCAAGTCGCTCGCCGAGAAGAAACAGCTCGCGCAGCCGCTGGTGGTCCCGGACGACCTGCCGTTCGTGGTGCTCGACCGCATGCGCCTGCGCCAGGTGCTGGTGAACCTGCTCGGCAACGCGTTCAAGTTCACTGACCGCGGCTACGTCGGCATCAAGGTCACCTGCAAGATCCTGGAACAGGGCAAGTGCCGCCTCGCCATCGCCATCCGCGACTCCGGCATCGGCATCTCGTCCGACAAGAAGGAAAAAGTCTTCGAACCGTTCGTCCAGCAGGATGCCGTCCGCGACACGCACGTCTACAAGGGGTCCGGCCTCGGCCTCGCCATCTGCGACCGCTACATCAAGGCGATGGGCGGCAGGATCGACCTGGACAGCGACGTCGGAAAGGGCAGCGTCTTCACCATCGTCTTCGAGAGCATCCCGTACATCATCCCGACCGAGGAGGAGCGCAACGCCGGAAAGAACGGCGAGGCATCCGTTACGGAACAGCAGCTCCCGGCAAACGCGTTCAGCGGGGCCGCGACGCCGCAGAAGCCCACGCCGAAGGTCGATCTGACCGGATACAACGCGCTTATCGTCGACGACGTGCCGATCAACCTGAAGGTCCTCGGCGCCATGCTGAAGGGGTTCCACCTCAACATCGTGCAGGCGGACTCCGGCTCCGACGCCCTGTCGAAACAGCCCGACGCCAAGCCCGATCTCGTGCTGACCGACATGTGGATGCCCGGCATGTCCGGCGAAGAGCTCGCGCGGAATATCCGGTCTTCGGAGAACGGAGACAAGATCGTCATCATGGCGGTGACCGCGGACGTCGAAAACCAGAACAACTTCGACATGTCCGTGTTCGACGGCATCCTCCTGAAGCCCGTCACGAAGACCTCCCTCGCGTTCGCCTTCCAGGAAATGATCGACAAGGGCCGCATCACGCCGAAGGGCTGACAGGCGGCCCCGCCCTCCGCTGTCTCCACTCCGTCAAACACGGCGCAGTTTGAGCGGAACGGGCTGTTTCCGTTTGCATTTCCCTCGCCGCATGCTATATTATTGTTTGCTTATTTTTCAGAACCAGAAAGGACTTTTTGCGCCATGTCTCAGGAAAACTTCCTCCAGCAGAATTTCGCCGCCAGAATCGGCGGTTCCAACTTCGGCAAAGACACCAAGATCTACAAGTTCGAAAAGATCAAACGCGCCAAACGCGCCGCCGCCGCGGAAAACCCCGGCGTCGAGCTGATCGACATGGGCGTGGGCGAGCCCGACGACATGGCGTTCCCGTCCGTGGTCGCCCGCCTCGCGGAAGAAGCCGCGAAATGGGAAAACCGCACCTACGCCGACAACGGCTGCGCTGACTTCAAGGCGGCCGCCGCCCGCTACATGAAGGCGCTGTACGGCGTCGAGCTCGATTCCGATACGCAGATCGTCCACGCCATCGGCAGCAAATCCGCCCTCACGCTCCTCCCGTCCTGCTTCATCAACCCCGGCGACATCGCCGTCCTGACCGTCCCCGGCTACGGTGTGCTCGGCACCTGGACCGAATACCTCGGCGGCGAAGTCGTGAAGCTCCCGCTCCTCGAGGAAAACGGGTTCCTGCCCGACCTGGAGTCCCTCACGGAAGACCAGCGCAAACGCGCCAAACTGCTCTACCTGAACTACCCGAACAACCCGACCGGTGCGTCCGCCACCGTCGAATTCTTCACGAAGGCGGTCGAGTTCGCCCGGCAGAACCACATCCTCATCGTGAGCGACGCCGCCTACGCGCCGCTGAACTTCACCGGCAAGCCGCTGAGCATCCTCTCCATCCCCGGCGCGTTCGAGTGCTGCGTGGAACTCCACAGCATGTCCAAGGGCTTCAACATGACCGGCTGGCGTCTCAGCTGGGTCTGCGGCAATCCGCTCGCCGTGAAGGCGTTCGCGACCGTGAAGGACAACGCCGACAGCGGACAGTTCCTCGCGATCCAGAAGGCCGCCATCGCCGCGCTCGACGACCAGGCCGCCATCACCCCTGCGATCTGCGAGAAATACCACCGCCGCCTCGCCAGCATGGTCGAGACGCTGAAGAAACTCGGCTTCAACGCCAAGGTCCCCGCCGGCAGCTTCTACCTCTACGTGAAGGCGCCGAAGGCGACCGCGGACGGCACGCAGTTCGAGAACGGCGAGGCATTCAGCCAGTGGCTCATCCGCAACAAGCTCATCAGCTCCGTGCCGTGGGACGACGCCGGACACTTCGTCCGCTTCAGCGCCACGTTCGTCGCGCGCGGCGGCATCGAGGATGAAAAACGCGTCCTCGACGAGTTTGCGCGCCGTCTGGGCGACTGCAAGTTCGTTTTCTGATCCCACCTTTTTCCGCATTATTCACACGCAAGGAGCCGGTTTCCCGATGCATGCGTTCCGTTTCGACGACCTCGCCTCGACCGAACCCGGCTCTTCGTTTTGCCTCGATTCGAGGGAGGAAGCCCACCTCTTCCGTATCCTCCGGGCGCGTCCCGGCGAAACGGTCGCGGTGATGGACGGACACGGCACGCTCGGAACGGCGGTCGTCGAGGCGGATCATCGGCTGCGCCTCGAATCGAAGCGCACTGTGCCGCCGCCCGTGCGCCGTCTGCATCTCTATTTCGCGCCGCCGAAAAAACAGAAGCTCGACGCCCTGCTGAAACAGGCGGTCGAGCTGGGCGTGTACGCGCTTGTGCCCGTGCTCTGCGAACGGTCCGTCGTTCAGCCTGGCGAAAACTCGGTCGCGGGCCGCTGGATGGACCTGCTTTTCGAAGCCTGCAAGCAGTCGGGCAATCCGTTCCTCCCCGCCGTGGCAAACCCGATGCCGTTCGCGGCGGCGCTCGCGCACGCCCGCGAGACCTGCGGCGCGCTGATCACCGGGTCCAACCGGACGGGCGTCTTCCCCGAACTCGGCACAGCCTCTGATGTCGCGTTCTTCGTCGGGCCGGAGGGCGGGTTCACGGACGCCGAAACGGACGCGATGTTCGCAGCCGGAGCCGCTCCGCTCAGGATCGGGGACTGGACGCTCCGCGTGGAGACCGCCGCGGTCGCCGGACTGGGCGTGCTGAACGTCCTAATGAATCGCACCTGAAAGCCGACATGCTTTATCCGTGTCCGAGCGAAGCCGGACACTGCCGCAGTTGAGGCTTCGCCTCATTCAGGCTTGCGCAGGATGATCTCCGTGATCTCCGGCGGGACGTCGAGCCGGAACATGAATCCGTTCCAGAGGCCCGCGCCGTTGCTCACGTACAGCGTCATATCCCCCACCTGATACTTGCCGGAGACAAACCCCTTGTTTGCGGTTTTCACCAGCAGGGCGGGCAGCCCGGCGATCATGCCTCCGTGCGTATGCCCGGAGAGCTGAAGCGAGACGGGGTACTTCGCATAGTCGCGCGCAAACCTCGGCTGATGCGACAGCAGGACGACCGGAGCGCCCCCGGGAGCCCCGGCAAGCGTCTTGTCCAGATCGGGCGTTTCCCGCCCGGCGTGCCACTTGCTGCTCTTGTTGTCGTCGGGCACCCCGGCGATCACGAGCTGTGCGCCGTCCTTTTCGATCACGATGTGGCGGTTGAGCAGCGTTTCGATGCCGACGGAGTCGAGGAACGCGATCCATTCGTCGAGTCCGCGGAAATACTCGTGGTTGCCGGGCGAGGAGTAGACGCCGTATTTCGCGTGCAGGTCGCCGAGCTGGTGCATGTTCGGCTTGATCTCGTCCGGCTTCAGGTCGCCCAGGTCGCCGCCCAGCAGAATCAGGTCGGGATGCACGGCGTTGGCGCGGCAGACGACGGTCCAGAGGTAATTCGGCAGGCTGGTTTTGCTGATGTGCGTGTCGGTGATGTACACGATGCGGAATCCGTCGAACGCGTCCGGCAGGCCGGGGATCGTGATCGCCACGGGTTTGACCTTCGGCGGACGCACCGCGCTGATCTCGCCCCACGCCGCCAGGAAGCCGGAGAGGATCAGGATGGCCGCGATGCCGTATTTCTGGTTCGGGATGCGGCGTTTTTTGAGGTGCATGACGAGCAGGACTATGTCCCGCAGGAAGAAGAACGGCGTGGAGAAGACAAGAACGCCGGACCCCCAGGCGACGATCAGAAGCGCAATACGGGGCAGGATCCCCGTGAAGATCACGAACTGGACCGCGATTGCGAAAAAGAACAGCCCCAGCGCGATGAGCGGGCGGTATTTTTTATTGACGGGCAGCGACAGCCCGATGCTGCACGGCGCGTATGCGACGGCGAGAAGAAGCAGAGTGATCCAGAACATGGTAAAGGCTCCGAAACTTGAAAAAACAGAAAAAACGGTCCGAAATGAGCCGGAAAACGGAAATTTCTTTAATTTAGACGCGTTTTCTTTTTTTTCAAGGTTTGATTTTTCGATTTTTTATAGTATATTGTTGGAAAAACGTTTTCCGATTTACCACGCATGACCAGAACCACGAGGTGCGATATGAAATTGTTTACCGCAGTCGCCGCCATATTCTGCGCCGGAGCCGCGGCGTTCGCGGCGGATTCCGCCGACGTGAAGGAGTTCACGTTCGCCAACGACGTGAAGGTGTACGCCATCCGCGACAAGGCCACGACGATGAAGGGCACGCTCTTCACCGACTATACCAAGACGTCCTCCCTCAAGAAGAAGGACCTGAAGAAGGAGTACCCGTCGTCCGTCAACTGCTTCGTGATGCGCTACAACTTCAAGACTTACCTCATTGACGCGGGCAATTTCGATCCGAATGGCTCGCTCGTCAAAAAGCTTGCAAGCATCAACATCCGTCCGACCGCGGTCGACTACATCCTGCTCACCCATCTGCATCCGGACCACGTCGGCGGGCTCGTCGACAAGGACGGCAAAG
Organism: uncultured Lentisphaerota bacterium; assembly: GCA_900320095.1. Lineage (GTDB taxonomy): Bacteria > Verrucomicrobiota > Lentisphaeria > Victivallales > UBA1829 > UBA1732. Next base: position 32,162 of record ONQZ01000013.1, read on the forward strand.
CGGTCTTCCCGAACGCGAAGGTCTACCTGTCCTACGAGGAATGGAAGCACTGGAGCCCGATCATCGCGAAGCAGAAACCGGACGAACTCCTGCGCCAGTTCCGCGACGCCTACAACGGGCGCATCCAGACCCTGAACTTCGGCGAACCCATCGTGCCCGGTCTGTACGCTGTGAAGGCGGTCGGGCACACCCCCGGCCACTGCTACTACCGCCAGGGCAAGCTCCGTTTCGTCGGCGACGTGGTGCACGCGGTCGATCTTCAGGTCGCGCATCCCGAGTATTGCGCCTCGTTCGACGCCGACCAGAAACAGGCCTACCAGACCCGCGTGTCGTTCCTGGAGACCATGAGCAAGGAAGGCAACATCGTGCTGGGCGCTCATATTCCGTTCCCCGGCATCGGCTACATCATGAAGGAGGAGAAGGGTTACAAGTTCGATCCGTATACGCCGAAAAAATGATTGCCGGCCATCGGTTTTTTCTTTAAAACCTATTGCAACCGCGTCTTTTTTCCGAAAACCACGATTTTTTTCCGCTTTTTTGGCGATTTGCTATTTGCATTTCTCAGGAAATCCGGTATAATATATAATGCGCGTTGTTTCCCGTTGCGGAAATACGCCTCTATCCCGAAACATACAAACATAACATACACAAAACAAAACAAACCGAAAGGCAAGCTCAAAATGAAACATTGCAAACAGGCGTTTACCCTCATTGAGCTGCTGGTCGTCATCTGCATCATCGCGATTCTGGCGTCCATGCTCCTCCCCGCCCTGCAGAGTGCACGTGAAAGCGCCAGCAGCGCGACCTGCATCAGCAACCTCGGGCAGTTCTCCAAGGCGTTCCAGATGTATGCCACCAACTACAACGACTACATGCCCGCGCTCACCGATCCGCAGGGCGGCAGCTGCAGCTGGGAATACGCCCTGATCGACGCCCTCGGACAGGACAGAAACAATTCCCCGTTCAGAAAGTCCTTCTTCTGCGACGCCGACGGCTCCAGCGAAACGATTTCGGCCAACAAGAAATCCTACAGCCTCAACAACCTGCAGGAAGCCATCCACCCCTACCTCCCGAATACGCTCGGCCCCAACGGCGTGCTTTCGACGAAGGGTGCGAACCTCGGTTACATCAGCGGCAACAAGACCACGGCCGTCTTCACCGCTTCCGACCTGATCGTCATCGGCGAAAACGTCTCCTCGTCCAATAACTTCGGCACTGCCAGCTTCAGCAAGACCGACGTCAACAGCCCCGGTTCCGCCAGCCCGATCCAGCAGCAGGTCTCCATTTACAAGCGCCTCACCTCCCACAACACCGCCGGCGAGCTCTACCTCGACGGTCACGCCAGACACGTCAAGCCGCAGCAGACCCTCCCGACCAAGGACGGTCTCCTGGTCGCCAAGAAGACCCAGATGTCCGACAGCAACCCGAGCGGCATCGCCTCCAAGGGCATCGGCAGCTGGACCGATTGCTTCAAGCGCAAAGAAAGCTCTGCCGCAGCCTGCTCCGGCGACTGCCACAAGAAATAATCAATCCTTTCGGATTCCTTACGGGACTTCGCAAATCGCGGGGTCCCGTTTTTTTGCGTTTGATTTCCGTTTTTCCGGACCGCCTTTTTGATTCAAAACAAAGATTTTAAAAAATATGGAAAAAACCGCTTGACTTTTTTTTACACATGATATAGTATTGAAAATAAAGGATCAGGGGTGGCATGAAGCCGCCGTCGGGGATGCAGAAGCATTCCGCCCCGGATCCTGTACAAATTTATTTCACAATCGCCTCATGGATGAGGCAAAGTTTCCCCGAAAGGAACAAGGAGGCCAACATGGCATGTTTCACCGCCCCTCTCGCCGCCGCAATCGCCGCCGGAGTCGCCCGCCGCACAGTCGCGCACAAGGAATCTTCCGAAACCATCAGCTGGGCCACGAAGCTTGGCTGGCTTGAAAAGCTCTCCTTCGGCGGATGTGCCCTGCTCGCATTCGAACACATCTGGCACGGCGAGATCATCTTCCAGTTCCCGTTCCTGACCGGCGTCCGCGACGGCAACACGGCGGAAGTCCTGCGCGAGATCGCGACGGTCGGCGGCGCCATGACCGCGCTCATCCTCGCCGTCTGGATCGGCATGCTGATCGTCAGCTCAGCCATCGTCAAGCGCAAACCTGTCGCCGTCAAGGGATAACTCTCCCCGCGTCTTTTTCCCGGACTTTTAACCCGACATCAGTTGAGGTTTTTCTATGAATCGAAGAGAGTTTATCAAAGAGACCGCCGCGCTCACCGCACTCGCCGCGATGTCCCGCCTCGCGGCACAGACCGGCGTCGCTCCGGTCGAAGCGAAATCGTCCGAGCCCGCGAAGGACGCGGCCAAGATGGTTACGCGCCGCAAATACAAGAAGACCGACCTCACCGTGCCTCTGCTCGGCTACGGTCTGATGCGCCTGCCGACCAAGAACGGCAAGATCGACCGTGAAGAGGCGCAGAAGCTCGTCGACACGGCCATGGCCGCCGGGCTGAACTACTTCGACACCGCCCAGCCGTACCACAACGGCGAAAGCCAGCAGTTCATCGGCGAAGCGATGAAGAAGTACAAACGCGACTCCTATCTGCTCGCAACAAAACTCCCGCTGTGGTCGCTCCGCAGCGCGGCCGAGGCGGAGGCCACGTTCAAAGGCCAGCTCGAGGCGTGCAAGACCGATTATTTCGACTTCTACCTGATGCATGCGTTCAACGCGAACAGTTTCCGCAACTACGAGAATCTCAAGCTTTACGATTATTTCAAGAAGCAGAAGGACGCCGGAGTCATCAAGCATCTCGGCTTCTCCTTCCACGATTCCGCGCAGGCGCTTGAGCCCATCGTCAACGCGCATGAATGGGATTTCGTTCAGATCCAGCTCAATTTCGTCGACTGGGACAATCAGACCAACGCAAAGCGCATGTACGAGTTCCTGACCTCGAAAGACATCCCCGTCGTCATCATGGAACCGCTCCAGGGCGGCCGTCTCGCCAACCTCACTCCGGCGGCTGCCGACGTCCTCAAGAAAGCCGATCCGAAGGCCACACCGGCTTCCTGGGCATTCCGCTACGCCGCGTCACTTCCGAACGTGCTCACGGTCCTCAGCGGCATGACCACGATGGACGTGCTGAAGGAAAACATTGAGACCTTCACTGATTTCAAGCCGCTGACCGACGACGAGCGCAAAGTGCTGGCCGAGGCCCGCGACGTGTATCTGGGCGTCTCCAAGAGCCGCGTCCCCTGCACGACCTGCAGATACTGCGTCAATGAATGCCCTGTCAAGATCGAGATCCCGGCGGTATTCACTGCATGGAACGACTTCTGCGAGAAGAAGGACGAGGCCGCGTTCAAGGAAGCCTACAACAAGCTTCAGGTCAAGGCGAGCGCCTGCATCGGATGCCGCCGCTGTGTCAGAAGATGCCCGCAGCAGATCGACATCCCGACCGAACTCCGCAAGATCGCACAGGCCGCAGGCGACAACGCTGGCGGAAACCGTCAGGGCGGTCGCGGCGGCGGTCGTCAGGGCGGAGGCATGGGCGGCGGTTTCGGCGGAGGCCAGCGTCCCGGCGGTGGCATGGGCGGCGGCTTCGGCGGAGGCCAGCGTCCCGGCGGTGGCATGGGCGGCGGCTTCGGCGGAGGCCAGCGTCCCGGCGGCGGCCGCTGAACACCATCCGCATTCAGGATGCACTGAGCTTTTTCAGGCAGACTGAACCGCATCAAGACCATCAGACGGACCCGGGCTTTTCAACCCGGGTCCGTTTTTTGAGGCAGTGCCTCAACTGCGCCAGTGCGCGGCTTGCGCTCGCGCACAAAAATGGGCAGACCGCGTGCCCAAATAAACTTTTCCGTTTTTTCAATAAAAGAAAGCCGGAAAACGGCTTGATTTTACGCCGGAAAGACTGTATATTGATGCGGACTTTTTTATTCAATCTGTTTTCAAGCGGAAGGAACGACTGAAATGGCTCTGACACACGTGAACGTGCCCCCGGAAAATCATGTGAAGGTACTCGACGGACAAGGCTGGGTGGGCCTCATCGACACGCTCGGCACCGAAACCACGATCGTGAACGCCGCGCGCGTTTCGTTCGGCAAGATCCGGCAGGAGATGGACGAGCGCGACGTGGCGCTGCTCCACTACCTCATCGAAAACCGTCACACCAGCCCGCTGGAGCACATCGTCTTCACGTTCAGCGTGCATTGTCCGCTCTTCGTGCGCGGCCAGTGGCACCGTCATCGCACCTGGTCGTACAACGAGATATCGCGCCGCTACACCGAGATCGACATGGAGTTCTACGTGCCGCCGAAACTCCGCAAGCAGGCCGAGAACAACCGCCAGGCGTCCGTCGCCTGCGAGGACTTCGACGACGCCGCGCTCCGCGACCTCATCCGCGCCCAGAACGAACAGTCCCTGAAGGCATATCAGGCGCTGCTCGACGCGGGCGTCTGCCGTGAACAGGCGCGCGGCGTGCTCTCGCAGAACATGATGGTCACGTTCTGGGGCACGGTCGACCTGAGCAACCTGATCCACTTCCTGGAGCTGCGCGACAGTGACCACGCCCAGTGGGAGATCCGCGAATACGCGAAGGCGATCAAGAAACTGATCAAGCCCGTGGTCCCGCACGTCGCCGAATACTACGAATCCAAGGGCGAAGTCTGGTGACGCCCGTTTCCCTCGGGGCGGCTGAATGACCGGATATCTGGCGCATCTGTGCGGCGGGATCCTCCCCGCCATGTTCGCGGCGCTCGCCTTCGCGGCGGGATTCGCGGGCGCCGGATACGGCTTCCTGCGCGTCTGCGGCCTCGGACGCGGCATGATGCGCGGCCTGACGCTCCTCCTGGTCACCCTCGCCGCCGGATTCGCCGTCTGCGCGTTCTTCTGCGCCGCCGTCCTGATGAGCCTCGGCACGGGTACGCTCCCGTGCGTGGTCTGCCTGTTTCCCGTCCTCGCCGGGACCGGATGCCTGATCCGCTTCAGGAAAGAGATTTTTCCTTCGTTTTCCATCGGAAAGCGGATGCCGTTCGCAATCCTGATCGTCCTGGTCCCGCTGATCTTCCTTTCCATCGGCGCGTTCCAGTACCCCGCGAGCTGGGACGAATGCGTGTACCAGCTTGCCGTGCCTCGTCGCTGGCTCGCCGACGGACGCGTCCTGCTGTACCGGGATCTGCCGTATTCCGGATTCCCGATGCTGCCGCAATTTCTGTACGTGCCGATGATGAAGTTCGGCGGACTCGCGGCGGTCAAGTTCCTGCTGTACGGCGGAGCCGCGTGCTTCTTCGCCTCGCTGACGCTTCTGGCGTGCGGCGGCATCCGGCGCAACCTGACCGCGGCGTGCGTCTTCGCCGGATCGTTCCTGATCGCGCCGCTGACGGTCCACGTGCTGATCTCCGGCTACGTCGAACCTCTGATGGGCTCGCTCCTGGCCGCCGGACTCCTGCTCGCGGACGCCGCGCTGAAAGCGCCGGAAAAAAGAATCAATTCGCCCGGCTTTGCGGCCGCGTGCGGGATTCTGGCGGGCGCGATGGCGGCGATCAAACTGACCGGAGGATTCGCCGGAGCCGCGCTGCTGCTGTACGTTTTGCTGCGGAAACGCTCCGGGCGTGTCCGGTTCACGCTCGTCTTCGCACTCGCGGGGGCGCTCTTCGCCTTGCTGTTCTACCAGCGGCCGTGGATCGCGACGGGCAATCCGTGTTATCCGTACCTCGCCGGCATCTTCGGCACGCCGGAGGCGATGACGTCGACCTACCATCATTTGCTCGGCACGGCTAAATTTTCCGGGTTCTCCGTCGTGACGATCATCCTGTTTCTGCCGGGACTGACGTTTCCCGCGCTTTCCAGGATGTTTGACGGCGTGTACGGCCTCCAGACGCTCCTCTGGGCGTTCCTGGTCCTCGCCGCGCTCTGGCGCCGCCCGAAACGCATTTGCGCGGCACTCCTGCCGCTGGCGTTCCTTGTCGGATCTTGGATGATGACCTCTCCGCAGGCGCGGTTCCTGATCCCCGCGCTGGCGTTCCTTGCGCTGATTATGCGCGATACGTTCCCGATCATCCGCGGACGCGCCGGACGGATCGTCCTGTGGGCCGCCGTGGCGTTCTCGCTGTTCTCCTTCCCGCCTGCCGTGGTCTCCAGCTACGGCGCGAATCTGCGCGCGACGGCTTCGGGCGGCGACGGACGGCGCGACGTACTGTACGGGCGCACCGGGGACAGCATGCTGCCCGCCGTGGACATCCTGCGCGACCGCCTCGCCGACGGCGGAAAATGCCTGCTGGTCCTGGAGGAACGCACGCTGTATTTCCCGCGCGGATGCGAGATCGGGACGCCGTTTTTCCTGGACAAATATTTCCCGGGCGGAACGATCCCGGACGCGGACGGTCTGCTGAAACTGCTCGACGACGGCGGATTCGCCTGTCTGTATATCCGGCCGCCGGACCGCAATCCTGATTACCTGCCGCAGGCCGCCAACCTCTGGGTAAATGACATGGCGGCATCGCTGGATGCGCTGGTGAAACGCGGCGCGCTCAAACGCGAGCCGGTGCCCGGCGGCGCGGAACTCTTCACGCGCATCCGCCGCTGAATCATTTTCCAAAACTCAAAAATCGTCCGTCACGTCGGGCGCGAACTCTTCGCGCACTTGCAGGACCGCCCCAGCCCGACGGGATGCTTCGCGCCGACGCCGGTGCGTTTCCCCCTCAGACGGGCGCGGATCTCGTACATGTAATAGACCAGCAGCATCACGCCTGTGATCGTCCAGGTGATGCCGGAGGCGAAGCACGCCCCCGTGTAGCCGAACCATTCCGCCAGGTAAAGCGCCGTGAAGATGCGGCTGAGCGTCTCCATGGCTCCGCCGAGCAGCGGCACCAGCGAACACCCCATGCCTTGGAGCGTGTTGCGGAAGATCAGGATCATGCCGAGCGAGATGTACGCGGGCGCGACCGTGAAGATGTACTGGCGCCCCGCCTTCAGGATCTCCGGCGACGCCTCCACGTCCAGGAACATCCGCAGCAGCTGTTTGCTGAGTACCATCATCAGCACGGTCCCGAGCACGGAGATGACCGCCGTGATCAGCCATCCGCTGCGCACGCCGACCAGGATGCGCCGGTAGTTGTTCGCGCCGCTGTTCTGCGCCGTGTACGCCGCCAGCGTCGTGCCGATCGCGAAGAACGGGATGCAGATCAGGCCCTCGAGACGGCCCGCGGCGGTCGTCGCCGCCACCGTGCCGGGTCCGAACTGATTGAACGCGCTTTGCAGGATCACGCAGCCGAGCCCGGTCACGGAGAACTGAAGCGACATCGGCACCGCTACGCGCAGATGTTCCCAATAGAACCGCCAGTCGACGCGCCAGTCGGAGCGTCCCGCGGGCAGGAGCTCCGGGAATCTCTTCAGGATGATCCAGAGGCAGATCACGCCGGAGATGAACTGCGACACGATCGTCGCGTACGCCGCGCCCGCCACGCCCAGATCGCATTTGCAGACCAGGATCAGGTCGAGTCCGGCGTTCAGGAACGAAGAAAACACGATCACGTACAGCGGACGTTTGCTGTCGCCCAGCGAGCGCATCAGAAACGACATCAGCAGGTAGAACGTCATGCACGGCGTGCCCGCCACGATGATCCGCAGGTACTTCAGGGAGTCCGCCTTGATCTCGGACGGCGTGTTCATCGCCTCCAGGATCGGCTCTAGAAACGCGAAAAACACCAGCGTGACCGCCGCCACCAGCGCGGAACACAGCACAACCGCCGCGCAGAACGACCGCCGCACGCCCGACGCGTCCTTCGCGCCGAACCGCTGCCCCGTGATGATCGTGAGCCCGGCGGGAAGCCCCCAGAAGAACCCGAGCAGCATGAAGATGCCGGCATTGCCGACCGCGGCGAGTTTTTCCGGACCGCACCAGCGCCCCACGACCATGGAGTCGACCATGCTGTACAGCTGGTTGCAGGCGTTTCCGATCGCCAGCGGGATCGAAAAGAGCAGAATGATTTTCAGGGGATTCCCCCTCGTCAGGTCTTTCGCCATAAAAAAAAGCCCCCCGTCTTGCTTTCGTAAAAGGGTAAATATTAATATACAGGCGGTTTCAACGTTTTTCAACCGGAAAACCGAACAAGTCCGCAAAAGTCCGGGGCATTCTCCGGCGGGGAACGGAACGCGTTCGTCTTTTTTCCGGGTTTTCCGGCATGCCGTCTTGAAAAATGCTCCGGTTGATGGTATAGTACGGGACAGCGCGGAAAATGCAGCACCGTTTTCTTCCTCCGCCCGAACCAACCGAAACGCCGGAATACCATGAACGACTCCTCTTTTCTGATCCTCTTCATCGCGCTGACCGCCCTGATGGCGATATTCCCGTTTCTGCTCCGCAAATACCATATCCCGAACGTGATCGCGCTGTTGGTGGTCGGCATGCTCATCGGATCGAACGGCCTGCTCGGATTCGACCTGGTGGCGGTGCTCTCCAAATGGCTGAGTTTCCTCGGTACGCCGGGCGAGGAGGCGCAGACGGCGGCGAACACGGCCGCGCAGTTCAAGACATTCGTGGACTCGCTCGGCTCGCTCGGGCTGATGTTCCTGATGGCGCTCGCCGGGATGGAGGCGGATTTCCGGCTGATCCGGTCCGCGCGCAAGGCGGTGGTCATGCTGAGCGTCCTGACGTTCTTCATCCCCGCCGTGGCGGGCTACTGGATCTACCAGCATTTCTGCCCGGACGAGCTCGCCGGCAAGGTGCTGTACGCCTCGCTTTTCGCCTCGCACTCGGTCGGCATCGTGTTCCCGGTCATCCGCGAGCTGAAGCTCTCGCACACGCGGTTCGGCGCGGCGGTCCTGATCTCCACGGTCATCACGGACATCGCCTCGATCATCCTGCTGGCGGTCAGCGTGCAGCTCTTCCGGCAGTCGCAGAACATCTCGCACATGGTCGGACGCGGCACGCTGTCGATCTTCGACCACATGGACACGCACCTGCTCGGAAACAGCTTCCTGCCGGTCTTCCTGCTGATCGTGCTGGTGTACCTCGGCGCGATGATCTTCATCACGAACTGCTTCGGACGCTGGGTGCTGTCGCACTTCAAGCTCAGCGACGACATCGTGATCACGCTCCTCTTGCTCATGATCCTGGTCACGGTCATCGTCGGCGAGCTCTTCGGCATCAACCTGGTGGTCGGCGCGTTCATCGCGGGCCTCGGGCTGGCGCGCGTGGTGCGTGAACGCGACCAGCTGCTGTTCAAGCGGTTCGAGAGCATCGGCTACGGCTTCCTGATCCCGTTCCTGTTCATCTCCATCGGCATGAAGACCGATTTCAGCGCGTTTTTCCAAATGGGCAACATCGTGATCGTGCTGCTGACCGTGGCGGGGCTCATCGGCAGCAAGGTCGGCAGCGGATTCACCGCCATGAAGCTTTCCGGCTACAGCAACAAGGCGAGCCTCGCCGCCGGGCTCATGACCGTGCCGCAGCTCTCCGCCACGCTCGCCGCGGCCGCAATCGGCAAGGACACCGGCATCCTCGACGACCGGTTCTTCAACGCCATCATCATCCTGTCGATCATCACCACGCTGCCGATCCCGTCGCTGGTCCGCGCCGTGCTGAACTACGGCAGGAACGAGTTCGTCGAGCTGAGCGATTTCCAGGTGCCGAACGTCGTGAAGGACGACGAGCTGCTGTGACCGCCGCAAAAAGCCGCCGTGCAGCGGCCCCCGGTCCCGCAAAACGGTCAAAACCGTCAAAAACACAAAAGAAAAGTATCATTTTGTGTCAAACCCGGTTTGACATAATCGGAAAGACGTGCTATTATTAGAGGATGAAAAAATACAGCCGCATTCTGAAAGGGGCGTCGCACGGGCATTTTGTCCCTGCGGAACCAGGCGCGTTTCGAGCTTGCGGCCGTTGCATTCGAAAACAATTCAAACTCACATAAAGGAGCAGACAACCAAATGAAGATCACCAATTCCGCGCAGATCCGCAACTTCGTCGTCGCCGGTCACAACGGCTGCGGCAAAACCACGCTTTGCGACCTCATGCTGTTCAAGGCCGGCGCAGTCGACCGTCTCGGCTCCGTCGACGCCAAGACCAGCGTTTCCGACTTCACCCCCGACGAGCAGGACAAGCGTTCCAGCATCTACGCCTCGTTCATGCACTGCGACTGGAAGGACCACAAGCTCTTCCTGACCGACACTCCCGGCTACGGCGAGTTCGTCGGCGAGGTCATCTCCTCGTTCCGTTCCTGCGGCTTCGCCGTCATCGTCCTCGACGCCGTCGACGGCATCCAGATCGGCACCACCCGCGCCTGGTCCTTCGCCCGCGACTTCCTCCTCCCGCGCATGGTCTTCGTGAACCGCCTCGATCGCGAGCGCGCCAGCTTCGACACCGTGCTGGAACACCTTCAGGAAGCCTACGGCAAGACCGTCTGCGTCCCGATGACCCTCCCCGTCGGCAAGGAAGGCAACTTCTCCAAGGTCATCAGTGTGCTGGACACCCCGGACAGCGAGATCCCGGCCGACATGAAGGACACCGTGGAAGAATACCGCACGATGCTGAAGGACGCCGCCGCGGAATCCGATGAAGCGCTCATGGAACGCTACCTCGAAGGCGAAGAGCTCACCGGCGAAGAGATCGCCAAGGGCCTCCACAAGGCCATCTTCTCCGGCAGCCTCGTCCCCGTGTTCGCCGGATCCACCGCCAAGGACCTCGGCGTCGCCGAACTCATGGACGGCGTCGTCTCCCTCATGCCGAACCCGCTCGAACGCGTCCGCAAGGCCGAAGACGGCACCGAGATCGTCCCCTCCGAAGACGGCCCCGCGGCCGCATACGTCTTCAAGAGCGCCCTCGACCCCTTCATCGGTCAGATGGCCTACCTCCGCGTACTCACCGGCAAGATCGGGTGCAACACCGATATGCTGAACCTCAGCAAGGGCACCAAGGAACGCGTCGGCCAGCTCGTCCTGCTCCAGGGCAAGAACCAGATCCCGGTCGAGGAAGTCTGCCCCGGCTGCATCGTCGGCGTCGCCAAACTCAAAGGCACCACCACCGGCGACACCCTCGGCGCGACCAAGGACAACCACGCCATGCCGCGCCAGGTCTATCCGAAGCCCGTCATCTCCTTCGCCCTTTACGCCACCAAGAGCGGCGACGAAGACAAGATCATCCAGGGTCTCCAGCGCCTCTCCGAATGCGACCCGACCCTCTACATCGAGCGCAACGACGAGACCCACGAATCCCTGCTCAAGGGCATGGGCGAACAGCACATCAACATCGCCATCAAGAACCTCAAGGCGACCGCCAAGGTCGACGTCCGCCTCGAGCTCCCGAAGATCGCCTACCGCGAAACCATTCAGGGCCGCGGCGAGGCCGCCTACCGCCACAAAAAGCAATCCGGCGGTCACGGCCAGTTTGCCGAAGTGCATCTCCGCATGGAGCCCTTCGAGGGCGGCTATGAATTCGTCAACGCCATCGTCGGCGGCGCCATCCCGAAGAACTTCATCCCCGCGGTCGAAAAGGGCATCCACGAGGCCATGGAACGCGGCCCGCTCGCCGGCTGCGTGGTCGAAAACATGCGCGTGACCGTGTTCGACGGCAAGTACCACGAAGTCGACTCCTCCGAAATGGCGTTCAAGATCGCCACCCGCCGCGCCTTCAAGGACGCCATGGCGAAGTCCCGCCCCGCCCTGCTCGAGCCCATCATGGACATCAAGGTCATGATCCCCGACGCCTTCACCGGCGACGTCAACGGCGCGCTCAACCACAAGCGCGGCCGCATCCTCGGCATGAGCATGAAGGACGGTCTCCAGGTCCTCGAAGCCGAAGTCCCCGAAGCCGAAATCCAGAAGTTCGCCACCGAGCTCCGTTCCATGACCCAGGGCCAGGGCTCCTACGAAGTCGATTTCGCGCGCTACGAGACCGTTCCGCCGAACGTCATGAACGACATCATCAGCAAGTTCCACGACGATTCCGACGAGGACGAATAAGCCGTTTTCGGTCAGTTCGAATGAACTTCAGCGCGTCCGGAGTTTCCGCCCCGGGCGCGTTTTTCGTTTCGGCGTAACGTTAATATCCTGATAAAAAAACCGAGGCTCTTGACTTTTGCAATCGCGAATAGTATATTCTAGAGAAAAAGAGATATCCACCTCCTGAAAAAGGATTCCCGACCATGAAAAAAACACTGCTCGCCGCGCTCGCATTCCTCGCCGCATTCTCGCTTGTCGCGAGTGACCTGATCTACCGCCCGAACAGACAGAAGAAAGACCTTCTGCTCCGGCAGGATGCGCCTGCAAAGGACTGGGAGTCGCAGTATTTCCCCATCGGCAACGGTTCGCTCGGGGCGATGCTCAACGGCGGAATCGCGGAGGACGAACTTCAGCTGAACCTGGATTCGCTGTGGAGCGGCGACGGCAATCCGCCGAAAAACCCCAATCCCGACGCGAACTATGCGGAAATGGGCTGCTACCTGCCGCTCGGCACGCTGAAGGTGAAGTTCGACGGCATCGACGAATCCGAGGTGAAGGACTACAGCCGCGTGCTTGACATCGGCCAAGGCTTCCACACGGTCGAATTCGAGGCGAAAGGCGGCAAACAGACCCGCACGGCATTCGCCAGCGCCGCCGGCCAGGCGGTCGTCTACCACGTCTCCTCCGAATCGCCCGTCTCCGGCCGCGTGGAGTACCGCGACGCCCGAGAGGGGATCACCGTGATTGAAGGCATCGTCTACGATGCGCCCGGCGACAGCGCCATCCTTTCCACCCGTACCACGAAATACTACGCGGACGGCTTCGCCTTCTCCGGGATCATCCCGGAAGAGTTCAGGAAGACGGACGTGCCGGACCGCTACCCCGGCCGCAGGTTCGAGGAGGAGAACGCCCTGAACTACGAGGTCCGGGCGCGGGTCGTCGCGGACGGCTGGCTCCGCACGGCGGAGGACGGCGTGGAGTTCAGGGACTGCCGCGAAATCACGGTCCTGTTCGCCGCGGAATCCGACTACAATCCGAAACTGGTGGAGTTCACCCGGGAAGAAAAGACGGCGAAGCTCGCCCTGCCGGACAAACGCATCGCCGACGCCGCGAAGATGGGCTATGCCGAGCTCAAACGACGCAACAGCATCAATTTCAGTTTTTACATCAACAATGTGGCGCTCGACCTCGGCGGCGACCCGGAGCTGGAGAAGCTTACGCTTGCTCAGCGCGTGAAACGCTGCCGCGAGGGGAAATCCGACCCCGGACTGGTCGCGCTGATGTTCCAGTACGGACGCTATCTGCTGCTCTCGTCCAGCGCGCCCGGCACGCTCCCCGCGAACCTGCAGGGCATCTGGAACAACAGCAATTCGCCCGCCTGGCACAGCGACTACCACACGAATATCAACATCCAGATGAACTACTGGGGCGCGGAGCCCGCCGGGCTCGCCGAATGCCACGAGCCGCTGTTCGACTTCATGCTGGCCGCGATGCATATCGCGGCGAAAGACACCGAGACTGTCCTGGGCGAGGACAGCGGATTCACGTTCCGCACCAGCATGAACAGCTACGGCGCGGGCGGCTGGCGCTGGAACTGGCCGAGCGCGGCGTGGATCGCACAGCATTTCTACCGGCACTGGCAGTACGGCGCGGACCGGAAATTCCTGGAACAGAAGGCATGGCCATTCTATGAGGGCGTCGCGAAATTCTGGTTCAAGCGCCTGAAGAAGCGCGCCGACGGCACGTATGTGGTCCCGCAGGGCTGGTCGCCCGAACACGGCCCGACCGAGGACGGCGTGACGCACGACCAGCAGATCGTGGCGGAATTCTTCGACCAGTACCTGGACATCGCCCGCGAGCTCGAGATCGACAACGACGACACGAAACGCGCCGCAGAAATCCGCAAGAACCTGCTCGGGAACAAGATCGGCTCCTGGGGCCAGCTTCAGGAATGGGAGACCGACCGCGACAGGAAGGGCGACGACCACCGCCACACCTCGCACCTCTTCGCCGTCTACCCCGGCAGCTCCATTGACGCCGTGAAGACGCCGGAACTTTTCAAAGCCGCCCGTGTCGCGCTGGAGGGGCGCGCCCTGACCGGAGACGCGCGGCGGTCGTGGACCTGGCCCTGGCGCGCCGCATTGTGGGCGCGGCTCGGCAACGGAGAGAAAGCCGCCGAAATGGTCAACAGCCTGCTGCGCTACAACACGCTCGAAAACCTCTTCACCACGCATCCGCCGTTCCAGATCGACGGCAACCTCGGGATCGTCGGCGCGATCTGCGAAATGCTCGTGCAGAACGATTCCGGCGGCGTCTTCGTGCTCCCGGTCGAGCTCCCCGACTGGCCAAACGGCTCGTTCCACGGTCTTCGCGTCCACGGCGGCGACTTGGTTTCGGCGGAGTGGAAGGACGGCCGCCTCGTCAAAATCGAATTCAAGGTCCGGCACGACGGCGAAATGAAGCTCCGCACGCGCACGCCGATGGTGTGGAACGGGCAGGAAGGCACGTCGTTCACTATCCCGCTGAAGAAATGGAACGAAGTCGTCCTGACCGCCCCGGAACCGTAACAAACCTTATCACAATTGAACTTGAAAAAGGAGTTTCTTATCTCATGAACGATACCGTCGCCCTGCTCGAAACCCTCATCCGCACCCGCCCCGTCACGACCGACCCGGAACGCGTCAACGCCGCGACCGCCGTCATGCGCGACTACCTCGCATCGCGCGGCGTATTCTGCCGCACGGAGGAGTTCGCCGGGCGCAAAATCCTGTACGCTTCGAACCGCGAATCCGGCACCCCGGAGATCATCCTGAACTCGCACATGGACGTGGTCCCGGCGCTGGAGGAACAGTTCGAGCCGGTGATCCGCGACGGCATCCTGTACGGACGCGGAGCGTGCGACTGCCTCGGCAACGCGGTCTGCCTGACCGAAATCCTGCTGAAGTCGAACGTACACGTCGCGGCGGTGTTCTCCGCCGACGAGGAGACCGGCGGCAGGACCACGAAGCACATGGTCGACCTCGGCTACACCGCGAAACACGCCGTCCTGATCCTGGATTCCGGCGACGATCCGACCATCATCTACGAACAGAAGGGCATCCTGATCGTTCACCTGACCGCGAAGGGGCGCGACGGCCACGCGGCGTACCCGTGGAAATGCGAAAACCCGATCGACAAGCTCATGGCCGGGTACGCGAAGTTCCGCGCGAAATGGCAGAACCCGACTTCGGACACCGACTGGCGGAACAGCATGTCCGCGTGCATGATGTCCGCCGGGACCGCGCCGAACCAGATCCCCGGCGAAGCGACCATGACCATCAATTTCCGCCTCGTGGACGCGGCGTCGCGCGAGATCATCCTGCGCGACCTGGCGGAGACCACCGGCTGCGAGATCACGCTCGGCGAAGACATCCCGCCCGTGACGTTCGACAAGGACGATCCGGTGTTCCTCCTGCTCCAGCGCGTGCTCTCCGACGAGGTCAAGGGCGGACAGGAGATCCCGCTGGCGCGGATTTGCGGCGCGACCGATTCGCGTCACTGGAGCAGGCTCGGGATCCCCGTCCCCGTGCTTGGCGTGCGCGGCGGCAACGAACATTCCGCGGGCGAGTACGTGGAGCTGGATTCCATCGGGCGCTACGCGGACGGCATCGTGAAGTTCGCGGACAAGCTCGCGGCGAAGTAAAACCGCATCTCAGAACAAAGGTAAAAAGAACGGGCGCGTCTCTGAAACCGGAGGCGCGCCCGATGTTTTTGAGTTTGATGCAGGCGGTTTATTTGTTCCGCATGTGCTTCACGAGCCAGGCGTCGCGGAGTTCCTTCCCGCGGGCGAATTCGCGCTGGAAGGCATCGTAGTCGCCGGAGGCGATCTCGCCGCGCAGGACGTCGAGCTTCTTCTGGAAGTTGTCGAGCGCGGTCAGGATGGCGGGCGTATTGAACTCGATGATCTCGCGCCACATGACCGGGTTGCTGGACGCGATTCGGCTGGTGTCGCGGAACCCGCCCGCGCAGCCGGCGTCGCGGAGCATCTTTTCGCGCGGGTCCTCGCTGCCGAGGATGGTGAGCGCGAGCGCGGAAGCCACGATGTGCTGGACATGGCTGGTGTGCGCCACGAGGTCGTCGTGCTCCTTCGGGTCGATGCGGATCACGTTCGTCTTCACCGCGCGCCAGAACCCGGCGACGGTCTCGACGTCCGCGTCTGTGGCGTTCGAGGAGGGGCAGAGGAAGACGTCCGCGCCGCGGAACATCGTGGGGAACGCGTGGACGTGCCCGGAATATTCGGTACCGGCCATCGGGTGCCCGCCGACGAACACGACGCCGCGCGGCACCACGGTGCGCTCCGCGACGTTCAGGATCGCGCCCTTCACGCTGCCCATGTCCGTCACGACGGCGCCCGGTCGCCAGAGGTGCGCGTAGTCGGTGAGGTACCGGACGATGACGGGGAGCGGGAGCGACAGGAACGTGACGTCGGCCTGGGGGATGACCTCGGCGGGATCGGCCGAGGCGAAGTCCGCCGCGTGCGATTCGATCGCCCATTCGCGGGCGGCGGCGCTGCGCGTGCAGCAGAGACGGCGGATGCCGGGCACGCTGTCGAGCGCGAGCCCGAAGGACGCGCCGAGGAGGCCGAAGCCGATGATCGCGACGTTCGTCATGCCGGAAGGGTCATTCGTTGACATAGCGGACGATGCATGCCAGGATTTCGAGCGTATCGGTGCCTTCGCAGGCCACGGAGTGCCCCTCGCCGGACCGCGTGATGACGGAGTCCCCGGCAGACGCGACGACCTCGGTGCCGTTGTCGTCGATGCGCGCCTGGCCCGCGAGGATGTAGAAGATCTCCTCCTCGTTTTCGTGGACGTGCCACCCGATGGAGCATCCGGGCTGGAGGACCAGGCGGGAGAACATGCGTGCCGGGGAGCCCATTTCAGAGCCCGGCTTCCAGATGTGTTCGATGGTAACGGAGCCGTCGCCGCCGCGCATGGCGGTGCGGACTTCGGACGAGAAAGCGGCATGCTGTCTGAACATGGCGGAATCCTTGGAGGTTGTGGGGAGGGTTACAGGAAGAATGCAACGTAAAACTATAGCACGGAAAGAAGGCGATTCCAAACGGAAAACGGAAAAAAACGCGCAAAAGGACGAAAAAACAGCGGAAAAAAACGCGGAACGGCTTGAAAGTTGTGTTTTTGCGTGATAGATTATTATGATTACGGCATCCAAACTGTCTGTTTCCGGCAGACGCAAATCATCCGGACTGAAAGGAATCCAGCATGTTCAAGCATATCGCAGTCATCGCCGCCGCCATGCTCGTCTCCCTCACGGCATTCGCGGGCAAACCCTATTCCGTGCTCGTTTTCGACGACCTCTCCCGCCCCGTGTCCTCCGACCAGCAGGACAACCGCACGACATCGCTCCTGATCGAATACCTGAAGTCCGAGCTCGTCACGCACTCCCAGATCGCGCTGTGCAACGCGGACACCGTGGAAAAGACCATGAAGGATTTCCGCCTCAAGCACAAGCTCGGCACCAACCTCACGGAAACCGAGATCAAGGACATCCTCGCCAGCGCCAAGGGTGACTTCCTGGTGTTCCTCTCCATCAATCCGGGAAAGGATAAAAACAAGGAAGAGAAGGACGTCACCGTGAACGTGTATGACAAGACCGGCAAGAAATACGATCCGCTGGCCGTGCCCATCACCTCCATCCGCGAGAGCGAACTGCCCGCGGTCATCCTCGCCACCAGCATCGCCCGCCTCATCCGCGGCGAAAGCGAAGTGGACCGCCTCTCCTTCGAGCGTGAAAAACAGATCATCGCCGAAAGCGCCGAGGACCGCGCCCGCGAAGCCGCCGAAAACAAGGAAAAGGCCGAGACGCGCGCCCGCGAAATCCAGCTCCGCGAGGAAGCCGCGAAGCAGCAGTACGAGGACATCACGAAGAAAGACGGGACGAAATAACCGTCTTCCCTCCGAATGGACAAGATCATCCTGAAAGGTCTGCCCGTCGGCTGCGTGATCGGGACGCTCCCCGAAGAACGCACCGCGCCGCAGGCCCTTTTCTTCGACCTCGAACTGTACGGGGATTTCTCGCGCGCCGGACGGACCGACGACCTCAACGACGCCGTCGACTACACCGCGGTCGAACGCTGCGTGAAGGACTACGCCGCCGGAACGTCGTTCCGTCTGCTCGAACGCCTCGCGTACGCGTGCGCGGAAAAGCTGCTGGCGGAGTTCCCGCTCCTCGACCGGATCACGCTCAGGATCCGCAAGCCGGACGCCCCGGTGGAATCGGACAGCGTCGAGCTGGAAGTCACGCTCGGCCGCGCCTGATCCTCCGCACAAAACACTGACGACATAAAACTCCGCACGGTTTCATGCCATGCGGAGTTTTTTCGTATTTGGGAAATGAGGTCCGGTCAGCGGATTTCGAGCGTGACGGGGATCGTTGCGGCCTGAGGCGGGACCGGGGCGACCTTCAGGTCCTTGAGCAGGACCTCGACCGCGGCGTCGATCGCCTTGTTGCCGGACTTGCTGACGACAACGGCTTTCGTGATGCGGCCGTCCTTCGCGATCGTGAGGTGGATGGTCGGCCAGTTGGCGACCTTTCCGCTGAGCTCGACGCTGGACGGGGAAACGGCGTTCCATTTCGGGCGGATGTACGCATTCAGCGTTTCGTAGTAGGCGCGCATCTCCTTGGTCGCGAGAATGCCCTGCTGTCCGGGGTTCGTGGTGCCGAAACGGCCCTGTTCACCGGCGGCGGCGCGGATGTCGGCGATGAGGTCCTGACGCGCCCTGGCGTCAGCTTTCGCTCTCGCCTCGGCGGCCTCGCGCGCCCTGCGTTCGGCTTCGATCTGAGCCTGCGTCTTGGTGGTGTTTTTGGGCTTGATGATGTCTTCCGGCTTCAGCAGATTCGACTTCGGAGGATCCTGTTTCGTCTGCGTCTTCGGCGGATCGTTCTTCGGAGGCTTGACGTTCGTTTTCGTGTCGGTCTTCGGTTTCGGCGGCGGCTCCTCGACAGGCTTTTTCGTGTCGGTCTTCGGTTTCGGCGGCGGATTCTCGACCTTCGGCGTCGGAGGCGGAATATCCGGCGGCAGGTCGTCGACCTTCTGCGGATCGGGAGGAAGATCCAGCACAGGCTCCGGCTCGGACGTTTTGGGCTCGGGCACGTCGGCGACCGCTCCGGCGTCCGGGGAATCCCCGAGGGGCAGATCGGCGAGTCCGACCTTCATCACGATGAGCGGCGGCTCGAAGAAGTCCGTGAGCGAGGAATAGATGAGCGGGACGGCGAGGAGGCCGACGTGCATCAGGAGCACGCCGGTGAGGATCGCCCGCGCCCGTTTCGGGTTGAAATAAGGATCTTTGCCGTTGAATTGCCCGCCCATTATTGCGCCTCCTCCTGCATGACAAGGTTGACGTTCCGGAATCCGGCCGCGCGGATGAGCTTCATCACGTTCATCACGACGCCGTATCTGAGGTCACGGTCGCCGCGCAGAAAGATCGCGGTGTCGCGTCCGGTCTGCTGTTCGATCCGGGACAGAATGATCTGAAGTTCCGCCTCGCTGACGGTCTGCCGGTCGTAGACGATGGAGCCGTCGGCCTTCACGTTGATGATCTTGGAGTCGGAATCCGGCTTGATGGGGTCGGCGTTCATCTCCGGCGGAGTGACGTCGACGGAATACTCCAGCAGGGGCGCGGTGATCATGAAGATGATCAGGAGGAAAAAGAGCGTGTCGATCAGGTTCGTGAGGTTGATCTGATCGTAAATCGGGACTTGCAGCGATCTGCGTTTCTGCGGCATGGCTGGCGCTCCCTTATTCCTGCTCCCCGGCGGCGCGGTAGGAGTCGAGCTGTTCGATCTTGAACTTGGCGTAGACCTCGTCGACGAAGGAATCGAGGTGGACCGTGATGTCCTTGATCTTGGAGGAGATGATGTTCAGGCCGACCATGGACGGCAGCGCCACGAACAGCGCGATCACGGTGGTGAGCAGCGCGCCGGAAACGCCGGGCGCGAGCGTCTGGACATCCGCCTTGCCCGCCTGCGCGAGCTTCGTGAACGCGACCGTGATGCCCCAGACCGTGCCGAACAGGCCGAGGAACGGGCTGCCGCTGACCGCGGTCGCGAGGACCATGGTCCGGCTCTGCAGGATCACGAGCTGATCCTCGACCGCCTGGTTCATCGCGGAACGCATCACTTCCAGCTCGTCATCGCTCATCGCGCGGCGTCCGCCGCCGGGCTGTTCCAGGTGGAACGACTCGATGCGTTCGCACGCGGCGAGGTAGACCGCCGCGGCGGGCGAGTTGGATTCGGCGGCTTTCTCCTTCAGCCCGAGCGGATTGCGTTTTTCGCGGAAGGCGCGCAGGAACGCCTGGCTTTTCTTCATGGCGGAGATCAGATTTCCGGCTTTTTCGAGCATAATATACCAGACCGCGATGGAGATGATGAGGAGCAAAATGCAAATCCCCTGCCCGACGCCGTCGCTTTCTTTAAAAGCGTAAACAATACCGTTGGATGCGAGGAGGGGAGGGACAGACAGAAAGGAGCTGGAAAACATGAAAGGGACCTCTTTTTGGGAAAAAAATCTTAAAAACTCTATAAATTACTTTGCCAAGACCGATTTTTCAATGTATATTGTATCGGTTTTTCTGTTTTTTTTTATTTTTTTCCGGAAGGAGCCCCAAAATCATGGAAACCCCATTCCCGATTCTCGGTTTCGACGTCGGCGGCACGAAGGTCGCCGTCTCGCTCGTCCTCAGCAACGGCACGCTCATCGCGTCCTCCCGCGTCCCGAACAAGGAACGCAACCCGGACGACGTGCTCCCCGCGATGGTCTCCGCAGGGAAATCCCTGCTCGCGGACGCCGGGATCCCCCGTGAGGACCTGAAGGCGGTCGGCGTCTGCACGCCCTCTCCGCTCGACTTCAAGAACGGAATCGTGATGGGCCCGCCGAACATGAAGCTGTGGCGGCACGTCCCGATCCGCGACTACCTGTCCAACGCGTTCGGCGTGCGTGCGTTCTTCGACAACGACGCGAACGCGTCCGGGCTCGCCGAATGGCTCTTCGGTTCCGGCGTCGGCGTGCGCGACATGCTGTACATCACCATGAGCACGGGCATCGGCGCGGGCGTCATCGCGAACGGACGCCTCATGCGCGGCGCGACCTGCGACGGCGGCGAGGTCGGGCACATGATCCTCGACGCGAACGGACCGCTCTGCAACTGCGGACTGCGCGGCTGCTGGGAAGCGTTCTCCGGCGGGCGCGCCATCGCCCAGCGCGTGCAGCGCGAGCTCGCGGACAAGCCGAACAGCTTCATCATGCAGCTCGTCGACGGCAACATCGACAACATCGACATGAAGGTCCTGACCGACGCAGTGCTGGCGAACGATCCGTATGCGTGCGCGGTCTGGGACGAGATGATGGAACGCAACGCGCAGGCGATCGGCATGCTCCACAACATCTTCAACCCGTCGGTCATCGCGCTCGGCACCATCGCCATCCAGTGCGGCGACCTCTTCATGAACCCGCTCCTCGAACGCGTCAAAAAGTACGGCTGGAAGCAGCCGCGCGAGGCGTGCTCCATCGTGCCCGGCAAGCTCGGAAGCAAGCTCGGCGAATACGCCGGTTCCGCCGTGGCGCTCTACGCGCTCCACGAGCTCGGCGAATGGGATCTGCCCTGGCAGAACAACTGAACGGCGGCGTTTCCACGATGAGCAAAGTCAACATCAAAGAGTTTTATTCCACGAAGCGCAAGCGCGACGTCGTGACCGGCGCCGCCATCGCTTTGTTCGGAATCCTGATCTTCTTCCAGCTCTACATCACGATCGTCTTCCCGCTTCAGCTGCGCCACCAGAAATTCCTGGTCCTCGAGATGGAGAAGGACGAGATGTACGAGCAGATCGACCGCATCCGCGACGCCATCCGAGCCACAAAAGGGAAGGATTTCGCCCAGAAAGGCGAGGTCAAGCTCGTCGAAGGCATCCTCGACCAGTTCGCGCTCCACGTGCGCGAGAACGGCAAGGAAATGAACCTGGAGCAGGTCGCCGAACTGCGGAACGTGCTGTCGCGCTACGAACTGACCGTGATGACCTGGAAGGAAAAGAAGACCGACAACTACCACATCCGGCAGGACACGCTCGACACGACCCCCTACGCCCGGACGATCGAAACCAGCATCCTGAACACACACTGAGGTTATTTCAATATGCCCCCGATTATCTCCTCCGAACGCTTCAACACGCTCGTCAGCGCCTCCAAACCGCTCCGCATCGCCGTGCTCGGCGACCTCATGCTCGACACCTACATCTCCGGCACAGCCTCGCGCCTCTCCCAGGAGGCCCCCGTGCCCGTGCTCCGCGTCCGCGACAAGAGCATCCGCCTCGGCGGCGCGGCGAACGTCATGCGCAACCTGAAGGCGCTGTCGCCCGAGGCGAAGATCTTCGCGTTCGGCATCGTCGGCGTCGACGAGCCCGGCGAAAAGCTCCGCGCGCTGCTCGCCGGAGCCCGCATCAACACCAACGGCATCGTCGGCGTGCCCGGCCGCGTCACCATCGAAAAACAGCGTGTGATCGCCGGAAACCAGCAGATCGTCCGCATGGACTTCGAGGAGACCGCGCCCGTCGACACCGAAATCCGCGACCGCCTCATCGAAACCCTGACCAAGAAGATCCGCCTGCACGAACTGGACGCCGTCGTCATCGAGGACTACGCAAAGGGGCTCATCGGACAGGAAATGCTCGACGCAATCGTCTCGACCGCCTCGCACGAGGGCATCTTCACCTCGCTCGATCCGCATCCCGGCAACCCGGTCCGGACCCGCGGAATCTCCCTCATGACCCCGAACCGCGCCGAGGCATTCGCGCTGGCCGGCGTCTACCACACCGACCCCGCCGACGATCCGGCGAAGGACCCCGCGCTTCAGGAAGTCGCCGCGAAAATCCGCAGGGAATGGGCGCCCGACATCCTGCTCGTCACGCTCGGCCATCAGGGCATGGCGCTGTACTCCGAGAAGGAGCCGCGCGGATTCGTGATCCCGACCATCGCGCGCGAAGTCTTCGACGTCTCCGGCGCGGGCGACACCGTCATCTCCGCGTTCACGCTGTACCACGCGGCGGGCGCGACCGACCGCGAGGCGGCGCTCATCTCGAACCAGGCGGCGGGCATCGTCGTCGGCAAGGCGGGCACCGCCACGACCGATCCGGCGGAGATCGCCGCGTCGTTCAAGCTGGAAGCGGAAGCGGAGAAACGCAATGCCTGACCTGCCGGACGGAACCGGTTCCGCCGCACGTCCGGTCATCCTCGCATCCGCCTCGCCGCGCAGGTCCGCCCTGCTCAAAGAGGCGGGTCCGGCGTTCGCGGACATGCGTATCCTGACCTCGCACGTGGAGGAGGGCAGCGACCCGCTGGAGAACGCCAGGCTGAAAGCCGAGGCTGTCGCGCAAATGAATCCGCGCGCGCTCGTGATCGGCGCGGACACCGTGATCCGGTTCGAGGGGAAGACGATCGGCAAGCCCGCCGACCTCGAAGACGCGAAACGGATCCTCGCGACGCTCTCCGGCCGCACGCACGACGTGGCGACCGGGGTCTGCGTCCGCTGCGTCGAGGCCGACATCCTCGTCCGGTTCGAGGACATCACGCACGTGACGTTCCGCACGCTGACGCCCGAAGCCATCGGCAAGTACGTGCGTGACGTCAACGTGCTGGACAAGGCCGGGGCGTACGCGATCCAGGAGCACGGCGAGGACATCATCGAATCCATCGACGGCTCGCTCACGAACGTCATCGGGCTCCCGGTGGAACGTCTGAAAGAGACGTTCGAGTATCTGCGGAAGCTCGCCTGACCGCTTTGCAGGCTTGCAGGTTTGCGCGGTTCCGTTTTGTCTTTTTGCGCTTCGGCTATTGAAAAATCGCATTCGTGCGTTATATTTAGATAATCTTTTTCACAAAACCAGTATTCCCCTCAAACAGGGATCATCACCAACAGGGCATACCATGGCTGACAAAAAAATGATATTGAGCGGCGACGGCGCGATCGCCTACGGCGCGAAAGCGTGCGGCGTGACGCTGGGCGCGGGTTATCCCGGCACGCCGTCCACGGAAATCCTTGAAACCCTCACAAGCATCGGCGGCGCGGCACAGTGGTCGCCCAACGAGAAAGTCGCGCTCGAAGTCGCGACGGGCGTCTCGCTCGGCAACGGGCGCGCGCTGGTGACCATGAAGCACGTCGGGCTGAACGTGGCGGCGGATCCGCTGTTCACGCTGACCTACATGGGCGTCAACGGCGGCCTCGTGATCGTGTCCGCGGACGATCCGGGCATGGTGTCCAGCCAGAACGAGCAGGACAACCGGAATTACGCGAAGTTCGCGCAGATGCCGATGCTGGAGCCGTCCTCCAGCCAGGAAGCCTACGACCTGACCATCCGCGCGTTCGAGCTCTCCGAAAAGTTCAAAGTGCCGGTCCTCCTCCGCATGACCACGCGCGTCTGCCACTCCATGGGGCCCGTCGCGCTCTGGAAGGAAGACGAAGCGTTCCGTCCGGCGCCGTACAAGGCCGACGCCACGACCAAGGTCATGATCCCGGCATACGCCCGCCGCGCCCACGTCCGCCTCATCCAGGTGATGAGGGACCTCGCGGCATACAATGAAGCATCCGACCTGCACACGGTCCTCAATCCCGGCTCTTCCGAACTCGGCATCCTCAGCTCCGGCGTGAGCGTCCAGCATGTGCTGGAAGCCGCCCCGGAAGCCTCCGTGCTCCAGCTGAAAATGACCTGGCCGCTTCCAATGGACGCCATCCGCAAGTTCGCCTCCGGCGTGAAGCGTTTCGCGGTCGTCGAGGAAGGCAGCCGGTTCCTGGAGGAAAACCTCCGCGCCGCCGGGATCGCGGTCGAAGGCAAGGAAGACGTCTTCGAATGCGGCGAACTCTCCGTCGGCCGCGTGAAACAGCTCCTCGCGCACGACACCACGCCGCCGCCCGCGGGCGCTCCGGGCCGTCCCCCGGCGCTCTGCCCCGGCTGTCCGCACCGCAAGACGTTCGAACTGCTCAGCGACCTGAAGCTGACCGTGCTCGGCGACATCGGCTGCTACACGCTCGGCGTACTCCCGCCGTTCAGCGCCATGGACGCCTCCGAATGCATGGGCGCAAGCATCGGCATGGGCCTCGGACTCCGCCGTTCGCTCGGCGACACGCCCGAAGCCCGCCGCGTGGTCAGCGTGATCGGCGACAGCACGTTCCTGCACAGCGGCCTGACCGGCGTGGTCGATATGGTCTACAACAAGCCCGCGACCGGGCACGTGGTCCTGCTGCTCGACAACGGCACGACCGCCATGACCGGGCTCCAGGAGCACGCCGCCACCGGCTACCACCTGGACAAGACTCCGGCGGTCCCGATCAAGCTCGAAGACGTCTGCCGTGCGCTCGGCGTCGACCACGTCGACGTCGTGGACCCCGTCGGCGACAACGACGGCTACCGCGCGCTCCTGCAGGAACGCCTGGCGTCCAACGACGCCACCGTGATCATCGTGCGCCGTCCGTGCCTGATGCAAATGAAGAAGATGGCGAAAATGGCAAATTCCACCGAGGTGAAAAAATGAGTCGTGACATTACCAACGTCCTGTTCGTCGGCATCGGCGGCCAGGGGATCATCCGCGCATCCGACATGCTGACCGAAGCCGCGTTCCGCCTCGGATTCGACGTCAAGAAAAGCGAACTCCACGGCATGAGCCAGCGCGGCGGCTCCGTCTCCAGCGACGTTCGCTTCGGCAAGAAAGTCCTCAGCCCGATGGTCCCCGTCGGCATGACCGACTACCTCGTGGCGGTCTCCGAGGACCAGATCGAGGTCGCCCGCCCGTACCTGAACGACGCCACGGTCATCGTGCGCCCGTCCGACCTGTCCGCCGACGACGCGAAGTCCCGCATGGCGAACATCGCGATGCTGGGCGTGCTGAACCGCTACCTCAAATTCCCCGCGGACCTCTGGGAGACCCTGATCCGCGAGAACTTCGCCGGCCCGGTCGGCGAAGCAAACGTGCTGGCGTTCCGCCGCGGCGCGAACCTCGCCTGATCCGCGCACGGCAATCATCCGGGCAAAACGAAGCCCCCGGAACCGCGACAGGTCCCGGGGGCGTTTTTTGTGCTCCGCTGGTCTTGAAGGTCAGCGGAAAACACTGCCTTTTATTCGATGGTCATCGAATCCAGTCCGAACTGCTCGAACCCGAGGTTCGTGACCGGGTGTTCGACGCCGTGCGTCAGCGCGTCGTCCGCCGCTTTCATCTCGTTGCGGAGCGATTCCGGCACGTTGTCGGACGGCTGGGCATATTCGGCGTGTACGGAAAGGATCAGCTCGGTCTCGCGGGCGGATTCGGATTCCGTGGAGAACGCCCAGCCGAGGATCGGGATGTCCTTCAGGATCGGGAGTCCGGACACGCTGCGGACGATCTGCTTGCGCTTGATGCCGCCGATCACGAAGTCGCGCGCCTCGTATCCCAGATGGATTTCCGTCTCGAAATCGGACTTACTGAGGCGGGGCGTGCCGTCGCTGTTCCAGCCGAGCAGGCTCACGCCGGAGACCTTGATCGGCAGGACGGACGCTTTTTCGGCCACAACCGGGGTGACCTCCATGCTGAACTTGAAGCCTTCGGACGCCTTCGTGTTCTGGCGGTTGCCGTGTTTGATCGGGACGTCCGCGCCCGCGGGCAGTTTCGGCTTTCCATCGATCAGGATGCCGTCGTTGATGGAGGTGTCCTCGATCGGGTCCTCCTCCTCATAGAAGAGGCCGGAGCCGACGGAGATTTCCGATTTGCGGCGGTTCTTCGCGGTGATGACGCCCTCCGTGACGACCTTCGCGCGCCCGGTGGAGGTCAGGAAGTCGAAATACTTCGTGTTCCACTTCGGGTTGAAGTTGAAGTAATCTGTGCGGCTGCTGTGGGAGCCGTCGATGCCGCCCGCGAACGTCCGCGCCCAGTTATTGCGGTAGCGTCCGCCGACGGAGAAGAAGTCGATCCCATCGTTGTTCTTCCAGCTCTGGAAGTCGACGCCGAGTTTGTCGTCGTTCTCCGTGCTGACCTCGTAGAGGCAGTACGAGAGGCGGATTTCCGGCATCGGCTTGTCATACGATTCCAGCTGCTCCTTGATGCCGTTCCAGCTCCAGTAGGACGAGGCGACGAAGAGAGCGTTCAGGCCGCCGTCGACGACCAGTTTGTCCACGCCGTGCGAGAATTCGACGTCCTCGGTGGTCGCGCCGACTCTCAGAAGCATTTCGCGGAGGTTGGCGGCAGTGTTCGCTTTCGGGAAGTAGAGGAACAGGCCCTTGCCCGTGATGAGCTCCATGCCGGGCTGATCCAGACCCGCGATGATCTCGTCGATGCTGTCGCCTTTTCCGCGGTTCTCAAACCGGTAGTCCTCGGCGGAAACCAGCACGATGCCGCGTCCGTCATTGTACCTGACGGCGTCGACCGCAACGGGGTTTCCCACGACCTGTGTGGCATTCACCACGCCCTGAATATAGCCTCGGATCGTATAGGGATTGGTGTGTTTCAGCTCGTACAGCTTCGTGATGACGAAGGGATCGGTATTGCCGCGGATGAAATGAACGGCATCTTCGCCGTCCTTCAGGTCCACGCGGATCTGCGTCTGGACGGTGCTGCTGCCGTAGCCTTCCGTGGGGGCGTTGTTGTACGCCTGGGGCGAGCCGGGAATCCCGTGCGGGGTGAAATCGACCGACACATCATCATCGGAAAACACGGAGACGGCTGCGAGGAGAAACGCGGTTGCGAAAAGATGTTTCATCATGGTTTTCATGGTTCATGCTCCTTTCCCGATCAGCGGTCGGGACCGAAATCGGATTCGACAACGGGTTCGGCAGCCAGGATCGGGCCGTCCGGGTGAACGAGCGAGGCTTCGGCGGTCACGACGACGTAGGTCCGCTCCCTGATGCTGGTGGTGGTGCCGAAGAGGTATTTCAGCACGGGGATCTTCACCAGGAACGGGATGCCTACGGTCTGCTCCACGTCGTTTTCGCGGACATAGGACGCCAGGAGCTTTTCGGTCTTGAACCCGAGCGTAAGCTCGCCGGAGGCTGTGGCGACGTCGCCGAGTTCGTCGCCGCGGTTGCTGCGCTCCGTCACGCTCTTCGACGCGAGCTTGTAGGCGAACACGACCCCGCCGTCGGACGTTTCATAATATTCCTGCGTGGAGGGGATACGGCCCCTCAGCGCGGCCTGTTCCTCCCTTGCGGCGTCGAAACAGATGACCGGGTTGATCACGGAGAGCGTGATGCTGCTGTCGCCGCCCGTGACCACGCTCATGCGGTCGTCGTCGTCCTTCGTGATGTTCTCATAGCCGGGCACGAGGCTGGCTTTGTAGATTTTCGGCAGGTGCTGGTTCTGCTCTTCCGTCTCGTAGACCGGCGTATTCACGAACGTGAGTTCGGCTTCCGCGGCGAGTTTCGCGTTGCCGGACTGCTGAAGCACGCGGATGAAGCTCAGATCGAACTTCGGCGCGGTGAAGAATCCGCCGTAGCCCCAGCCCGAGGAGAAATCTTTCGTGAGGTCAACCAGCTGAGTCGCCCCGCCGACGAGATTCCAGACCGCCTCGTTGGAGAAGATCTTCCCGGTGTCGAATCCGGCGGAAAAGATGTCGAGGCCGGGGCCGTTCTTCCATGCCAGGTAGTCCAGCCCGATGTCGCGCAGCTTGCTTTCGCGGATCTCGTAGTATTTGAGCTTGAGGTTGACCTGCGGAAGCGGCCGGTCCAGATACTTGATCCAGTTGAGCGCGGCCATCGCGGCGGCCCGGTCGTCCTTCCAGTAGATCGTGTTCGTGTCCTCGTTCAGGTAGATCGTGCCTTCCGGGCTCCTCAACCCGGCGTTGATGATGCGGAGCATCTCGGTCCCGAGGCGGTAGTTCGGGTGATAGGTCACCCGGGTGACGCCGGTCCCCTCGATGATGGAGCCGTATTCGTCCGGCTTGCCCGGCACGTCCAGTCCGGCGATCAGCGCGTCCACGTAGGGGATAAAGTCCTCTCCGGTCGAGACAAGCAGATAGTGCTTGTCGGCATTGTTGTTGTTCACACGGTCCACCAGCGAAAACGCATTGTAGCGGGTGATTGCGGCGAGGATGAACGGGCGGACGTCGGTCGGCTTCGTGTATTTCAGCTCATAGAGCCTGCTGGCGAAGCGGACCTGGGCATCGTCCTGGAGCAGTTTGATGGTGCGGACTTCCTTCACGGGTTCCTGCGCCGGGAGATACTGTGTTCCGGCCAGGCTGGCGCCAAGGATCAACAAAGCAAAATGTTTCAGGCAGTTTGCGTTTGTCTTTCGAGTGGATTGTGGGTCTTTCATTTGTTGCAATCCTTATGGTGAGGGGTATTGGGGATTGCACAGGAAAGATCAGGAAGCCGGATACGGATGAACGTCTCCAAGCCACCCGTATCTTCCCCGGCAAAGGGTTAGCGGGAGGCTCGTCAAATAATAATATCAATCGCGATGAACGCAAAAAGGCTGATCTGAGCGGAAACAATGCGGGATCTCACGGCGGAGCGGGCCCCGTCATGTCTGCCGAGATCATTTGTAGTGTGAGAAACCATATCAGCCTCTGTTTGCAGTAAAAGATACGAGTGAATAAAATAGCATGCTTTTTAGAAAAGTCAAATCGAAATCAGGAAACCTGACCGAAAAAGACATGAAATGCAACTTCGCGGATAATACAGCCTTTGTCATTCTTTTAAGTTTCTAATCATAAAACATGAGTTTTTTTATTCTTTTTTCGCGCGCATCACCTTGATAAAACAACCGCCGAGGCTATATTATTAGTTAAAGATTCAGGTAGATAATGCAGGGGCGCCATCTTCATGCGTCCCGCCCTGAAGAATAAAAAACTAACCCAAGGCACCATCATGAAACCCACCAAGGCAGTCCCGATGAACCCCATCAGCGCGATGGACTTCATCCCGCAGGAACAGCTCCATTCGCTCCAGCTCGCACGCCTCCGCGAAATGGTCGACCTCGCCTACGCCAACGTCCCGCTCTTCAAGGCGCGTCTGGACGAGCGCAGCATCAAACCCGACGACATCCAGAAGCTTGAGGACATCCGGCTGCTTCCGTTTACGGTGAAGGCCGACCTCCGCGACACCTATCCCTTCGGTCTCTTCGCCTCGCCGATGAAGGACATCGTGCGCCTCCACGCATCCAGCGGCACGACCGGCAAGCCCATCGTGGTGGCATATACCCGCCAGGACCTCGACGTGTGGTCGACGGCCGTCGCGCGCGCCCTCGCCGCGGTCGGCGTCCACGAGGGCGACATCGCGCAGATCTCCTACGGCTACGGTCTCTTCACCGGCGGCCTCGGCGCGCACAGCGGATTCGAGAAGATCGGCGCGACCGTGATCCCGGCCTCAGGCGGCAACACGGAACGCCAGGTAATGCTGATGAAAGACTTCGGCGTGACCTGCGTGGCCTGCACCCCGAGCTACTTCCTGCACATGATCGAGACCGCCGAAAAGATGGGCGTCGACATGCGCGAACTCCCCGTCCGCCTCGGCATCTTCGGCGCGGAACCCTGGACCGAAGCCATGCGCTCCCAGATCGAGAAGAAATCCGGCATCAAGGCGTACGACATCTACGGTCTCTCCGAGATCGTCGGTCCCGGCGTCGGCTGCTCTTGCCTCGAACAGGAAGGCCTGCACATCTTCGAAGACTTCTTCTATCCCGAGATCATCGACCCCGCCACCGGCGAAGTCCTCCCCGACGGAACGGAAGGCGAACTCGTCCTCACCACGCTGGCGAAGCACGCCATGCCCATGATCCGCTACCGCACCCGCGACATCACCAGCATCATGACCTCGAAATGCGCCTGCGGACGCACCATCCGCCGCATCAGCAAGATCGGCCGCCGCAGCGACGACATGTTCATCATCCGCGGCGTGAACGTCTTCCCGACCCAGATCGAGACCGCGATCATGAGCGTAGAATCGGTCCTGCCCGTGTACCAGATCATCCTGACCCGCGACCACGGCCTGGACAACATCGAGGTCGACATCGAGGTCAACGAGACCATCTTCCACGACCGCGTGTCCGCCATCGAGGACATCCGCCACACCATCAGCCACGCCATCGAACGCATCCTCGGCATCCGCGTCTTCGTCAAGATGTGCGCCCCGAACTCCATCCCGAGAAGCGAAGGCAAGGCAAAACGCGTGATCGACCGCCGCAACCTCAACGCATAACACAGGAGACGTCAGCATGAAACTCAAACAGATTTCTCTCTTCGTCGAGAACAAGCCCGGCACGGTCAACTCCGCGCTGAAACTCCTGGCCGACAACGGGATCAACATCTCCACGCTCTCGCTCAGCGACAGCAAATTCTTCGGCGTGCTGCGTCTCCTGATCCGCGACTGGGAGAAGGCGCGCGACCTCCTCGAAGCCCACGATTTCGCCGTCAAGATCACCGACGTCGTCGCGATCGAGGTCGACCACGCCGCCGGCAGCCTCTCTAAGGTCCTCGAAGTCCTCGACCGCCATCAGGTCAACATCGAATACCTCTACGCGTTCGCCGCCGGACTCCACGGCAAGGCCGCCATCATCTTCCGTTTCGCCGACCCGGACGACGCCATCTCCAAGATCCGCAGCGAACTGAAGCTCGTCGAACCGCTCGATCTCTTCCGCGAGATACCAAACTGATGGAATTGACCGTTCTGGTTTCGCGTATCGCGTTCGGGGGTGATGGCATCGGCAGGCTCCCGGACGGCAAGGTCTGTTTCGTCCCGGGCGCGCTGCCCGGGGAAACGGTCCGCGCCGGGATCGTCCGCGACGCGAAGTCCTTCGCGCGCGCCGAGCTGCTGGAGGTCCTGGAAGCCTCGCCCGAACGCCGCGAACCGGACTGCCCGCTCGCGGGGACCTGTCCCGGCTGCGTGTACCGTCATGCCTCCTACGACTGCGAGCTGGAATGGAAAAACCGGCAGTTCACCGATTTCCTCACGCGCGGCAATCCCGCCGCCGGGGACATCCGGTTCCTGCCGCCCCTCGGCGCACCCTCGCGCAACGGCTACCGGAACAAGCTTACATTTGTCTGCGAAAACGGCGCGTTCTGCTACCGTGGACTCGACAACAAAACGGCGATCCCCGTGGACGACTGTCCGCTCGGACGGCCCGCCATCCGCGAACTCCTCGCGGCCGCCGCGCCCGGCGCCGACGGGCAGAAACGCACGTTCCGCTGGACGCTTCACGACGGCGCGCTGGATTCCGGTTCGGACGCCTGGCGGCGGACCGCGCATCTGACGGAACAGCTCGGCGCGTTCGGAGATTTCCGCGTGCCGAAAGCATCGTTTTTCCAGGTCAACATCGCCACGGCGTCCGCGCTGGCGGAACGCGTCCTGGCTCTGCTGAAGGAGACCGGCGCGGAACAGCTCCTCGAGCTCTACTGCGGCTCGGGCGTCTTCTCCATCCTCGCGGCGGAACACATCCCCGGCCTCACGGCGCGCGCGGTCGAGCTCGACAGGGCGGCGATCGACGCGGCGAACCATAACGCGGCGCATCACGGCGTCGCCAAACGCTGTACGTTTCTCGCGGCGGACGCGGGCGAAGCGTTCCGCAGGCTGGCGGCTTCCTGCGATCCGGCGAAGTGCTGCGTCCTCGTGGATCCGCCGAGAACGGGCCTCCCGGCCTCTCTGACGCGCGAGATCGGGGAATTCGGCCCGGAGGCCGTCCTGTACGTTTCCTGCGGCCCTGACACCCTGCGGCGCGACGCGGACCGTCTCGCGGAACACGGCTTCCGCATCCAGTCCGCCGGGATGATCGACATGTTCCCCGCCACCGGCCATTTCGAGTCGGTCACGCTCTTCGGGAGGTGCGCATCATGACGCCGGAAGACAGACTCGGACACAGACAGCGCTTGCGCGAGAAGTTCGGGAAGCACGAACAGGACGCGTTTCTCGACTACGAACTGCTGGAGCTCATCCTGACGTATTCCATCCCGAGGCGCGACGTGAAGCCCATCGCGAAGGACCTGATGAACCGGTTCCACACGTTCCCCGGCGTGATGGACGCCAGCCCCGAGGACCTGGCGCATGTGCCCGGCCTCGGGCAGAACTCCGTCACGCTGCTGAAACTGATCCGAAGCGCGAACGTGCGGTATCTGGCGCGGACGATGGAATCGCTGCCGCTGCTGGATTCGCCGCGCATCTTCGCCGACTACGCGCGCATGAAGCTCGGCGACAAAAGCAACGAAGTCACCCTCGTTTTCTACCTGAACACCCAGAACCGCCTGATCCGGTGCGACATGCCGGGCTCCGGCTCGGTCGACTCCGTGAACATCTACCCGTCCGAGGTCGCGAAAAACGCCCTGCTCTGCGGCGCGCGTTCGGTCGTCCTCTGCCACAACCATCCCGGCGGAAACTTCGTACCGTCCCGCGATGACGACGCCATCACGTTCGGCATCACCAAGGCGCTCGCCCCGCTCGGGATCGTCCTGCTGGACCATGTGATCGTGTCGCGGTTCGGGTTCTACAGCTACCGCGAGCACGAACACGAACGCGGTCGCACCAATCTGCTGACGAAGCTGGAAGGAGACTGCACATGATCTTCGGAATCGGAACCGACATCGCCGACTGCGTCCGCGTGGGCTCCATCTACGCGAAGCACGGCCATCATTTCGTCAAAAACATCCTCACGCCCGCCGAACTCGAACGCATGGCGGAGCTGAAGGACCCGAAGGAATACATCGCGGGCCGCTGGGCCGCCAAGGAGGCGTTCTCCAAGGCGCTCGGCACCGGCATGTGCGCGGAGTGCGCCTTCGTCGAGATCGAAGTGCTGTCCGACGAACGCGGCAAGCCGTTCGTGAAGCTGTACGCCGCGACCGCCGAGACCGCGAAACGCCTCGGCATCACACGCATCCACGTCTCCATCAGCCACGAACGCGAACTCGCGACGGCGTTCGTCGTGCTCGAAGCGGCCGACTGCGCGGACGCGGACAACAGGGAGGCTCGGCCATGACCGCCATCCGGCCCGAACACTGGAAAGAAGGACTGCTCGTGCGTTCGCCGAACTGGCTCGGCGACCTCGTGATGACGTTTCCCGCGCTCATGCTCCTGAAACGCCTCCTCCCCGAATTCTGTTCCCTCTCCGTGATCTGCCCCGCCGGACTCGCGCCCGTGCTCGACGCGCTGACCGAGACGGTCGACGAGATCATACCCGTCGCCGATCCGCACGCGTTCCCGACGCGCCGCGAACTGTATCCGCTCCTGCACCGGCATTTCGGCGCCGGCATCCTGTTCAACAACTCGCTCCGGGACGCCGTCGTGATGCGCCGTCTGGGCGTGAAGCCGCTCTACGGCGCGGCGGCGCGCGGACGCTCCATCCTGCTCCGCGAACCGGTCACTTTCCCCAAACGCGTCTCCGGGCAGCTCAATCCGCCGCACCAGGCGAAACGCTGTCTCGAAGTCGCGAAAAAGCTCGGCATCGGCGACTGGGACGGCGTCTCCATGCCCGCCATCCATCCGGATTTCGACGCGCGGCGATTCGAGCTCGCGTTCGAGCGCCCCTTCCCCGACGAAAAGCATCCCGTCCTCGCGGTCGCCCCGGGCGCGGCGTTCGGCGACGCCAAACGCTGGGACGCGGGCGCGTTCCACGCCGTCGCCGACCACTGGCAGAGGAAACGCAACGGATTCGTGATCCTGCTGGGGTCGAAGACGGAAGCGCCGATCTGCGAAAAATGCGCCGAGGGGCTGACGCCGGGCCTGATGCTGAACCTCGCCGGAAAAACCTCGCTCCACGCCCTCATGTTCATCCTGAAGCACGCCGCGTACTGCGTCGCGAACGACAGCGGCATCATGCACCTCGCCGCCGCCATCGGCACGCCCGGCACAGCAGTCTTCGGCTCCACCGACATGGCCGCCACCGGGCCGCTCTCCCCGAAATGGAATGTCCTGTACCGCAAGGAACCCTGCTCGCCGTGTTTCAAGCACGTCTGCCCGCTCGAAACGCGCGCCTGCATGAAGGCGATCAAGGTCGCCGACGTGCTGAAGACCCTCCCGAAGCCCTGAGACAGGTTACGTCCGCCCTATATCCTTTTTCCCCAGAAGGCGTACAGTTTTTCGTCGCCCATGATGACGTCGATGTTTTCATCAAGCACGTCGAGCGCCGCCTGATACTCGGACGCGGAGATCACGGAACGGATCCATTCAGGGGACAGCGACCCCATTTCCGTCGAGATATACACGATCCACTCCGCATGGGCAAAACTCATGTCCTCCTTCAGTTCGGAGAACAGGATGTCTGGGCTGAACTCAGGACAGGCAGGCGACAGCCGGAACAGCGCCTCAAGCAGGCTTTCCACCGGACCACAGGCGGACGGATAGAGACAATGGCCGCCGTTTTCCTCCAGGGAAAACGATGAGGTCGCCTTCCGGAAAAGAGCATGGAACGCGGAAACGGCCGGAGCGATAAGGCCGTCCGCCTTCAACCGTTCATAGTGATCCCAGATCCAGACGGAAAAGTGTTCGAAGAAATCGCACGCGTCCGCATGGTTTTCGATGTAAGCACAGGCGAGGGGAAGATAATAGCACAGTTCTTCGTAAGTCCCGGCGGGCAGCTTCCCCTGAAAGAGACGGTCAAAGTCACGCCAGTCAAGCTCCGTATCCTGTTTCGACAGGATCCCGGCCAGCTCCTCCGGTGAAAAATCATTCATCGGATCGCTCAGGCGCGCCGGCTTTTTGTATTTCATGATCTTCTCCCGTTTTGGTGGTTTGTTTCTACCATTACTATAGCTGTTATCAATCGGATTTCAAGCCGGAATGTGTTTTTTCCGTGCATTTTAGAAAACAGATATGGTTAAAACAACCGAACCGCAACAGTCAGCTTCTCTGCACGATTCTTTCTTTCGCCCAGGAGAAAAGCAGTTTTGAGGCGGAGGAGAAATCAACGGATTTCCCGGCTTTCATGGCGAGACAGGTCTGGACGATCTCTTTGTCGACGGCGGATGCATGCTCCAACAGCTCGTCCAGACGGGAACAATAGATCCCGGTGCGGCGGTAGGTGGTCGCGCGAATGGTAAAGGTCGCCGTTTTGTACAGGTTGCGGAGGATGCCTTCGTTCTTTTCGTAGAGCATGTTGTGGACGCAGGCGTGGTACACGCCGCAGGCTCCGGTCAGGATCGTGCGGTCGATGTCGCCGGGTTTGACGACCGCCAGCACATCGTCCAGACTGCCGATGATCGGCTTCGTATCGCGGCAGAACTGGAACAGCTCCGACGGTTCCCAGTGCAGGAGTTCCGCTTTGCCGGACAGAAATCCGCAGACCAGTTCCCTGTGATCGAGCGAATCCAGCATCGCGCCGTAGGACGCGATATCCTCGGCGGTCAGCGCGTCCAGGATCACGACCAGGTCGATGTCGCTGGAATCCGTCGCTTCGCCACGGGCGCGGCTCCCCTGAAGTCCGGCGAACCAAACACGTCCCCCGAACGTCTTCCGCAGCGACTGCGTAAAACGTTCCAGCCAGGATTCAAGTTCGATCATGAGATAAAGAGTAATCTCCCGTGCCGTAGCGTAACACGGCACTTCCGCAGTTGAGGCTTTGCCTCAGTCCTCTTTTTCGGATTCGGCTTTTTCGGCGGCCTGGTTTTCGACTTCGGGCTGAAGCGTCTCGACCATCTGCTCCAGGACCTCCAGGAAGATCTGCTGTTTCTTCTCGTCGATGTTTCGGAAGAAATGGTCCATGTAGTCGGTGAAGTAGTTGTCATGGCGGCGTTTCAGCGCGATGCCCTGTTTCGTGAGGGAGATATGGATCGCGCGGCGGTCTTCGCTGGACTGTTCGCGCTGCACGATGCCGTCCTCGACGAGGGAGTCGATCGTCTGGGAGACCGCGCCGGGGGTCAGGCCGAAGACTTCGGCGATGTCCTTCAGCATCGGGGGCTGGTCCATGTTGGCGAAAAGATAGCTGATGACGCGGATCTTGCCGAGCGTGATCTTCTTGTTGTTGAGCGTGTTTCCGGGGGCTCCGAGGACGCGGAGCAGGTCGGTGATCTGGAAGAGGAGCTCCCAGGACATTTGCGGGGTGCGGTGGGTGGATGCGGGGGTGGCCGGCATATCGTTTATTCTCCTTACCGTTGAGGTGCTGGATTGATTTAGACTTGAAAATATGTTAATATTATACTATACAACATAAATACGGAAAAGCAAGCGGAAAACCGCAAAAAAGCGATATATATAGAAAAAGCCCGAAATGTCGCAAAGAACAGGCTGGCGGAGGAAAAATCAGTCGCGTCCGAGCGAGTTTTCCCCGCCCGCGAACTGGTCCAGGTCGAAGTCGACGGCCGCCGAGGATTTCCAGCCGCGCTGGCGCGCCGCCTCGTACAGCAGGATCGTCGCGGCGGTCGCCACGTTCAGGGAATCCATCAGGCCGAGCATCGGGATCACGACCTTCTGGTCGGCGGAATCCATCCAGTACGGGGTCAGGCCGAACTGCTCCGCGCCGACCACGATCGCCACGCCGTGCGCCATGTCGGCGTCCGTGAAATTCTGTTTGGTGTGCGGCGTGGCGGCGAGCGTACGGATGCCGAAGGAACGGAGCCAGGCGAGGCATTCCTCGGAGGTGGCCTCGGCGAGCGGGACGGAGAAGATCGCGCCGGTGCTGGCGCGGATCACGTTCGGATTGTAGAAGTCGGTCTGCTTGTTGCAGACGATCATGGCGGTGGCGCCGACGGCGTCCGCGCTGCGGAGCATGGAGCCGAGGTTGCCGGGCTTTTCGATGGTCTCCGCGACGAGGTAGAGGCCGTTCTTCACCTTCGGGATGTCGGCGAGCGTCTTGCGTTTGACCTCGATCACGGCGATCAGCCCCTCGGGGCGGTCGCGGTAGGCGAGCTTGCGGAGGATATCCTCGGTGCAGCGGTAGAGCGATGCGCCGTGCGCGGCGAGGGAATCCAGCAGGGCGTCTTCGTTTTCGCCGAGGAACAGCTCGGGGCAGTAGAAGACCTCGTGGAACTTGAGGCCGATGGCGTCCGCGCGGAAGAGTTCGCGGTAGCCCTCGAGCAGCGTCACGCCCTGCGCGTCGCGTTCCCGGCGTTCACGCAGGGATGCGGCGTATTTGACCTTCGGGTTCTTCAGGCTGGTGAGGAATTCGTCGTGTCGCATGGCACTACAAAAAGTGGAGTCACACCGTTGTCAGGCTTTTCTGTCCGCGAGGAGCTTGCGGACGCCCGCGAGTTTCACGCAGACGCAGAACAGCTCGATGGCGGTCTTCAGTTCGTCGAGCGGCGGATAGGACGGCGCGATGCGGATGTTGCGGTCGAGCGGATCGTGGTGCAGCGGGAACGTCGAGCCGGGACCGGTCAGTTTGACGCCGGCGTTTTTCGCAAGCTCGATGACGGCCGTCGCGCAGCCGGGAATGGTGTCGAGGGCAATGAAGTAGCCTCCCTTCGGACGCAGCCAGGTGGCGAGTCCGGTGCCGCCGAGTTCGCGTTCGAGCGTATTGAGCACGAGGTCGAATTTCGGACGGAGTTCGCGCGCCAGCACGCGCATGTGTTCGCGGACGCCCTCGGCGCTCTTCAGGTAACGCACGGTGCGGAGTTGGTTGAGCTTGTCCGGGCCGATGGTCTGGATGCTCATGTGATGCTTCAGCTCGGCGAAGTTGCCGGGACCGGTGGCGAGCAGGGCCACGCCCGCGCCGGGGAACGTGATCTTCGAGGTGGAGAAGAAGTAGTAGACGCGTTCGGGATTGCCTGCGGCTTCGGCGCTCGCGAAGATGTCCTTCAGATGACATTCCTCGTAGATGTGATGCACGCCGTAGGCGTTGTCCCAGAAGATGCGGAAATCGGGCGCGGCGGTGCGCATGGAGGCGAGGCGGTCGACGGTCTCATCGGAGTAGCACACGCCCTGCGGATTGGAGTACAGCGGGACGCACCAGATGCCCTTCACGGCGTCGTCGGAACCGGCGATCTTCTCGACCAGGTCCATGTCGGGACCGGTCTCGGTCATCGGGACCGGGATCATTTCGATGCCGAGGTCCTCGCAGATCGCAAAATGGCGGTCGTAGCCGGGGCACGGGCAGAGGAACTTGACGGCGGGGAGGCGTCCCCACGGCGTGTGGCCGTGCGTGCCGAAGACCCAGTGGCGCACGATCGTGTCGTACATCATGTTCAGGCTGGAGTTGCCGCCGATCATGAGGCGGTCGCGCGGGATGCCGAGCAGCTCGGAGAAGAGCTTGCGCGCCTCGTGGATGCCTTCCAGGCAGCCGTAGTTGCGCGCGTCGATGCCGCCCTCGACCATGTAGCCGTCGAGGCGGTCCAGGATGCCGTTCGTCAGGTCGAGCTGGCTGCCGGAGGGTTTCCCGCGGGACATGTCGAGCTTGAGGTTGCGGGCCTGATATCCGGCATACTGGCGTTCAAGGTCGGCCTGAATCTCTCTCAGGCGTTCCGCGGACTGTTCGGTATAGTTATCCATCTCTGGGACAGGGTCCTATGCTGAATTGATTGATTTTTAGACAAAACCTATTAATATACAGCATATTTCACTAAATTTCAAATCGTTTGCCGGAAAAAATGCGTTTTTCAGGCGGAAAAAAGAGGAAACGAGGGCGGCAGGCAGGCTCAGTAGAGCGAATCCTGCCAGTGGGACGCCAGTTCGGGATTGCTTTTGCGGAGCTTCTCGAACACGCTGTTTTCGATCTGGCGGATGCGTTCGCGGCTCAGCTGGAACTCCTCGGCGATCTGACGGATGCTCATCGGCTCATAGCCGCCCAGCCCGAACCGCATCCGGATGAACTGGCGGTCGCGCTCGGGGAGGCCGTCGACCGCCTTGTGGACGACGTCGCGCAGGAACTGGAACGACAGATGCTGTTCCGGGTTGAAATCGTCGTTGTCGGCGGGCGTGCCGAAGCGGTCCTCCTGCGTGATCTCGGAATCCTCGGACAGCGCGTTCGAGTGAAGCGGGGCCTGGAGCGAAATCTGCTGGCGCGCCATCTGCCGGATGGCGTGGATGCGCGCTTTCGGCATTTCGAGCTCGGCGGCGAGCTCCTCCACGGTCGGCTCCTCGCCGTATCGCCTGACGTATGCCTGTTCGGCGCGGTTGATGCGCGAGATGGTCGCGAGCATGTGCTGGGGAATGCGGATCACGCGGGTCTGGCGCGCCAGCGCGCGCATGATCTCGTGGCGGATCCACCAGGTGGCGTAGGTGGAGAATTTGTGGCCGAGGCTGCTGTCGAACCGGTCGAGCGCCTTCACCAGCCCGATGTTGCCCTCCTGCACGATGTCGATCAGCTGCTGCGGCTGGTTGCAGG
Organism: uncultured Lentisphaerota bacterium; assembly: GCA_900320095.1. GTDB lineage: Bacteria > Verrucomicrobiota > Lentisphaeria > Victivallales > UBA1829 > UBA1732. The sequence goes on from ONQZ01000013.1 coordinate 72,338, forward strand.
ACTGTTTCGCGAGGCTGATCACGAGGCGCAAATGCGAATACAGGATGCGCTGGCGGAGCTGTTCCATCTGCTCGAACGCCGCCTTCATGGTCCGGAAAACGGACAGGCAGAGGTCGCGGTCCGGCATCAGGCGGCTGCGGAAAAGCTCGTCCATGGCGGGCGATTCCGGCGTGGTGCACCAGGAGGACGCCACATGATACCACTCCATGATCTTCAGCGTGGAGACCGGATAGCGCATGAGGAGTTCGCGGGAACGCGTCCACATGGTCTCGCGGGCGGCTCTTTTCTTGAACTGCGCCCCGGCGTAAAACGCTGTCAGCTCCCTGCGGAACGCCGCGATCTCCGCCTTCCATTTCAGCAGGGCGGGCAGAGCGGACGGCGGATTCGCGCGGACGGCGTCCGGCAGCTTGGATTCCACGAAAAAAGAGGGGATGTCGTCGGGCGTCCGGCAGAGGTCCACGACGCGTTCGTGTTCCTCCAGCACGAAGACGAACTGCGCCAGGCACGACCGTATCTCTTCCATCCGGGCGTCGATCTCGCCCCAGACGGATTCCGCCTCGGCGGGCGTCAGCGGCGTGCAGCCGGGGTCGTACAGCTGATGGAAGACCGCTTCCTCGCTGGTCTCGAATCCGGGCGCAACGGCTTCCGGCTCCGCAGGATCGGGAACCGCAGGTTTCGCCGGTTTTGTCCGGGACTGTATCTTTCTTGCCATGATGTCGTGCTAATATTCGAGGGAATCAAGTTCAAATCGCGGTGGACTGCCGCGCATTTGCCATAAATATAATACCGGCACGCCGGAAAGTCAAGGAAAACACCGCAAAGCGGTGCCGAAGTAGTGTGCGGCTGCGCTCGGGCACGGGCGCTTTCATTCACAGCTCGTCGCCGTGTGCGACAAGCCCGCCGAACAGATAGACAGCCGCCGCGCCCTTTGCCACCCAGGAACAGGGCGTCATAATCAGGATGTCCGTGACAGCCGCCGAGGGAAGCCAGAAGTATTTCCAGCAGTAACCAAGCGTTCCGATCGAGTCTTCGTTGTCCCGTTTCGCCTCATCCTCGAATTCATCCGCGAACACGTGGAGGCTTTTGGCGAAAACATCGTCGCGGGTCAGCATTTCATAGCGGGAGCCGTCCTGAGCATACGGAAACAGAAGGAGCGCATTGTAGACCGGTTCCAGACGGATCACGCACGGTCCGGACAGAACCGGCAGGTCGTCCGGATGCACATGCATGCGGAGCGTGTCGTCCGGCCGAACAAACGGCAGGCGTGTTGCGGAAAGAACGGTTCCGTCCCGTATGAGTTCCACGGGATTGTCGAACTGGTTTTCGCCCGGCATCCATTCCCGCAGAAAGTTGTGGGCGCGGAACGCGGCGGGATCGGGGACCGCCTCAAAATGAACGCGGATCAGGTTCTCCGGGACGGGTTCCAGCGCGATGCGCTTTTCAAACGGCTTGTACGTATTCCAGGACACGTCGAACGCGGTAAGGAACGGCCATACATAGTGCTTTGTCTGCTTTTTGCCGGAAAACACGATTTCGCTACGGTCAGGGGAATACTCGTAATGACGGTTTGTGATGGTCGCTTTCTCGGAACCGAGGCGATCCCACGTCTTTTCGGTCATTGCCCAGCAACATCCGGTGCAATAGAATCCTGCCGCCGCGCACAGCACGGCGAAGAGAAGATTGCGGATCAGCGTCTTTTTCCAGACCATTTCTTGCTCCTTTGTTCGTCACGGCCGGGGCGACGGGGTTATTGGATCGATGCTCCGACGGCCATATATCCGAGGTAGTAGTAAAAAGACATGGGGACCGTTGCGGGCAGAAGCGCCACGTCCACGACGAATGCAGGCGGCAGCATGACCGTTTTCCAGAGGGTCGCTTCAAACGAGGGAAACCGATCCCCCATGAGGCGTTCGCATTCGATCATGCGCACTTCCTCCTGTCCTTCCAGGAACGGATAATAATACCGGAGTTCCTCGCGCTGGTCCCATTCCTTTGCCGCCTGATACAACATCTCGTGCCGTTGATCGTATGGATCGTATGTGGAGCCGCCGACGCTGCTCAGAATGACTCTGCAGAAATCGAAATAAGAGGGGATCTTTCCTCTTTTCGCTTCACGCGCTTTATATTCTTCCCGGTAGATCCGGTCCAATTCCCCCAGCCATTCCCGGTAGGGATTCGGCCGCAGGTCCGCGGGCGCGACGGTCAGGAGTTCGTAGTTGCGGCCGTCCAGAGAACGCGAAAGCGGGATCATGAGGCGCAGTTCGCCTGCCGGTTTCGCGGGCGCGGGCGTTCCGGCCTGCCCGTCCTTGTCCGCCGGGAGTTCTCCGGTTTCGTTCTTCGGAATCAGGCGGACGCGGAACGGCTGGGACAAAGTATATTGTTCTTCGGGACGGGTCCTGAGATGAAGCGTTTCGTCCGCCTGTAACGGAAGCGATTCGACCTCGATGTCGAATCTGTCGTTGGGGATCATGTTTTCGGTCGTGTCATGCCAGTATTTCTGCGCGTCGGGATCCTCTTCCACGATCAGGCGGCAGCGCATCAGGTTTTCCGGCAGGGGGTCGAGCGGGATGCGTTCCTTCCACGTCGATCTCGACTGTAATCCGAGGGAGGAACGGGTTGTTATCCTTGAGCTCGTGAGGATGATCTCGTCCCGGTCGGGCGACAGTTCGTATTTGGGAGAGTCGAAATAGGATTTGCTTGCGCCGAATTTGCTGTTCAAAACGTATGCGGAGCAGCATCCCGTCACGCAGACGCCGACTGCGCAGAACAGGATGAGCAGGGTACTATGGATAAAAACGATGTTGCAGACGGTTCTTCTTTCTTTGACCATTGTCTTGCTCCGTATGATCATGTTGCTGTCATACTATATCACAACAATCCGAAAAAACAACCTAAATAAAAAAAAATCAGCGGATTAGGACAAAACACCACAAAGCGGTGCTGAAGTAGTGTCCGGCTACGCTCGGGCACGGGCGCTTTAGCGCGCTACGTAGCGGCGTTCCATGCGGCCGCCGAACGAACAGAGGATGTCGTAGACGTGCGTGCCTTTGAGCCTCGCCCATTCCTCGGGGGAAACGGTCTCGCCCATGTCGGAACCGATGAGCGTGACGATCTCGCCCTGGTCGGGGAGTTCGCCGCCGAGCGGAGCCAGCGAGACCATCATATAGTCCATGCAGACGCGTCCGAGCACTGGGCAACGGTATCCGCGGATCAGGATCTCGGCCTGGTTGGAGAGCTGGAGCGGGAGGCCGTCGGCATAGCCCGCGGAGATGAGCGCGATGTCGGTGTCCTCGGGGAGCGTGTACGTGCATTCGTAGCCGACGTTGTGGCCCTTCGGAAGGCGGCGGACGGCGATCACGTGCGAATAGCAGGAGACGACCGGTTCGAGGGCGGAGGCGAGCTTCGGATCGGGGGAGAACCCGTACAGCGAGATGCCGGCGCGGGCGCAGTTGTAGGGCGTCCTGACGGATTCGTGCAGACATCCGATGGCGTCGCTGTTCGCGAAATGCACGTTCGGGATCATGATGTGGCGTTCGGCGACGGCGTCCAGCACATAACGGAACAGCCGGAGCTGTTCGCGCGTCATGGGGTGGTCGATCCTGTAGCCGACGGGAAAATGCGAGAAGATGTCGGTGCAGCGGATATTGGGAAGCGCGGCGATCTTCGCGATGGCGTCCGGGGCCTCTTCGGGGAGCAGGCCGAGGCGGCCCATGCCGGTGTCGAGCTTGATCATCACGTCGAGCGTGCGGCGCTGGCGGACAGCCTCCTCGCTGAGCATCCGTGCGACTTCGAGCGAGGGGATGCTCGGGACCATGCCGAAATGCACGACGTCCGCGATCTCGGTGTTCAGCAGAGCGCCGAGAAGACGGACGTTTTTCCCGAAGGAGATGATCTTGAGGGCCTCCGAAGGAGTCGCCACGCAGAACGTCGGGGCGTAGTCGCAGAGCGACCGCGCGACCTCGACCGCGCCCAGGTTGTAGGCGTCCGCCTTGATGACCGGGAAGAGCGCGGCGGGCGAAATCGACCGTGCGAGCGTACGGTAGTTGCGCTGCAGCGCGCCGAGGTCGATTTCGAGCCAGATTCTGTCGGGCATGATCCGGAGTCCCCCTCTGCGTCAGATCACTTGTGGTATTCCTGCAGGGATTTGGGTTCCTTGTCGGCGTTCGCGCGGACGGCCTCGATGCCGATCGCGGTCGCGTTGGCGGCGGCGATGGTCGTCATGTACGGGATGCGGTTCTGGATGGCGCTGCGGCGGATGTAGCTGTCGTCGACTTTGCCCTCGCGTCCGATCGGCGTATTGATGATGAGCTGGATCTTGTTGTTCTTGATCATGTCGAGGATGTCGGGACGGCCTTCGCCGAGCTTGCAGACGACGGTATTCGGGATGCCGTTCTCGCTGAGGAACGCGGCGGTGCCCTCGGTGGCGAGGATCTCGAAGCCGAGCTTGTGGATCTTCTGCGCGATCGGGAGCAGGTACTTGCGGTAGTGGCGGCTGACGGAGATCAGCACGGTGCCTTCGGTGGGCAGGCCGCAGCCGGAGGCCGCTTCCGCCTTGAAGAACGCGGTGCCGAAGTTGTCGGCGATGCCCATGACTTCGCCCGTGGCGCGCATTTCCGGGCCGAGGATCGGGTCGACTTCCGGGAACATGTTGAACGGCAGGACGGCCTCCTTGACGGCGACGAACGGGGTCTCGCCGGTCTTCGGGAGCTTGAAGTCGGCGATCTTCTTGCCGAGCATGAGCTCGGTGGCGACGCGCGCGAGCGGGACGCCCGTGACCTTGGAGATGATGGGCACGGTACGGGAGGCGCGCGGGTTGGCCTCGATGATGTACACCTCGTCCTCGCAGATGGCGTACTGGACGTTCATGATGCCGTCGACCTTGAAGTCCTTCGCGATCTTCGCGGTGTATTCCTCGATGGTCTTCTGGTGCTTTTCGGGGATGGTGATCGGCGGGATGGTGCAGGCGGAGTCGCCGGAGTGGATGCCGGCGAGCTCGACGTGCTCCATGATGGCGGCGACGTAGGTCTCGTCGCCGTCCGCGATGGCGTCGACTTCGCATTCGATGGCGTTGTCGAGGAAGCGGTCGATCAGCATCGGGTATTCGGGGCTGACCTGGAGGGATTCGACGGCATAGCGGCGGAGCGTGGCCTCGTCGTAGATGACTTCCATGCCGCGGCCGCCGAGCACGAAGGACGGGCGGACCATGACGGGGTAGCCGATCTCGTTGGCGATCTTCACGGCCTCTTCGAGGGACTTGCTGGTGGCGCTGCGCGGCTGGAGGATGTTCAGGGCGATCATGCGCTCGCGGAAATATTCGCGGTCTTCGGCGAGGCGGATGCCTTCGGGCTGGGTGCCGAGGATGTTCACGCCGTTGTCCTTGAGTTCCTGCGCGATGTTGAGCGGAGTCTGGCCGCCGAACTGCACGATCACGCCGTAGGGTTTTTCCTTGGCGTAGATGGAGAGCACGTCCTCGGTCGTGAGCGGCTCGAAGAAGAGCTTGTCGCTGGTGTCGTAGTCGGTGGAGACGGTCTCGGGGTTGCAGTTGACCATGATGGACTCGTAGCCGTTGTCGCGGAGCGCGAACGCGGCGTGGACGCAGGTGTAGTCGAACTCGATGCCCTGGCCGATGCGGTTCGGGCCGCCGCCGAGGATCATGATCTTCTTGTTGGCGGAGACTTCGACCTCGTCCGGGACGGGCTGGTAGGTCGAGTAGTAGTAGCAGGCGTTCTCGACGCCGCTGACCGGAACCTTGCAGTAGGCCGCGACCACGCCGAGCTTGATGCGGCGTTCGCGGACGGTGCGTTCGCTGACGGAGAAGAGCTTGGCGAGGTATTTGTCGGAGAAGCCGTCGCGCTTGGCGCGGATCAGCATGTCGTCCGGGAGGGACATGAAGCTGAACTTCTGGAGTTCGCCCTCGAACTGCGCCAGCTCGGCCATCTGCTCGATGAAGTAGCGCGTAATGAAGGACATGCCGACGACCTCGTCGACCGTGCCGCCGCGGCGGAGGAATTCGTAGATCATGAAGAAGCGCTTGCTGTTCGGCGTGCGGATCTTCTCGCGGAGCTGGTCCATGGAGAGGGCGGCGAGCTTGGCGTCGAGTCCCGGGCCGCTGCGGCCGATCTCGAGCGAACGGATCGCCTTCTGGAAGGCTTCCTTGAAGTTCTTGCCGATGGACATGACTTCGCCGACGGCCTTCATTTGGGTCCCGAGGGCGTCCTTCGCCTGCGGGAACTTCTCGAACGCCCAGCGGGCGAACTTCACGACGACGTAGTCTCCGCTCGGCGTGTATTTTTCAAGGGAGCCATCGCGCCAGTACGGGATCTCGTCGAGCGTGATGCCGGTGGCGAGGAGCGTGGAGACGTGGGCAATGGGGAAGCCGGTGGCCTTCGAGGCCAGGGCGGAGGAACGCGAGGTGCGCGGATTGATCTCGATGACGACGATGCGGCCGTCCTTGCGGTTGTGCGCGAACTGGACGTTCGTGCCGCCGGTCACGCCGATGGCGTCGATGATGCGGTAGGAGTAGTCCTGAAGCTTCTCCTGGACTTCCTTGGAGACGGTGAGCATGGGGGCGACGCAGAAACTGTCGCCGGTGTGGACGCCCATCGGGTCGACGTTTTCGATGAAGCAGACGGTGATCTTCTGGCCCTTTTCGTCGCGGACGACTTCGAGCTCGAGCTCTTCCCAGCCAAGCACGCACTGCTCGACGAGGACTTCGTGGATCAGGCTGGCGGCGAGGCCGCGCGCCATGACCTGGCGGAGCTCTTCCACGTTGTACACGATGCCGCTGCCGGTGCCGCCCATGGTGTAGGCGGGACGCAGCACGACGGGGTATCCGATGCGGGCGGCGATGGCTTCGCCTTCCTCGACGGAGTTGGCGGGGGCGGATTCGGGAACGGGGACGCCGAGCTTGGCCATGGTCTTCTTGAACTCGATGCGGTCTTCGCCGCGCTTGATGGCGTCGAGGTCGACGCCGATGACCTGCACGTTGTACTTCGCGAGGACGCCGGCTTCGGCGAGGCTGGAGGAAAGGTTCAGTGCGGTCTGGCCGCCGAGGTTCGGCAGCAGGGCGTCCGGACGTTCGCGCTTGATGACGCGTTCCACGCCCTGGATGGTGAGCGGCTCGATGTAGGTGTGGTCCGCCATGCCGGGGTCGGTCATGATGGTGGCGGGGTTCGAGTTGACGAGGACGACCTCGTAGCCCGCTTTTCTGAGCGCCTTGCATGCCTGGGTGCCGGAATAATCGAATTCACAGGCCTGGCCGATGATGATCGGGCCGGAGCCGATGATGAGGATTTTTTTAATGTCTTGCCGCTTCGCCATGGTGGTATCTCCGTGTTTTGACGTTGACAAATTCTCAAAAAACCAAATTGAAATAATATGCCATGATTTCGGCGTTTTTCAAGAGGAAGACGTGTTTTTTCGCGAAAAAAAGGCGGTCTCCGCAGAGGGAGACCGCCGGTGTGACTTGCGTCGGAAAGAAGTCCGTGCGGAATTACTTCTTGAGTTCCTTCTGGCCTTTCTGAAGGGACTTGAGCACGGAGTAGTAGCAGGGCTTCGGATCGAGGTTGTTGTCGAAGAGAAGCGGCTGGCCGCCGCGGAGCCAGGACCATCCGTCGCCGATGCCCCAGAGGGTGACGGCATAGATGTCCTTCTGATACTTAACGAAGAGGTCGAAGAGGTCGGCATAGCGCTTCGCGAGGGCTTCGGCGGAGCTGTCGGCGTTGCCCTGGACGCTGTCGTCGCGTTCGAGGCCGCGTCCGCTGTTGCGGAAACCGTTGCGGGTGTTGACGTCCATTTCGGAGATGATGATCTTGCAACCGGTTCCGGCGTAGGCCTTGAACGCGGCTTCGATGGTCTCGATGGACGGATCGTCGTTGCTCTGCCAGTGGGCCTGCATGCCGATGGCGTCGATTCTGATGCCTTTGGCCTTGAAGTCATTGACCATCTTCACGACAGCCTGGACCTTGCCGGGCTTGTACATATTGAAGTCATTGTAGACGAGGAGGACTTTTTCTTCGCCGAGTTCCTTGGCGACCTTGTCGGCGATCTTGAACGCCTGTTCCATATAGTCGTCGCCGATGGCGGCACGCCAGTTGCCGCCGAAGCCGCCCGCCGCACGGACTCTGCCGTCGTCTTCGAAGCACTCGTTGCAGACATCCCAGCTGTCGATTTTGCCTTTCCAGTGGGTCATGAGGCCGCGGATGTGGTTTTCGAGGCGCTTCAGAACGAGTTCGCGGCTGGCGCGGCCGTTGGGGGCGCTGGAATCCTGGAAGACCCACTGCGGGGTCTGGCTGTGCCACATGAACGTGTGGCCGTGGACTTTCATGCCGTACTTCTGGGCGAATTCGACGAGGGTGTCGCCGGCGCGGAAGTTGAACTGGCCTTCCTGCGGTTCCGTGGCGTCGAACTTCATCTCGTTTTCGCAGGTCAGACGGTTGAAGTCCTGCGCGAGGATGTCGGAGGCGATGAGGTCGCTGAACGCACGGGTCGGAGCCGCATTGCCGATCAGGAAGAGACCTTCGGCGGCGTCGCGAAGACGGGTGGGTTCCTGAGCCTGAGCCTGGAACGCGACGGCGCCGAGGCAGATGCCCGCCACGATGGCGGAGACGGATTTCATGGAGATGAACATGTTGGTTGTCCTTGTGTTTGGTTTATGTTGAAAAGAACTTAGGAATTATTTGAACTGGTACCAGTCGAGCAGAGCGGTGCTTTCCACCGGCTTCGGGCCGGCAGGCTGCTGCTGTTGCTGCTGGCCGGGGCGCTGGCCGCCGAAACCGCCGCCGAAACCGCCGCCGAAACCGCCCTGCGGGGGCTGACCGCCGCCGAAACCGCCCTGGCCGCCCTGGCCCTGACGACGCGGACGCTGGCCCTGGCCGCCCTGACCCTGACCGGCGGGACGCTGGCCGCCGAAGCCGCCCTGACCCATACCCTGCGGGGGCTGGCCGCCGCCGAAACCGCCGAAACCGCCGAAGCCGCCCTGGCCCATGCCCTGCGGGGGCTGGCCGCCGCCGAAGCCGCCGAAGCCCTGCGGGGGCTGCTGGCCGTTCGCGGCCGCCACGGTGACGACGTCGGAGGAATCAAAGAGAGCCGCGGTCGCCGGAGCGCCCTGGACTTTGAACACGAAATAGAGGTAATCGAACACGCCGTCGACGGCCTTGTCGAGCTTGAAGTTGAGTTCCTTCCATTCGCCGTTGGTGTTCGCGAGCTTCACGGTGCCGAGGAGGTCGCCGTCGGCCGCGCCCTTGCGGATCTCGATGGAGGTGTTGTCGTCCTTGGCGCTGTACTTGAGCGTGCCGCCGGTCGGCTTCTTGGAGAAGTCAACGCCGGAAACGCGGATCCAGCTGTTGTTCTGCATGGAGGCGAGGACGGTCTCCTTGTTCGGGCCCATCGTGCTCTTCAGGCCGGGCATCTGTTCCTGCTTGGCTTCTTCCTCGGTGAGGATCTTGCCGGACTTGTTCATGGTGACGAAGCGGGACTTCTTCATCGGGTCGAAGTTCTTCAGCTGCTTCGGGCCGTGTTCGGTCTCGACGACCTTCTTGATGGTTCCGTCTTCATTGTAGAACATCTCGTCGAGGTTCACGCAGCGGGAATCGCTCTTGTTGCGGAGGTTGCTGGCGATGGCGAGCTTGCGGTCATGATACGCGATGTACCAGTGGCCTTTATACTCGATGATGGAGGCGTGGTTGTTGTTGCCGAGGTTCTGCTTCGGGTTGTCGAGGATGGTGCCCTTGTACTCGAACGGGCCGGTCGGGGAATCGCTGACCAGGTAGTCGATGTTCGCGGTGGGGCTGAACTGCGTGCTGTAGGAAAAATAGTATTTGCCTTTGTACTTGTGCATGTAGGAGGCTTCGAAGAACTTCGGCACGTTCAGGTGAATGGCTTCCGGATGGAGGCTGATCATGTCCTTATTGAGCTCGATGATGCGCGCCTGGTCGTTGCCGTTGCCGCCGTAGTACACGAACGCGCGGCCATCGTCATCGACGAATCCGGCGGGGTCGAAGAGCCAGCGGGAAGCGTAGTTGGAGACGTTGCCGGCGATGAGGGTCTTTCCGAGCGGATCCTTGTAGGGGCCTTCGGGCTTGTCCGCCACGGCGACGCCGATGGAGGAGCCGCCATCCGGGAAATAGAGGTAGACTTTGCCGTCGCGGATCGCGGTGCCGGGAGCGTAGCAGTGTCCCGCCCACGGAGCAACGGTCTGGTCTTCGCCGTACGGGCCTTTGCCGCGGCCGTAGCCGAAGTCGTGGTTTCTGCCGACGGAGAACACGAAACCGTGGTCGGTCCAGTTCTGGAGGTCGTCGGTGGAGACCAGTTCGTAGTCGAAGAGGTCGTAGCCGCGCTGGTTGGCGATGTCATGGCTGCAGATGATGTAGATGCGGTCGTTGAACACGAAGGCGTTCGGGTCGGCCGTGTACACATGGCTGATGACGGGCTGGTCGGCTTTCACGACGCCGGCGGCGCACACGAGGGTGCAGATGGCCGCGAACATCGCTTTCAGAGTTTTGTGGGACATAGTTTGACTCCTTGCAATTTGTTAGCCGGACACAGTTGCGGATATCCGGCGGATGATTGACGAATTCTATCGGTTTTGAGCTCAAAGGAGCGGAAAGACCGCTTCTTTTCATGCTACTATACAAGCTCGTTCCGTTTTTTCAAGCCCGAAATCCGTCTAAATATGGATTTTTTCCGAAAAAATAATATATTTCCTGATGCTTTTTCCGGGAAAGACGATCCGACATGCTCAAAAAATGGGGGACCGGGAAGGTGTCATAATCGTGACACGGGGCGGATCGCGGGGCATGGCATGGGCGCTCCGAAAAAAAGAAGCGGACCGTCGTGCCGGGTCTCCGGGCGGAAAGACGCGGACGGGAATTCGCCGGACAAAGATTCGCCGGTTGCAATTTGCGCCGCGCCGTGGTATAGTAATCCGGCAGAAAACAGCCGACAACGCCGTTCAAACGAAAGGAGTACACCATGAATGAACTTTGGAACATGCTGGTCGACCTGCTGACGAAATATGGGATCCTGCGGATCCTGCTCGCGATCCTGGTCCTCTTCGCCGGGTGGATCGTCGCCTGGATCCTCCAGAAACTCACCTTCAAATGCATGCGGAAATGCCGCATCGGGGAACGCCTGTCCGTGTGCATCCCGGACGAGACGGCGGCTCCGGCGGCACACGCGGAAAAGATCGCCGCACGCATCGTCTTCTGGATCGTCTTTCTGCTCGCCGTGGTGCAGGCGATGAACCTGCTGAGCCTGCATGAGGCGGCGTCGCCGATCCGCGACGTGCTGGCGGACGTGATCGGATTCCTGCCGAACCTCTTCGCGGCGGCGATCCTCGGACTGGTCGCATGGGGCGTGGCGGCGGCGGTCCGCTACGGGGCGCTGGTCCTGATGCACGCGCTGCGCCTGGACGAGAAGGTCGAAGGCGCGGTCGACACGGGCGGACGCGAATGCAATCTGAGCTTCACGATCGCGACGACGCTCTTCTGGCTGGTGATCCTGGCGTTCGTCCCGGCGATCCTCGGGGCGCTGCGGATCACGGGGCTGGCGCGTCCGTTCGAGGCGATGACAGCGGACGTGCTGCGGTATCTGCCGCGCATCTTCGCCGCCGTGCTGATCGCCGCCGCCGGACTCTTCCTCGCGACCATCCTGCGCAAGCTCGTGGAACGCCTCATCCGGTCGTCCGGCGGGCTGGGCGACGCCGAGGAGGCGGGCGGGAAGCTCTTCTCGCGCGACAGCCTCGCACGCATCTGCGGCGTGCTGGTCTTCGTCTGCATCGTGGTCCCGGTGTCGGCGGCGGCGCTCTCCGCGCTCGGCATCGACTCGCTCACGAATTCCGTCTCGAAACTCTTCACGCGCATGCTGAATTCCGCCGGAAACATCGCGGCGGCCGCGATCGTGCTGTTCGTGGCGTTCGCGGTCGGCGCGCTCGTCGCCCGTCTCGCGGCGCGCCTGCTGGCGGACGCCGGACTGGACCGCCGCGTCGGCGAGCTCGGCTGGAAAGCGCAGGGCGGCATGAGCCCGTCGAACGTGGTCGGCAAACTGCTGTTCGCCGGCATCCTGATCTTCGCGCTGGTCGCGGCGCTCGAGATCCTCCAGCTGGAGGAAACCGCCAAGCTCGTGCGGTCCTTCCTGCCGTTCGCCGGACGCCTCGTGCTCGGCGCCGTGGTCTTCCTGCTCGGCATGATACTGGCGAACCTCGCCGCCGACTTCGTGCGAAGCAACGGCGTGGAGTCGCACGTCTTCCTCTTCGCCGTGCGGATCGCCGTGCTGTTCTTCGCGGGCGTGGCTGCCCTGACCACGGCGGGGATCGGCGGATCGGCGGCGCTTCTGGCGTTCGGGATCGTGCTCGGCGCGTTCGCCGCGGCGTTCGCGATCGCATTCGGACTCGGCGGACGCAATTTCGCCGAACGCAAGCTGGAGGAATGGGACCGGGAGCATTCCGGCGGCAAAAAAAGACACGAAATAAGCCCGAAACAGGGAACCTGACCGACGCCGCGCCAAAGCGGCCCGGAACAGCGGGAGAGGACTGCCGGCGCGGTCTTCTCCCGTTTTTTACGGTCATAAAGGCGTTTTTTTCCCGAAACCGTTTTCATTTTTCGCGTGTACGGTGTATATTAATGTTTCGCGATAAACACATGCCGCATCCGCAAAGGCAGTCCGCCGTGAACAACACGAATCCACCGAAAAAGAAAAAATCCAGACTCGTCATCAACGCCGAGTACGCGCTCTTCGTGGCCGTGACCTCGCTGGTCCGGCTGCTGCCGCTGCACGCGGCATACGCCGTGCTGGATTTCATCGCGTGGTCGGTGCTTCATTTCAGCAAACGGCACGGTCCGCGCACGCCGAGGCTGATCCTGCATTCCGGGTTCGTGAAGACGGAGGCGGAGGCAAAGAAACTGGCGCTGGAAAGCCTGAAGCATTTCGCCAGGGTGTACGTCGAGATGGTGAAGTTCGACCAGATCGTGAACGAGGACAACTTCAGCGAACACATCCGCGTCGCGGACGACCCGCTGACGCAGGAGTACATGAACCCGGCGACCGCGCCGCAGATCATCCTGACGACTGGGCATTTCGGGAACTGGGAGCTCGCGGGCGGGCTGCACAGCTACATCACCAAGCAGCGCATGATGAGCATCATGCGTCCGCTGGAGAACCCGAAGATCGGGCGCTACGTCTACGCCCGGCGCTGCCGGTTCCTGCACCGGAGTTTCCCGAAGGACCTGGGCGTGCGGCCGCTGATCCAGGCGCACAAGGCGGGGGAGAACGTCACGATCGTGTCCGACCAACACGCAGTCCCGCCGGAGGGCGTCAAGGTCACGTTCTTCGGGCACCCCGCCATGGCGCAGAAGACGCCCGCGTGGCTGTACCTCCGCACGCACACGCCGATTGCGATGCCGTACCTGGTCCGCGACGACAACGATTTCCACTTCACGTTCCACTGCGCGAAGATGCCCGACTACCGGCCGACGGGCAACATGGAAGCGGACATCCGCGCCGTCGCACAGCTCTACACGAACATGATCGAAGAACAGATACGCCGGTTCCCGACGCAGTGGCTCTGGTCGCACAGACGCTGGCTGGACTGCGAACGCGGCCCGTATCCGCCGCCCGCTCCTCAACAGAAAGATGCTTCCCATGACGATCAAACACCCGTTAAGTGAGTTCAAGAACAACCGGCTGCTCGTCTCGCCGTCGGTCCTCGCCTGCAATTTCGCATGTCTCGCCGACGAACTGAAAGCCGCGGAAGAAGCCGAGGCGGACATGATCCACCTGGACATCATGGACGGCCATTTCGTCCCGAACATCACGTTCGGGCCCCCGGTCGTCGCCTCCATGCGCAAATACACCACCCTGCCCTTCGACGTCCACCTGATGCTGGTCCACCCGGAACAGTACGTCGAGCCGTTCGCGAAGGCGGGCGCCGACCACATCACGTTCCACATCGAGAGCGAATGCGACCCCGCCGCGGTCGTGCGGCAAATCCACGAACTCGGCTGCTCCGCCGGGATCACGCTCAAGCCGGGCACGCCCGCCTCGGCGATCGAGGCGATCCTGCCGGAGATCGACATGGTGCTGGTGATGTCGGTGGAACCCGGCTTCGGCGGACAGAAGTTCCAGCCGGAGATGCTGAAGAAGGCAGCGGAAATCCACAAAATGATCCGGAAGATCGGCAGCCGCGCCCACATCGAGATCGACGGCGGCATCACGCGCGACAACGTCTGCGAGGCCGCCGCGGCGGGCGTGAACGTCATCGTCGCCGGGACCGCCGTCTTCCGCGCGCCGGAAGGCATCCGCGCCGCCGTCGCCGAACTCCACGAAGCACAGAAGGCGCTGCCGAAAGACGCCCCCGGCAAGTAATCTTTTCATCCGAAAGCAAGGATTTCGACATTATGGACCGTGAACACAAACTTTTCCCCGCCGACTGGCAGAAGCCGGAACCCGGCGGATTCGCGCGCTGCCTGGTCTGCCCCCGCCACTGCCTCATCGCCGAGGGACACACCGGATTCTGCGGCGTCCGCCTCAACCAGGGCGGCAGGATCTATTCCATGGCGTACGGCTACCCCTGCGCGCTCCAGATCGACCCGATCGAAAAGAAGCCGCTGCGGCATTTCCGACCCGGCACGCAGGCGTTCTCCGTCGGCACCTACGGCTGCAACCTCAAATGCGTGTTCTGCCAGAACAACCATCTGTCGCGCGAGAAGTTCATGCCGCACGCCGCCTACCGCTACTACACGCCGGAAGCCCTGATCGAGCTGATCCGCCGCCACGGCAGCGAATGCGTGGCGTTCACGTTCAACGAGCCTGCGGTCTGGGCGGAATACGTGCGCGACTGCGCGATCCTCGCCCGCCGGGAGAAGATCAGCACGATCCTCGTCTCCAACGGGTATTTCTCCGACGAGTGCATGCAAGACGTCTTCCCGCTCTTCGACGCGGCGAACATCGACGTGAAGGGATTCGGCGACTTCTACCCGACCATGTGTTCCGGCGAGCTCGAGCCGGTGAAACATTCCTGCGAGTTCTTCAAGAAAGTCTGCGGCGGCCACCTCGAGCTGACCAATCTGGTCATTCCCGGCAAAAACGACTCGCAGCAGCAGATCGACGATTTCCTGGACTGGGTGCGCGACGGACTCGGCATCGACACGCCCGTGCATTTCACCGCGTATCATCCGGCGTACCTGTACCACGACAGCCCGCGCACACCGCGTTCGGAGCTCGACAGCATTCAGGCGCACGCGAAGAGCCGCGGATTCCCGAACGTGTACCTCGGGAACATCTGCTGAAAAACGCGCTTTTTCAAGCAAAAGAACCGCCGGACGACTGAACGATCAGCTGTCCGGCGTTTTTTCTATTTCATCTTGATTTTCTGAAAAAGAGTGATATAGTATATCTCGAAGCTGGAGATGCGCCGTTAATAGCGGTCTTGAACGCATTCTCCAGTTTCTTTTTTTTGATGACTTGAACTGCTGGCGGTGCGTCAGAATCCGAGATCGGGCTGAACGTCCCACGAATCCTCTTCGCGTTCGGAATCGGCGGGCTTTTGAGGCTCAGCCGGTTTTTCAACGGGAGCGGACTTTTCCGCCAGCTTCTCAGCGGGCTTCTTCTCCACGGGTTTCGCAGGCGCGGGCTTCGCGGCAGGCGCGGGCTTCGCGGCAGAAACGGGTTTTTCAGTGTGCTTCGCTTCCGGTGTTTTCTTCACCTCGACTTGAGGCGCGGGTTCCGGTGCGGCTTCCTTTTTCGCGCGGCTGCGACGGGCAACGGGCTTCGTTTCCGGTTCGGGCGCGGGCTCAGGTTCGACGGGCGTTTCCGGCGCGGTTTCGGGCTCGGATGCGGTTTCCTCAACTGCCGGTTCCGCGGGCGCGCCGCCGTCAGCGCCGCCGGATTCTCCGCCGTTGTTGTCCTCCGGCGGGACCTCGACGAGCTCGGGTTCCGGTTCGGCGTCGGTCTCGTCCAGCAGGCGCACGAACGTGATCTTCAGGAGTTTGCGCGGGGAGATCAGGACGCCGCCCGCCTTCGGGGAACGCTCCGGCGCGTCCATCAGCGAAATCTGCTGAATCTGCTTGGCGCGGATCGGGGTGTCGACCTTGATCTCGTAGATGGCGTTCGGACGCGGCGTGATGAGCTCCAGGCGGCATCCGTCGGGAATGATGCGGTATTCGCGGTCCTTGATGAACGAGGCGATCCGGGTGCGCTTGTAGTACGCGCGGCCGGTCTTCTTCTCGGAGTAGACGACGCCGAACACGGTGGTCTTGTCGTA
>ONQZ01000037.1 GCA_900320095.1 uncultured Lentisphaerota bacterium
ACGGGCAGCGGTTCCGCCCCGATGTCCTCGCAGAACTCGAAGAACTCGAAGAAGCCGAGCCCGTAGCTCTGGAAGTAGTCCGGGGTCAGGTGGTCGACGAACGTGTTGTTCCAGCGGTTGCCGTTCAGCGGACGGTTGCCGATCGCGCCGACGGAGTTTTTCCAGTTGTAGCGCTGGTCGAGCGTGGTGCCCTCGATGATGCAGCCGCCGGGGAAACGGAAGATCTTCGGCTTCAGGTCGGCGATCGCCTGCGCGAGGTCGGCGCGGAGACCGTTCGCGCGCCCCTTCCACGTGTCCTCCGGGAAGAGCGAGATGTGGTCCATGTCGACCGTGCCCCGGTGGCCGTTCAGGAGCAGACGGAACTTGCCGCGCGTCTGCGTGCTCGCCGCCTTCACGTCCACCTTGTACTCCTTCCATTCGCGGCTGTTCACCGTGAACGGCGTGCGGGCTTCCATCGTACCGTCCTCCCGGACGAACGCGGCGTCGAACCTGACCGGTTCCGTCGTGCCGGGCGCGAGGCGCGCCATCAGCGTCAGGTGGTACGTCTTGTCCTTCTCGAACGCGAGGCCGCGGAATCCGCCGTTGTCAAGCGCGGTCCACTGGTCGCGGTGGGATTCGGCGGTCAGGCGCGCGAAATGCGGATTGCGCGGGAACGGCACGTCGCCCTCGCTGCCTTTAATGACCTGGACCTTGCCGTCCGTCTCCCAGCCGGAAAGCCCGTTCGGGAATTCGAAGGAACGGTTCTTGATGAGCTCGGCGTACAGTCCGCCGTCCGCCGCGAAGTTGATGTCCTCGAAGAAGACGCCGTACATCGTCGGGCTGATGTCGAACTTGATCTTCGCCGGATCGAGCGTGCCGGTCATGGTCTTCGGCGCGTCCTGGTTCTGCGCATCCAGCCCCGCGCCGGCCGAGAGGATGGCGGCCGCGGCGGTGATGCCGATGAGAGCCTTGTGTTTCATATAGGGTCCTTTCTGTTGTGAAATGGATAGAGCCGGAATTCCGTCCGATAATGTAACAGCACTTTCCGCAAAAATCCAGTAAAAACGGAAAAGAAAACGGAAAAAAACGGTCTCTCGCTTTCTCTCAAGCGGTCTCATCGTGCAGCCGCACAGAACGGCACAGTATCAGCAGGAGGCTTAGACTTGTCTTTCCCGAACAGGGACAGAGCATCCAAATCATTCAAAAAAACGCAAAAATCTCCTTGAAATCGAAAAATTTACATGTATAGTATGGTTTTGTCGGACCGTCCGTCGGACGGGACACACAAGCATTCACCTCGCCGCCTGTTCAAACTTTTACCATACAACAACACGAAAGGGATTCCGTATGGCAGACCCCAAAGACGTTTATGTTTCCAGCGGGACAAAAACCATCAAGAGCGTGACTTCGGACGTGTACCTTGTCTACAGCAGTGGCAATTTGATCGTTTCCAGCGGCGGAGTCGCCCAGGTTTTTGTGGGGTACGATCCAACCAAATCAGGCGGATACGTCGAGGTTCGCAACGGTGGCAGAGTCCGCTCCGGTTCTGTGGAAAACGGGGGTTCTCTGGTCGTTTCGGAAGGAGGATACGTTTACAATTTTCTTTTTGGTATAGGAGGATATGCGACCCTTAAAAAAGGCGCGTACTGCAATTCCGGAAGAGTTGGCTCGGGTGTGAATCTATACGCTTCCGGGGCGGAAGTAAACAACACCGAGGTAAAATTGGGCGGATGCCTTTATTTATATGCCGACTCCACTGGCGGCGTGGTCACCCCCTGTACCGCAGGCTTTACATACGTGTCGAGCGGAGGCACCATGTACGTAGGTTCCAAAGTGTCCGCTTATTATAATTATATTTCGGCTGGCGCCTTGGCTGTTGTCTACGGCATGGTCCGATCAAATTTCGTGGGTGGAAATTTGATCATTTCCAGCGGCGGTTCTGCCGACGAGAGCTTAGTCAGCGCGGGCGGATACATATATTTTTCTCCTTCCACCACTGCCACATCGAATTACATCCGTTCGGGCGGGACCATGAATCTTCATGGGAACGCCACATCGAACCACATCAGTTCGGGCGGCGAGATGAGGATTTCCGGCGGCGGGACTGCCTCCGTGACCACGGTCAGCGCGGGCGGCTCCATGAGAGTCTACAGCGGCGGGGAAGCGCTCGGCGTAACGATTGTCGGGGGGTCCGCGTTTTTCTTCAACGGCGGCTCCGCCTCCGGCATCACGATGAGCACCGGATACATGTATGTTGACTCCGGCCAAACGGTATCGGGCACCGTGATGTCCGGCGGCACGATGAACATCAGCGGCGGCACGGCGAACAACACCGCGGTCAACGCCGGCGGCCACATGACGGTCTCCAACGGCGGCACGGCGAACAACACTACGATCAACTTCGGCTCGCTCGAAGTCCACTCCGGTTGCACGGCGAACATCACCACGATCAACTCCGACGGCTCGATCAAAGTCTACACCGGCGGCGTGGCGAACAGCACCACGATCTACTCCAGCGGCTTGCTCGAAGTCTACACAGGCGGCAAGGCGAACAACACCACGATCAACTCCGGTTATATCCATATCTCCTCCGGCGGTACGGCGAACATCACCACGATCAACTCCAGCTATATGGTTGTCTCCTCCGGCGGCTCGGCGAACAGCACCACGATCAACTCCGGCGGCTCGTTCGACGCCCACCCCGGTTGCATGGCGAACAGCACCACGATCAACGCCGGCGGCTTGATCAAAGTCTACACCGGCGGCACGGCGAACAACACTACGCTCAACTCCGGCGGCAAGCTCACAGTCGACTACGGCGGCAAGATAAACAACACTACGGTCAACTCCGGCGGCAGCATGAATGTCAGCTCCGGCGTCACGGCAAGCAATACCACGGTCAACGGCAACGCCCTCCTCAATGTCTACAGCAGCGGCACGGCGAACTTCACCACGATCAACGCCGGCCGCATGTATGTCTACTCCGGCGGCAAGGCGGACAGTACCACGGTCAACATCAACGGCACATTCAGTGTCTCCTCCGGCGGCTCAGCGAACAACACCTTGGTCAGCTCCGGCGGCGTCATGTATGTCTCCTCCGGCGGCTCGGCGAACTTCACCACGGTTAGACTCAAAGGCCAGATGGCAGTCTATTCCACCGGCTCGGCGAACAGCACCACGGTCAGCTCCGGCGGCAGCATGTATGTCGGCTCCGGCGGAAAGGCGAATTTCACCACTGTCAGCTCCGGCGGCAGCATGTTTGTCTCCCGCGGCGGCACGGCGGACAATACCACGGTCAACGCCGACGGCATGATAGACATCTCCGGCGGCACGGCGAACTTCACCACAGTCAACTCCTTGGGAGTCATAAAGATCTTCTCCGGCGGCACGGCGAACAGCACCACGGTCAACTCCAGCGGTTATTTCTATGTTTCCTCCGGCGGCGTGGCGAACAGCACCACGGTCAACGCCGGCTTTATGATTCTCTACGCCGACGGCGGCACGGCAGACAATACCACGGTCAACTCCAGCGGTGGTTTCTATGTCTATTCCAACTGCGTGGCGAACAGCACCACGATCAACTCCGGCTATATGGTTGTCATCTCCGGCGGCTCAGCGAACATCACCACCGTCAACTCCAACGGCAGCATGTTTGTCTCCTCCGGCTGCACGGCGAACAGCACCACGATCAACTCCGGCGGCTCGCTCAAAGTCTACAACGCCGGCACGGCGAACAACACCACGGTCAATGCCGGCGGCTCGCTCACAGTCTCCCACGGCGGCTTGGCAGACAATACCACGGTCAACTCCGGCGGCAGCATGGTAGTCTCCTCCGGCGTTACGATAAACAATATCACGGTCAACTCCGGCGGCAGGATTACCGGATTCTATCACTGCAGCGCCATTACGTTCTCTTCCGGCGCGAACGCGGACTTCGACATCCTCAGTCTCAACGCGGGAAGCGTCCGCGTCCTCGTGAACGGACTCTCCTACGCGATGAACAAGGGCGTGGTCTTCACGCTCACGGTCGGCGACTCGCAGGAGAATGGTACCTACAAGCTCGCAGGCGGCGCGTCCGGATTCAACGAGACCATCACGGTTGAGAACATCTCCGGAACGGCTCTCGGCACACTCACGGTCGGCCAGACCGCAAACATCGGCGGCGTGAACTACAGGCTTGATCTCGACGGCGACGGCGTGCTTTCCGTCACGGTTGCCGCGGCGGCGCAGAACTCCGCGAAGAGCGACGTCGACGGCAACGGCGTCTCCGACGTCATGTTCGTCTGGACCGGCAACAACTATCAGCACGGCTACTGGATGAACGGGACAAGCACGTGGAAGAGCGCCGGAAGCAATCATCCCGCTGAATGGGAAAACCTCGGCTGCCATGACATGTCCGGCGACGGCAAGGCGGATTCCGTGCTCGTCGGCAACGTGGAAGTCGGCGGCGTGAAAGGCGCTTACATCGGCTACTACGCCGACGCCATCGATCTGCCGGACGGTTCCACATGGGTGAACATCGGCTACCTGAACAACGCCGATGACATCGTGTGGAAAAACGCCGTCGGCAAGCTGAACGGCAACGAAACCGACGCGAATTCCATCATCTGGCACGCCCCCGAACTCGGCGCGCTCGGCGCATGGGTCGACGGCACCGACGCCTGGGTCAACCTCGGCGGCGGATACGATTCGAACTGGACGCTGATCGGCTGCGGCGATTTCTATGGCGATGGGGCTGAAACCGTCGTGATGGCCTACAACAGCGGCGAGAAGTACTACACCGTGAACTATGACGGCGTGGCGAACGAACTGGCGTCTTCCGACAGCGGTTGGGCCGTCCGCGCGATCGGAGACTTCTCCGGCGACGGCAAGGACGACATCGTGGCGTTCCATGCGGAAACCGGTCTCGTGGCCATGTGGGGCGACGGCCTGTCATCGAACTGGTCGCAGCTCGGCCAGCTCGACGCCTCCGACTGGTTCGTGGTCGGCGCGGGCGATTACAACGGCGATGCGAAGGACGACCTGTTGGTCCGCCAGTACACGACCGGCATGCTCGGCTACTACTCCGGCGGCAATATGTCCGCCTGGGTCGAAATGGGCCGCGGCGTCGACATGAACTGGACCGTGATAGCTTAAGCGGCAGGACAAATGTGCCGGAGCGTTAGCCCGGCACTATCCACGTGGAGGGACTTGTCCTTGTGCGCGAGCGAAAGCCGCGCACTACCCACGTGGAGGACTTGTCCTTTTGCGCGAGCGAAAGCCGCGCACTACTTCAGTGGAGGGCCTGCCCTCCCCCGTTTTTTGAGTTTTTTTTGAGAATCCGCCTTGATTTTACCCGAAAACGGAGTATAGTATAAAATACATTCTGAACTGTAGCGGAGAGATGCCTGAGTGGCCGAAAGGAACGGTTTGCTAAACCGTCGTAGGGGTCAAACTCTACCGGGGGTTCGAATCCCCCTCTCTCCGCCATTTTTTTGCTCGGATTCCGGGCTCCTTCCCCAATTCTTCCCCATTTTCCCGATTCCGCCTCATTTCCGCCCCATATTTCCCTTTTCTTTGTCCTCGTGTCCGCCGGACACGCGCCTCATCCGAGCATAAAGAATCCCCGGCCCGCCGTGTAAAAAGCGAAGCCGGGGAAATCTGTTTTTGAGGGAAACGCCGCGGGAGATCAATGACCGCCCGGCGGCGAATCGTTTTCAGAACGTGTTCAGAGCGTCATCATTTCGGCTCGTACTCGTTTTTGACCTTGTCCGTGCGGAACGGATAGGCGGGGAAACCGTCCTTGTTCATGAGGTTGACGTCGCCGCGGTACATGATGTAGGCGAAACGCACGGTCTTGGGCTCCTTGACCTTGTCGGAGGAGACTTCGACGGTGTCGCCGACGATCTTGGCGTCCGCCCAGACGAAGTTGCCGTCGGCGCCCGCGATGGCGAACGCGCCGGGCGCTTCGCCGTCGGAGGTGGTCAGGCCCTTGCCGACGTTCTTGAAGTGGATGATGCACTTGTCGCCCTTGATGTCCATGTGATCGTAGACCGGACCGACGCCGAGTTCGCCGCCGAAGTATTTCCACTCGACGAGCTTCGCGAGGCGGTAGCCGAGGGTCTGCTTGTCGCGCGGGTGGATGTCGGACTGGTCGCCGATGTCCATCAGAGGGACGCTGCTGACGTTCTCATAGATGTAGGACATCTCGTCCTGGATCTCGCGGGTAAGCGCCCAGCCGTCGACCCTGCTGCCCATCGGGGGCTTGCTCTTCCACTGGTCCTCGGGGAGACGGTTCATCGGGGTCCACTGTTCGAACCCGGCGAGCTGGCAGATCACCCACGGCTGCTTCGGGTCTTTGAACTTTTCGCGCCAGCCCTCGATGAGCATTTTGTGGAGCGCGTAGTAATCCTTGTTGCCGGTGTTGGATTCGCCCTGGTAGAAGAGGACGCCGCCGACGGTGTACTTGGTCCAGGGAGCGACCATGGCGCCCCACATCGTGCCGGGGAACTTCTCGCTGGAGAACTGGCCGCCGCGGACCTGTCCGTTTTCCGGATTCGCCGCGCCGGCAAGCAGGGCGTCTTCGATCTGCTTGGCTTCATTGCGGTTGTGCTTCGCGAATTCGCTGTCCGGGATGAAGGTCTCGATATTGACGCCGCCCCAGGCGGTCATGATGAGGCCGACCGGAATGTCGAGGTCCTTCTGGAGCTGGCGGGCGAAGAAGTAGCCAGCCGCGGAGAAGTTCGGAACGGTCTGCGGGCTGCATTCCATCCAGATGCCGGTGTTTCTTCCGGCGCCGACGACTTCCTCGAACTCGTCGCCCGGGGCCTTGGTCTTGGGCACTTCGAACAGGCGGATGCGCGGATAGTTGGCGGCCGCGGCTTCCTGCTGGTGGTTCTTGATCTGGATCATGGTGTTGCCGGTGGACACGGGCAGTTCCATGTTGGACTGGCCGGCGCAGATCCAGACTTCGCCGACGAGCACGTTGTCGAACGTGATCGTGTCGGCGCCGTCGGTCACTTTCACCTTGTACGGGCCGCCCGCCTCGAGAGCGTCGAGCTTGGCTTCCCATTCGCCGGTGGCGTCGGCCTTGGCGGTCGCGGGCTTCGCCTGAGAGCCTTCGATCGTGACCGTCACGGTCTTGCCGGGATCGGCGTTGCCGGAGATCTTGATCGGGGCGCGCCGCTGGAGGCACATGTTGTTCTGGAAGATGTTGTGGCAGGAGAGCTTTGCCGCGTACGCGCTCGGGAGCGCGAGCAGAGCGGCGACCGCTGCCGTGAGGAGAAGAGTCATCTTTTTCATAAGAGTTCTTCCTGTTTGGTTGGATTGATTGGTTATGTTGGGTTGGTTGAATTGGTTGGTTTCGGGAACGTTTTCCGGACATTTTGAGGCGGATTCACCTCACGACGCCGTTATGTTTCACTCAATATATATCGACACGCGTGAAAATACAAGACGGTTCTTTCACTTTTAACGCTTTTTCGACTATTTTTCCTCGTCCCGTTTCTCCTTTTTTCCAATCCGGCGGTTGTATTTCCCTTGAGTTATGATATATTAGGTTTTTGAGAACCCCCCCTTATTCCCGAGGCTTAGTGAAAGGACCTGAAAACATGCCGAACACGAAAACGAGACGAAACATTATCATCCTCGCGCTGTTTCTTGCCGTTGCGGTCGCGGGGGTCATCGCATACAGAGTGTTCGGGGAGCTCGGCCATGCGGAGTTCAAGGCGGGCAAGGCCGCTTACAGGGCTGGAAACTACAAATCGGCGATCGAACACTACAAACTGGCGGCGGATCAGGGCAATCTGAAGGCGCGGACGCTGGTGGGCATCTTCTACCGGAAGGGCATGGGCGTCGAACAGGACTATGCCGAGGCGCTGAAATGGCTTCGTCCCGCCGCCGAACAGGGCTTCGGCGCGGCACAGTCGGAGCTCGGGCTCTGCTATGAATGCGGTTTCGGCGTGGAACAGGATTATGCCGAGGCCGTGGAATGGTATAAGGAAGCCGCCGAACAGGGCGATGCGCAAGGCCAGCTCCTGCTCGGAGCCGCATACGGCCTGGGACGCGGCATCGAACAGGACGACGTGGCGGCGGCCGAATGGATGTTCAAAGCAGCCGATCAGGGGGACGACCTCGCACAGTACAATCTTGCCGTTTTCTTCCGGGACGGCAGGGGCGTGCAGAAGAATTACAAGGCCGCCGCGAAATGGTTCAGGAGAGCCGCGAAACAGGGCAACGCGGACGCCCAGTACGAATACGCTCGGTTCATTGAAACCAACGATGGCGTCAAATGGGATGGGAAGGAGATTTTCAAATGGTACGGCAAGGCGGCGGAACAGGGGCACATCGAGGCGATGTACGAGCTTTATTCCTGCTATTCCTATGAAACCGGCGTGAAGCGGGATATGGATCGGGCGCTCTACTGGCTCCACCAGGCGGCGGAACGGGGCCATGCCCGGGCACAAATCTATTTGAGCGCCCACTATCGGGACGGCTTGAGTATCCCGAAGGATGAGAAAAATGCATTTTTCTGGGGTCTCAAGGCGGCGGAACAGGACTATCCGGGCGGACAATACATGGTCGGCACATACTATGAAAAGGGCATGGGCGTCGAACAGGATTACGCCGAGGCTGTGAACTGGTACCGCAAAGCAGCGGATCAGGGCTTCGATTGCGCGCAATATGAGCTCGGGAAATGCTATCACGAGGGGAAAGGCGTCGAAAAGGACATGGCGGAAGCCGTGAAATGGTACCGTCTTGCGGCGGAACAGAAAAACTATGACGCGAAAGAAGCCCTGGAAGAGCTCGGAATGGGCGAATGATGCCGCGATCGGGAGAAACCGGCTGATCCCGTTTTTTCAAAAAAAAGCAACTTTTTCCTTTAATTTCCTGCGTTTTCGCTTGATTTTACGCACAATCCGGGGTAAAATATAGGAACAACAAAAACGCGGACGCGTCAAAATCTGTTCTCACGCGCCCGTTTCACCTCATTTTACAGCCGGCGCGCCGCCGGTCCCGGAGACAGCATGACAGCATTCAAAGACGAACTGCGCCGCGTGGGCGAACAAATCGGGGAATTCATCCAAAACGACCCGTTCCCGGAGACCGTCCGGCCCCCCGCGCTCGGCGACGCGGTGCGCGACTACCCCGGACGCGGCGGAAAGCGCATCCGTCCGGCGCTCGTGCTGTGGGCGTGCGAACTCTTCGGCGGGGACCGCGAACAAGCGATCCCGGCGGCCGCGGCGGTCGAGATCTACCACAACTGGACGCTCGTGCACGACGACATCATCGACCGTGACGAGCTCCGGCGCGGCAAGCCGTCCACGCACGTCACGCTCCGCGACCACGCGAAATCCAAACTCGGCACCGCCCCGGAACAGGCTCAGGCGTTCGGCGAATCGTTCGCGATCCTCGCGGGCGACATCCAGCAGGGATGGGCGGTCGAACGCCTCGCGTCCGTCACCGACCGGGGCGTCGATCCGGCGCTCGCGCTCACGCTCGTGCGCGCCATGCAGACGAAGCTGAACCGCGAGCTGATCTCAGGCGAGGCGCTGGACGTGGAATTCGAGCTGCTCGACCCGGCGACCGTCTCCGAGGCGGACGTGATGGGCATGATCAACGGCAAGACCGGCGCGATCATGGAGTTCGCGCTCCACTGCGGCGCGGCGGTCGCGAAGGGTGCATACGAACCGGGAGCGCCCGATTTCCGCGCGCTCACCCGGTACGCCGTGAACCTCGCGGCGGCGTTCCAGCTTCAGGACGACATGCTCGGCGTCTTCGGCGACGAGAAAGTCTTCGGCAAGCCGCTCTGCTCCGATTTCCAGGAGGCGAAGCCCACGATGCTCTATCTCGAGGCGGTCCGGCATCTGCCCGCCGGACGCCGCTCCGAGCTCGACGCGTTTCTCCGGCTGCCGCACTACTCCGAATCCGACATCGCCGCGATCCGCGCGCTCCTCACCGACTGCGGAGCCGCCGGAGCCGTCCGCGACAGCATCGCCGCGCTCTCCGAATGCGCGAAGAAATCGCTGCAGCCGCTCCCGGACAACCGCTGGCGCAACATGCTCGCCACCCTCGTCGAACAAATGTTAGTCCGTTCCGTATAACAACCCCCAAAAAACACGCAAAGGAGTTTCTTTCGTATGAAGATGAAAAAGATCACGTTCCAGGGATGGAAAAACTGTATCGAGCTCACCAACGGCGAATTCCGCATCGTCGTCACCACGGAGATCGGGCCGCGCATCGTCGGCGCGTTCCTCGGCCCGAAGGGAGCCAACCTCCTTTACCTCGACAAGAAGCTCCTCGGCACCTCGAACCAGAAGGTCTGGACGAACTACGGCGGACACCGCATCTGGCACGCCCCGGAAGACAGCGTCCGCTCCTACTGCCCGGACAGCCGCAAGGTCGTCATGGCGGAGCTCCGCGACGGCGGTGTCGCGTTCATGGCGCCCCGCGAAGAGCTCACCGGCATCGTGAAGACCATCAACGTCTATCCCGAAGGCAACAACTCCTTCCGCATCGAACACCAGATCCGTAACGAGGGCCTCTGGGACATCGAAGCCGCCGCGTGGGGCATCACCCAGCTCATGCCCGGCGGGACCGCCATCCTGCCGCAGAACCGCGGCCCCGAAGGGCTCGTCCCGAACCGCTCCGTCAACTTCTGGCCCTATGCCAACCCCGCCGATTCCCGTTTCGTCTTCGGCGACCGCTTCGTGCTCGTGAAGCAGACCGCGAAGGGCGCGCCCACCAAGATCGGCCTCAACTCCGGCGAAGGCTGGTGCGCGTACATCAACAAGAACACCGCGTTCATCAAGCAGTTCGAGTATTTTGACGAAAACGAATATCCGGACCTCGGCAGCTCCATCGAAGTCTACACCGAGGGCGGCTACCTCGAACTCGAAACGCTCGGACCGCTCGCCATCCTCGAACCCGGCGACGAGGTCACGCACTCCGAATACTGGACCGCCGCCGAAGTCGAGCAGATCCCGCTCAACAACGACCAGGACGTGATCGACATGCTCGGCATCGTCGAGGACGACGAATGCTGCGACGACGATTGCTGCTGCCACGACCACGAGGAGGAAAAGAAGGCCGCGAAGAAGGCCGCGAAGTCCTCCAAGAAGGATGCGAAAGCGGCGAAGAAGGCGGACGGCGCGAAGAAGGCCGCCGAAAAGAAAGCTCCGGCGAAGAAAGCCGCAAAATAAGCAAAATAAGGGGAGGCAAAGCCTCCACTGAAATAGTGCCCGGCTGCGCCCAAGCACAAAAATGAGATTCATCCCCCTGCGGCAGGGCAACTCCGCAGGGGGTTTTTCAGAAAGGAACGACAGAACATGGTACGCGCACAAATCTTTACAAGCCGCATCGACTGGAGCGACCTCGACCTGCTCGGACACGTGAACAACCTCGCGTTTTCGAGGTTCTTTCAGGCGGCGCGCGTCGAATACTGCGGACACATCGGGATGAAGGTCTTTCAGGGCATGAAGACGGGCCCGATCCTGGCGGCGTCGCGCGTCCAGTTCACCGCCCAGCTCTTCTTCCCCGGCAATGTCCGCATCCTCACGCGCCTCAAAAAGGCGGGCGGCACGAGCATCGTGCTGGAGCATGCCCTGTTCGACGACGCGGGTACGCTGTGCGCGTTCGCGGAGGACGTCGTGGTGCGCTACGATTTCGAGGCGAAGACGAAGATCCCGCTCGGCGACGAAGTCCGCGCCATGATCGCCGGCTACGAAGCGTCCTGCACCGGCGAATTCCCCGACATTCCCGAGACAAGATAAGCTCCTGCCGAACACACATAACACCTCAGACGCCTGCCGGGCCGATCCGCCTGTCAGGCGTTCTTTTTTTCGCGTTTCACGTTAAGTTTACGTTAATTCTTAACTCTGGTTTGTTTTTTTCGCGTTGAGCATATATAATATTCCATCAACGCTTTTTCTTTTTCACCAAAACCAGCGGAAACGACAACGCCATGACAACCTGCCTGACAAGAGACGGACTCGAGATCACGCCGGTCATTTTCGGGACCAGCTGCCTCGGCAATCTCTACCGCGTCCTGCCATACGAAACGAAACTCGAGCTCGCCCGGGCGTGGTTCCGCACCGCCGCGAAACCCGCGATCGACTCCGCCGGGAAATACGGTGCCGGACTCGCGCTCGAATCCATCGGACGCGCGCTCCGCGACCTCGCGGTCCCGGCGGACGGCATCACGGTCAGCGTGAAGCTCGGCTGGCGGCGCAAACCGCTCGCGACCCCGGAACCGACCTTCGAGCCGGGCGTGTGGGCGGGGCTCGAATACGACGCCGAACAGGACATCTCCTATCACGGCATCATGCGCTGCTACGAGGAGGCGGAGGCACTGCTCGGCGGAGCCTGCGGCATCGACCTCGTTTCCGTGCACGATCCCGACGAATTTCTGGCGGGCGGCGGCACGGGCGAAGACATCCTCGGCGCTTATCGCGCGTTATTCGAGCTGAAAAAAGCCGGGCGCGTCCGGGGCGTCGGCATCGGCGCGAAGGACTGGCATGTCATCCGCGATCTGTACAACGACATCAAGTTCGACTGGGTCATGCTCGCCTGCGCCCCGACCATCCTGCGCCATCCGCGCGACCTCCGCGAGTTCATGGAAAAGCTCAAATCCGACCGGGTCGGCATCATCGACTCCGCGCTGTTCAACGGCGGCTTCCTCACCGGCGGCTCCATGCTCGACTACCATAAGGCGGATCCGGTCCGCGACGCCGCTCTGTTCCAAAAGCGCGCCGACTACCTCGCCGTCTGCAAAGACTTCTCCCTCGACCCGGCCGCCGCGGCCGTCGAATACGGATTCCGCCAGCCCGGCGTGGTCGCGGTTTCGCTGAACACTTCCGATCCCGCCCGCATCCCCGTGAACGCCTCCTACGCGCAGCACCGTGCGCCCGAGGAATTCTGGGCTGAGCTCATCCGCAGAAAGGTCATCGACGATGAAAATTGACGCGCACCATCATTTCTGGCACTACAACACGCAGGACTACGGCTGGATCTCCGACGACATGGCGGTGCTCCGTCGCGATTTCCTTCCCGCCGACCTCAAACCCGAACTCGACCGAGCCGGGATCGACCGCGTGGTCTCCGTGCAGGCGCGCCAGTGCGTCGAGGAGACCGAATGGCTCCTGAAGCTCGCGGAGGAAAACGATTTCATCGCGGGCGTCGTCGGCTGGCTCCCGATCGCCTCGCCGGATTTCCCCGCCCTGCTCGAAAAGTTCGCCGCGAACCCGAAGCTCCGCGCGATCCGCCACGTGGTGCAGGACGAGCCGGACGACCGGTTCATCCTCGGCGAGGCGTTCAACCGCGGCATCGACCGTCTGCTCGCCGCGCATCTCGTGTACGACATCCTCATTTTCGAACGCCACCTGCCCTACGCGATTGAATTCGTGAAGAACCACTCGCCGGAACAGGTCTTCGTGCTCGACCATATCGCGAAACCGAAGATCGCCGCAGGCGAAATGCAGCCGTGGGCGGACAATCTCCGCAAGCTCGCAGCGTTCCCGAACGTCTACTGCAAGCTCTCCGGCCTCGTGACCGAAGCCGACATCCGCAACTGGACGCCGGACCAGCTCCGCCCCTACGTCGAAACCGTGCTGGACGCATTCGGCCCCGAGCGCGTCATGTTCGGCTCAGACTGGCCCGTCTGCACCTGCGCCACGAACTATTCCGCCTGGCGCAACCTCGTCGGGGAGTTCATCTCGCGCCTCAGCGAAAACGAACAAGCTCAGATCATGGGCGGCACCGCCCTGAAAGCATATTTTGGAGGTTAACTCATCATGCGTGCATTTTCCATCACCGCGCCGTTCGAAACCGGCTACCAGGAAATCCCCGAACCCGAACTCACGCCCGGCAGCGTCCTGCTCGCCGTCAAGTTCGTCGGCCTCTGCGGCAGCGACCTCAACACCTTCCGCGGCAAGAATCCGCTCATCACCCTGCCCCGCATCCCCGGCCATGAAATCAGCGCCGTGATCGAGGCGAAAGCCCCCGGCGTCCCGGACTGCTGGCGCGTCGGACAGAAGGTAACTGTCTCCCCGTACACGAATTGCGGCGTATGCCCCAGCTGCCTCGCCGAACGCCCGAACTGCTGCCAGTTCAACCAGACGCTCGGCGTGCAGCGCGACGGCGCGCTCACGAAATACATCGTCGTGCCGTGGGCCAAGCTCTTCGACGCTGACGCCATGAAGCAGGAGGAGATCGCCCTCATCGAACCGCTGACCGTCGGCGGACACGCGTCTGACCGTTCCGGTGCGACCGAGGACAGCATCGCCGCCGTGATCGGCTGCGGAGCCGTCGGACTCGGCGCCGTGCTCGGCCTCGCACGCAAGGGCGTCCGCAAGATGATCGCGATCGACGTCGACCCCGAAAAGCTCGCGCTCGCACGCGAATTCGGCGCGACCGACACCATCGACTCCTCGAAGACCGACCTTCACCAGGCGCTCGCCGACCTCACCGGCGGCCGCGGCCCGAACGTCGTGATCGAAGCCGTCGGCCTTCCGCAGACCTTCCGCGCCGCCGTCGACGAAGTCGCGTTCGCCGGCAGCGTCACCTACATCGGCTACGCGAAGGCGCCCGTCGAATACGAGACCAAGCTCTTCGTGCAGAAGGAACTCGACATCCGCGGCTCCCGCAACGCCATGCCCTGCAACTTCCGCCGCGTCATCGACTTCGCCGCCCGCGGGCTCTTCCCGATCAGCAAGATGATCTCCCGCGTCTACGGTTTCGACCAGGCGGGACAGGCGCTTCAGGACTGGCACGACGCCCCCGCGAAAGTTTGCCGTTACCTCGTTTCGCTTGACTGAAAGGAGCACATGACATGAAACAGCTGACCCGTGAAACACCTCTGACCCGCCCCGTCCGCGTCCTCCAGTTCGGCGAGGGCAATTTCCTGCGCGCGTTCGTCGACTGGATGGTCGACCGCATGAACAAAGCCGGCGTGTTCGATTCCGCCGTGCAGATCGTCCAGCCGCTCCCGCAGGGCATGTGCGACGTCATCAACGCCCAGGGCGGCCTTTACCACGTGATCCTGCGCGGCGTGAAGGACGGCCAGGTGGTCGAGCAGATCGAACAGATCGACTGCGTGAAAGGCTGCCTCAACCCGTCCACGCAGTGGGACCAGGTCGTCGAAGCGGCATTGAACCCCGACCTGCGGTTCGTCTTCTCGAACACGACCGAGGCGGGCATCGAATACCGTCCGGACGCCGACACGTTCCCCTCGAAGGTCGCGAAGCTCGTCACCGCCCGTGCGAAAGCCGGTCTCGGCGGCCTCATCTTCATCCCCTGCGAGCTCATCGAGCACAACGGACAGAAACTCCGCGAATGTGTCCTGAAATATCTTGATGATCCGGAAGTCGTCCGCTACGTCGAGGACAAGTGCATCTTCTGCAGCACGCTGGTCGACCGCATCGTGGCGGGCTATCCGCGCGCCGACGCCGCGAAATACTGCGAGAAACTCGGCATCGAGGACAAACTTCTCGACTGCGGCGAACCGTTCTTCTTCTTCGTGATCGAAGGCCCCGCCGAGGTCGAAAAGGAACTCCCCGCGAAGGCCGCCGGACTCAACGTCCTTTTCACGGATGACCAGACGCCGTACCGCACGCGCAAGGTCCGCTTCCTGAACGGCGCGCACACCGCCAGCGTGCTCGGCGCGCACATGGCGGGATTCACGTTTGTGGACGAGATGGTACGCGACGAGAAGTTCGGCAAGTTTCTGCGGACCGTCCTCTTCGAGGAAGTCATGCCAACCGTGAAGTTGCCCGAGGCGGAAAAGAAAGCCTATGCGGAATCCGTGCTGGAACGCTTCGCGAACCCGTACGCCCAGCACAGACTGCTCTCCATCGCGCTGAACTCCGTCTCCAAGTGGAAAGTCCGCGTCCTCCCGACGCTCCTCGACTACCTCAAGCTCACCGGCAAGCTCCCCACCTGCCTCACGCAGTCCATGGCGTACCTCATCGACTTCTACCGTTCCTGCGAGATCAACGACGCGCCCGAGGTCAAGGCGTTCTTCGCCTCGAAGCCCGACGTGAAAACGATCCTCGGCAAGGCGGATTTCTGGGGCATGGACCTGAACACCATCCCCGGCTTCACCGCCGCCGTGGAACAGGGAGTCACGAAGCAGCCATGATCATCCATCCGCTCGACAACGTGGAGGTCCGCGACGACGGCCACAAGTACGCCATCCGCCCCATTGCGTCGGGCGAAAACGTGATCAAGTACGGCATGCCCATCGGGCACGCGAAAGTCCGGATCGAGCCGGGCGAACACGTCCACACGCACAATCTGGCGTCCAACCTCGCCGGACTCCTCGAATACGCCTACAAGCCCGATTTCAAGCCGCTTGCGATCAAAACCACGCGCACCTTCAAAGGATACCTCCGTCCCGACGGACAGGCGGGCGTCCGCAACGACCTGTGGGTGATCCCGACCGTCGGCTGCGTGAACGACCTCGCGCGGCGTCTCGCGGACGCCGTCGGCGGCATCGCGCTCACGCATCCCTACGGCTGCTCCCAGCTCGGCGGCGACCACGAATGCACGGCGAACCTGCTGGCGGCCTTCGTGCACCACCCGAACGCGGGCGGCGTGCTGATCGTCGGGCTCGGCTGCGAGAACAACACGCTCGACAGCTTCAAGGAACGCCTCGGCGATATTTCCAAGCTCAATATCAGGTTCCTGCGCGCGCAGGACGACGGCGACGAATACGCCCGCGGGCTCGAACTCCTCGCCGAGCTCGACATGGCGCGCGTCCGGGAACGCACCGACATCCCCGTCTCCGCGCTCCGCGTCGGACTCAAATGCGGCGGTTCCGACGGCCTCTCCGGCCTCACCGCGAACCCGCTCGTCGGGCGTTTCTCCGACTGGCTGGCGGCACAGGGCGGCACGACCGTCCTGACCGAAGTCCCGGAGATGTTCGGCGCGGAAACGCTCCTGATGAACCGCTGCGTTTCGCGCGAGGTCTTCGACAAATGCGTCGCCATGATCAACGGGTTCAAGAGCTACTACGAACGCCACGGCCAGCCCATCGACGAGAATCCGTCCCCCGGCAACAAGGCGGGCGGCATCTCCACACTCGAGGACAAGTCCCTCGGATGCGTCCAGAAGGGCGGCTCGTCGCCCGTCGTCGACGTCCTCGAATACGGCCAGCGCCTAAAGACGCCCGGCCTGAACCTCCTCGCGGGGCCAGGCAACGACCTCGTCGCGTCGTCCGTGCTCGCCGCCGCCGGATGCCAGCTCGTGCTGTTCACCACCGGACGCGGCACGCCGTTCGGCACCGTGGTCCCGACCGTGAAGGTCGCCACGAACACCCGTCTGGCGCAGTCCAAGCCGCACTGGATCGACTGGGACGCCCAGGGGCAGCCCGACACCGGCGCGTTCGTCGAGTTCGTCCTGAAGGCCGCCTCCGGCGAATTATCCACGAAGAACGAAAAGAACGACGCGCGGGAGATCGCCATCTTCAAGGACGGCGTGACGCTCTGATAAATACCCCCTGCCCTTTTCCCTTCTCGCCTTCCCAAATGCTTCTCCGGTTCTCCGGGGAGGCGTTTTTTGTATACCGTGCCGAGCGAATACACGAAAAAGCCGCCGCCCGATTAGTCGGACGGCGGCGGAATAACCAAATACTTTCGATTCGGTCAGGCTCAGTTCAGGAACTGGCCGACAGAATCGGCGGCTTCCTGGGCAGCCTGGATGGCCGCGGGTTCGTGGCCGACGGTCCAGAAGGAGAAGTAGAGGTAGATGGTCAAGATCATGGCGACCACGATGAGCGTGGTGACGATGTCGACCGGGTGGATGGAGGCGCGGACTTCTTCCTTGTTGATGGAGGAGAAGGTGAGGCCCTTGATCTGTTCCGGATCCTGCGCCTTGGTCGCGAGGGAGACAACGACGAGGACGATCACGGTGGCGAGGAAGAGCACGCCGCAGGCGTAGTAGGCATTGAATGCGCCGATATTGTAGAGGATCGCGGGATTTTCAAGCTTGCCGGGGCCGAAGAAGGTCTGGACGGTCAGCTTGCCCATACCGAGGATGAAGCCGACGGTGAGGCCCCAGACGGCGCCCTTGGCGTTGATGCGGGACCAGAAGATGCCCAGCAGGAACGTGGCGGTGATGGCCGGAGCAAGGAAGCTCTGGACGTTCTGCAGGTAGTCGTAGAGACCGCCGCCGCCCTGGGCGACCTGCTTCATGATCGGGATCCAGATGAGGCCGCAGACGACGACCACGGTGGTCGCGATCTTGCCGACGTAGACCAGTTCCTTTTCGGAAGCGCCCTTTTTCAGTTTCTGATAGATATCAACCGTGAAGAGGGCCGCGGAGGAGTTGAAGAGGGAGGAGAGGGAGCTCATGAGGGCTGCGAGCAGGCCGGCGATAACGAGACCGCGGAGGCCCGGAGGAAGCAGCTGGGTCACGAGGGTCGGGAACACTCTGTCACCGTCGATGCCGGTGCCCTTCACCGGGAGGTGAATGACGCCCTGCGCGTTAAGAGCGGCGCCGATGAGGCCGGGGATGAGGAAGATCATGACGGGCATGACTTTCAGGGCAGCGCCCCAGATCGTGCCGCGGCGGGCGATCGTGAGGTTCTTGGCAGCCAGTGTGCGCTGCACGATGTACTGGTCGGTGCACCAGTACCAGATACCGATGATCGGGGAAGCAATGCAGATGGCGAGCCACGGGAAGTCCTTGTCGGACAGCGGGTGCCAGAGAGCGTACTGGGAAGCGTGCGTGGCGGTGAAGTCACGGAGTCCGCTCCAGCCGCCGTCGAGCTTGGACAGGCCGAAGTAGAGGATGAAGATGGAGCCGAGGAGCAGGATGATCGCCTGGCAGGCGTCGGTGTAGAGGACCGCGCGGAGACCGCCGAACACGGAATAGAGACCGGTCAGGATGATGGTCAGGAGCGCGCCGCACCAGAAGGCGTCGAGGCTGCCGAGGTGGAAGTCCGGGAAGAGGACGTTGAACACGAGGGCGCCGGCGTAGACCGTGACGGACACCTTCGTCAGCACGTAGGCCGCGAGGGAGATGATGGAGAGGATCCAGCGGGCGGTCGGGCTGAAGCGCTTCTCAAGGAATTCGGGCATCGTGAAGACCTTGGAGGTGTAGTAGTACGGGACGAAGACCCAGCCGAGCATGAGGAGCACCCATGCGTGCAGTTCCCAGTGGGCGAGGGAGAGACCAGTGTTCGCGCCGGAGCCGGCGAGACCGACGATGTGCTCGGAACCGACGTTGCTGGCGAACAGGCTGCCGCCGATGGCGAACCAGCCGATGTTACGGCCGCCGAGGAAGAAGTCGGAGGAGGTGTTCTGGCCTCTGGACGACCAGATCGCCACGCCGGCGATGATCGCGAAGTAGCCGATGATCACGACCCAGTCGATGGCGTTGAGGGAGACGGAGGTCGAGGTCGCGTTCGCGACGGCCTCGGTGACCTCGGCGGGGGCGGATTCCACGGCGGAGTTCACCGCTTCGGCGATGTCGGCCTGCGCAGTCAGAATCCAGTTGAGAGTGCTAACCATTTGTTTCTGGTCCTTTCTTAGTTTTTTGTATGTTGGGAGATATTTGTGTTTAAAATAATTGAGTAAAACATACACCGCGGAAGCGCAAAAATCAACCCCGGAACTGACAAAATAAAGACTTTTTCCGTATTTCTTTCCTTACTTTCTAAAGAATGATACGCGATAAGCTCAAAAAAACGGCATTTCCATGATTCGGTTTCGAGGTCATCTTCTGCTCGAATACGGGTGTTCCTTGCTCCAAAGGCGCAAATCCAGCTCCATTACATCGAACACGCTCAGAATCTCCTTCAGTTCCTCCAGCGTCCGCCGCGCCGTTTCCGATCCGAGATCGCCGCGCGACGGCATCTCGAAGAGGTCGCGTCCGCCCTCGATCGGGATCGCGATGTAGACATTCGAGTTCATGAACGCGAATCCGATCTTCGACACGCCCCTGCGGAAACGTTCCGACAGCTTCAGCATCGTGTGCATAAGTTTCGGCGTCAGGATGTACCGCGCCTCCACGTCGTCCTCCGTGTACACCACGAACTTCTTCTCGAACGCCGGGTCCTCCATGCGCGTCATGTGGCCGTGTCCGGGCAGCTTGAGTTTCTGGAGAAAGTTGCCGACGACCTGCCCGAACGCCGCCTCGGCGGCATCAGGCAGCACCCAGTGGCTGTACTTGAAATCCTTGTTGAAGTCCGCGACCATGAAGACGCCGCTGAAAAACGTGTGGTACGAGGTATTTTTCCCGTCGCTGTGCTTCTCCTGCACCTTCAGCTCGCTGAAGCGGACCGGGATGCCCTTGTACGAACCGAACACAAGGTCTTCGCCCGAATACGAATCGGCGCGCTGGGAAAAGATATTCGAGCGGCGGAATTCCTCCTTCGGGATGCACCCGTCGGGATTGTAGGACAGGCCGGGATCAAGTTCTTTCAGGAGCGCCGGCACCACGAGCTTTTTGTACTTGAGCCGGACGCCGCCCATCATCTGCGTGTACACGACCACGGCGATGATGATGCCGGGTATAAGCACAAAAGCCAGGAAATCCCCGGACATGACGAGCGCGCCGAGCGACAGCAGGACGGTCACGGCAACGATGACGGCGGATAATGTCAGGGCTTTTTTCCGCGTGGCATCACGGAGTTCGCGCAACTCGGCAAGAGTCTCGTCCAGCCCCGCGATGAAGCGTGGCCGGACATCGTTACTTCGGTCGGGTTCCGGGTCTTTCATCTCGGTTCGGATCGCCGCGTTCGATTACTTATTGAAGAGGTCGCCCACGTTCGGGTTCGCGCGGTCTTCCGGCGCGGCCTCGAACAGCGCGGACTCCGTGAAGCCGAACATGCCCGCAAGGAGGTTGTTCGGGAAGATGCGGATCGCAAGGTTGTAGTCCGTGACGGCGGAATTGTACGCACGGCGCGATGCGGAAATCTGCTCCTCGATCTCGTTCAGGGACCGCTGGAGCTGGATCACGTTCGCGGACGATTTCAGGTCCGGGTACGCCTCGACCTGCACCATCACGTTCCTCAGAGCGCCGGACAGCTCCTTGTCAAGGCTGAGGCGTTCGGCGGGATCGGTTGCGGCCGCCGCGCGGGTGCGGAGTTCCGTCAGCTTCTCCAGCGTGCCGGATTCGTGCTTCATGTACGCCTTCACGCTCGAAACGAGGTTCGGGACCAGGTCGCAGCGCTTCTTCAGCTGCACGTCGATCCCGGCGAACGCGTTCTGCACGTTCGCCTTTTTCGCCGCGAGGCTGTTGTACACGATGATGACGAATACGATGATGACGACGGGGATGATCAGAAGGGCAAGCAGGGGCATGGCGGAAAACCTTTCTCAGGGGGATTGTTTTTTTCAGCGGGAAATCCCAGTTTCAATCAATATAGCACCAAACGCCCGCAAATCAAGATGCGGAAACCATTTTTCAGCGGAAAATGAGGAAGACGGGCACTGCCGCGAAGGAAGCCTTGTTCCTTATTTTTTCTTCAGGGCACGGTCGTCGGACCAGCTGCCGCCGTTTGCGCGCTCGTTGAACATGTGCATGGAGCTCATGTCGCGCGTGCGGACGGTTTGCAGGATGTTGCCGTGCTTTACATGTCCGTCCAAATACAGCAGCGGGATATTGCCCTTGTGAATGGTGTTCCAGTCCTCGCCCGCGGCGTCCTTGTCGGTGCGGTTGCCGCGCAGGTGGAACGGCGCGCAGATTTCGTACTGCTGATCGCTGTTTTTCGTCACGTCTTTGAAGTTACTCCAGCGTTCACCGAGAATGATCAGGTCGGACGGCGCATCAATATCCGGGATGCGGCTCTGAACGACGCGTTTGCTGTGGTCCTTCATGGTCCACAGTCCGTACGGATCGTTGCGGCCGTAGCTCTGTTTGCCCTTCGTGACGTCGCTCGGACAGCGCGCGATCTTCAGGATCTCCCGTGCGAAGGAGTCGAGCTTCTTTTCATCGTTGAATCTGTAGAAATCCCCTTCCGCTGCAAAGTCATACGTGCTGCCAGACGTAATCGCCACGTTTCCCAGCCATTTTCTCCAGTCGCCGATGATGCCGTTGAGACTGCCGCTGTTCTCCGACGCAAAATGATGGAAGTACTCGCCGAAATTCTTCTGGTTGCTGATACATGTCGCGCGTTTCGCGGTCTCGCGGGCGGAACGCATCGCCGGCAGGATCAGCCCCGCCAGGATCACGATGACGGCGATCACGACCAGGAGCTCGATCAAGGAATAATACCTGCGCGCGCCGCGGATGCCGGATATGGAATGCATGTTCATGTTCAGTGCCTCATTTGGAATAGTAAAAACAGAATCAAATCTCCTAAATCTAATATACAGCGTTGCAGGAGAAAAAACAAGTCCGGATCGCAGAAAGATTTGCTATTTTTCAGCTCCAGCGGGCGCGGAGCGCGGTCCAGTCGCTTTCCCGCGCTTCCCTGAACTCGACGGAATCCGCGCCGTACGTCATCTTGACGCATTCCAGAAACCAGTTCCGGCCGCGTTTCGTGGAATCCGTGCCCGCCAGCAGCAGACGCAGAAACGCGGTCTTCTCCGCCTCGGAAGCCGGATTCGCGTCGCCGGAGAGGATGCGCCGCACCAGCCACGGATCGGACAGGAAGCCGCGTCCCACGGCGACGCCCGCGCATCCGGTCGAACATACAAGCATTTCCGCGTCCGCGCAGCTCGTGATATCGCCGTTGCCGAAGACCGGGACGCTCCCCGCCGCCTCCACGGCGCAGGCGATCCGCCGGACACGTTCGGACGCATCGACGGGGCTATACATCTCCGCCGCGGTCCGGTAATGGAACACGATCCAGTCGGCTCCGGCGTCGCACACGGCGCGGACAATTTCATTGATACGGCCCGGCGAATCCCATCCGGCACGGAGCTTCACGGACACGGAAACGCCCTCGGGAATGGTCTCGACGACCGCCCGCGTGAGTTCGAAGAGTGTTTCCGGCGTCCGCAGAAGACATGCGCCGTTTCCGCTCGCGGTGACCGTCTTGCTCGGACATGCGAAGTTCAGATTGATGCCGTGTACGCCGTACTCGCCGAATCCCGCCGCGGTCGCAGACAGAGAACGCGCGTCGTGTCCGATCAGCTGGAAAACGAGCGTGAGATCCGGGCGCACGCGGTACGGCGCGAGTTTCCGCAGGATCGCGGCGCGTTTCGGCACGGAGACGCCGCCGGTGCTGAAAAACGGCGTGAACCAGAGCGGGATGAGGTCGAGGCGCGCAGCGGCCTGCATGAAGGTGCGCGTCATGACGCCCTGCAACGGAGACAGGACGGCGCGTCCGGGGAGCGTGAGGCGGGCGGAAAGCCGCAGCGGCGCGCGGAAATCGAACGGGGAACGGTCCCCCGCCCTCTTCTCCGCCGGAAACAGAAAATCAGCCGATTCGGACGACATCGCCGGACGGTATCTCGAAGGCGTTCTTTCCGCGCATGATCCAGACCGTCCGCGCGGATGGATTCTGCACGTAGCAGCAGTCGGCGGTGAACCGGAGCAGACGGAACGCCTGGTTGTAGTCGTAGATCTCCATGTTCGTGGCGTACCACACGGAGTCCCTGCCCGCGATCTGGTCGGCGAACCGCTTGATGATGTCCCAGTTGTTGTTGCG
Source organism: uncultured Lentisphaerota bacterium (assembly GCA_900320095.1). Classification (GTDB taxonomy): domain Bacteria; phylum Verrucomicrobiota; class Lentisphaeria; order Victivallales; family UBA1829; genus UBA1732. The sequence goes on from ONQZ01000037.1 coordinate 23,555, forward strand.
CGAGAACTCGAACGAATGCCCCCAGATGTAGCAGACCGTGCCGCGCGGATACCGGTTGTTCAGGAACCGTTCGCCGATCTCGGCGATGTTCTCGCGGTGGTGCGCGGTCGGGTTCCACTCCAGGAAATCGTCCGGCAGACGGAACGCGTGCGTGCTGTTCACGGTGCGCGAATACAGGATGCCGAGCTCGCGGAGCTGGCGTTTCAGGTCGGTGGTGTACGTCCCGTAGGGGTACGCCATGCCCTTGACCGGGGCGTGCGTGATGGCTTCGAGGCGCTTCCGGTTTTCGAGGATGTCGGCGATCACCGCCTCGGTCGGCATCATGTCCTCGAACGCGTGTTCCGCGCCATGGACCGCGATCTCGTGCCCGTGCTTCAGATAGACCTCGTTCACGTCGAACGACGGGAATGTGCCGTCGTGCGGACCGTTGTCCGCGCAGAAATTGAACGTGCATTTCAGTCCGTGGTCGGAGAAGATGCCCGCGAGGCGGATGTCTTCGTCCAGGGCGTCGTCGTAGCTGAACGTGAGCGCGCGTTCCAGCCCGCCGGGAAACAGAGGGTAGATCATCATTGTCCGGCGGCCTCCCGGTCCGCCCCGGAACCGCCCGCGTCCGCCGCGGCCTGTTCCTGTTTCTTCAGGTCCTCCTCAAGCTCGGCGCGAATCCGGTTCGACACCTCGGGAGGATAGTTTTCGATGATGGCGCGCGCGGTACGCGCCTTCATCTCGGAGAACGGCGGAAGCGCCACGCGGTCGAGGTCCTCATGCTGGCGGACATAGCTGTCGTAGACGCGCTTCGCGAGCGCGAGGTGGTCCGCGGCGGCGTCGCGGTCGCCGTAGCCGATCAGCATGCAGGACGTGAAGAGCAGGCCTTCCAGCTCGTTGGCGATCTGCTTGAAATCGCCGCTCTTGATGTCGTCTTCCCATTCGTTCAGCACGAACTGGTCGAGCGTCATGGACAGGGAATTGGCGTTTTTGATCTCGGTGCGGAGTTCCTGGTAGAGGTTCGCCGCCGCCTCTTTCTGCGAGTACGTGTACAGCGTCACGATGGAGTCGATCAGGAAGTTTTCGTACAGTGCCTCGAATGGCGAATGGGCGTAGCTGTCCGAGCTCATGACCTCTTTGTACAGTTTGCGCGCGGCGTCGATCACGCCCGTGTTCGGCACGAGCAGGAAGAAGCTGCTGACCTCGTTGTCCTTCGGCAGCAGCATGCGCCCGTAGTTGAACGTCGCCACCAGGGACTGGAGGATCATGCGCGTGAGCGGGAGCTGGTCGCGGCCTTCGGTGTGGTCCAGTCCGACGTGCGCCCAGTAGATGGCGTAGGATTCCGGCAGCAGCCAGTCGAGTTCGCCGTACGCCTTGTTCACGGCCAGAATCGTCTCCGGCTCCACGTTCCAGTCCTTCTTCAGCCATTTGCGGCGAAAATAATAATCCAGAACGGACGCGTCCTCCGGCTTCAGTTTCTCCTTCAGCTCCTTCGGCAGGCCGCCGTTCAGACGGAACTCGCCGAACAGGCGTTCCATGTCGCCCTGGTTGTACTCCATGACCGCGAGCCACGCCGGATGGTCGGCGGGGAACATCTCGCGAAGCGCCTCCTCCGTGGCGGGCGACGCCGCCCAGGCTTCCCAGTCCGGGTAATGCTTCCCGTAGAGGAAGATCAGGTCGCGCGCCATGGTCTCCTTGTAGTAACGCTGCGCGTCGTCCAGCACGTTGCCGAGCTTATGCTGGTAGATCCAGCCGAGTTCCTGGTACACGGTCGGATCGTTCGGGTTCATGGTCACGGCGTCCTGCATCAGCTGGATGCCGCGCCGGACCCAGCGCCAGCGGTCCTCGGGGCGCTTGCACGCCACGGAGACGTTGTACGCCATGTTCCACCCCATGTGCGAGGCGGCGGCGGAGAATTTCGGCTGAAGCTTCAGGATCCAGTCGGAAAGCTGCACCAGCTCGTAGTATTTGCCCTTCTGCTGCAAATCGCCCGCGCGAATCCACAGGATGTCCGCGATGATCCCGCGGAATCCGCCCAGCGCCATCGTGGAGAACGCCACGATCGGCGGCGTGCCTTCGGCGGCGAAATTCTCGTCGACGAGCTTGTCCTCCTTTACGATCGCGGCCATGCGGTCCTGAACGAATACGTTCGCGAACAGCACGAGGACCGTTCCGGCGAGCAGAGCGAAAAACAAAGTATATCGGTTCTTCATGGGCCGGCTCCTATCCGCGTTTCGACACCAGCGCCAGTTCGCGGCGCGTGTAAATCCAGGCTCCGAGCAGGAAGACCGGGAGCATCCTCAAAACGAAATCCTTCGCGAACAGCGCGCCGATGAACGGGAAACCGATCAGTTCGCCGTTCGCCAGATGGCCCGTCACGAAGAAATCCTGAAGCGGCACGATCAGGTTCAGAAGCAGGTCGCCGAACTGATACCCGAACGTCCCGGTGTATTCCGCCTGGTAGTCGATCGCGTCCGGGATCGACGTCACCATATAGTTCGCCAGGCCGCCGGTGAGCATGTACGCCGCGGAGAAGAAGATCGCGATCGGCAGCGACAGGCAGGCGGCGACGGCCGAGGCGAGCAGCGTGACCGAGAGGATCCCGATCGCCATCACCAGGATCGCGCGGCAGTAGTTGGAGAAGAACCCGGTCTCGCGGATCAGAAGGAACGGCCCTCTGCCCTCCTCGAAGTTCAGTTCGCTCGTCTTCGTGTCCTTGTTCAGGAAGCCGACCTC
>ONQZ01000022.1 GCA_900320095.1 uncultured Lentisphaerota bacterium
TTCTCGCCGTTCACCCACACGTAATATCCGGCGGACACGCCGTCGAACTTCAGGAACACCTGGCCGCCCTTCTTGAATCCGGCGGGCACGGTGAACGTCCGGCGGTAGGAGCCGACCGGGTTGCGTTCGCGGAACGCGGTCATCCACTGCGCCGGGGCGTTCGTCACGATCGGCGGATTGTCCCGGTTGAACGGATAATTGACGTTCGTGTACAGCGGGGTGCCGTAGCCCTGGACCTGCCACGTGGACGGCACGGGGATCGTCTTCCAGGAGGAATCGTCGTAATCGGGCTTGAAGAAGCCGGCGGGGCGCTGCGAGAGGTCCAGCTGACCGTCCGGTGTGGTCATCGTGACGAAGTTGAACTTCCAGTCGCCGTTCAGCAGGCTCTTCTGGCCCGCGTCAACCGGAAGCGCGGAATCGGAACGGACCGGCTCCACGTTCACGAAATTGATCTTCTGATTTTCCCATTCCTCACGCATGTTCTGGGCTCCCTGCTGGGGTTGCTGTTGTCTGGGGCGCTGGCCCTGCTGGGCGAAAACCACGCCCATCGTCAGGGCGAACGTAGTCGTCAGACCGATAAAAGCTGTTTTCGGCGACATACCGTCATCCTTTCTGAATTATGGTTGATGAAGTTGTTGAGGCAAATCCGAATAATATCTACCTGAAACATAGCAGTGTTTCCGGAAAAATCAATCCGGTTTTCCCTCTTTTTTCGCATTTTTCGGCGCGAAACCGCGCTTCCCGCATGAAACTGCGTTCCTTAACGATAAAATGAGGAAACACAAAAAACAGGTTTACCGGCTCAGGATTCGGTACACCGCCGCCGCGCACTGCACGGCAAACGCCGCGGGCATGAACGAGACCGTCCCGATCAGCGGATGTCCCGCCTCGTCGAGCTTCGGTTTGCGGGGCGTCTCCGTGGAAAAAACAGCCGTCACGCCGTGCTCGAATCCGAGCTCGCGAAGCCCCTTGCGGACGAGTTTCGCGAGCGGACACACGCTCGTTTCCGCGATGTCGCCGCAGCGGATCGCGCCGGGATCGGTGCGGAGCCCGGCGCCCATGGCGCTGACCACGGGCACGCCGCGCCGGACGCATTCCGCCAGCAGCGCGATCTTCGAGGGCACGGAGTCGATGGCGTCCAGCACGCAGTCGTAACGCCCGGTATTCAGCACGCCGGGCATGTCTTCCGGCGCGAGGAAACGCTCCATCACGGTCAGTTTGAGCTTCGGGTTGATGTCCATGAGACGGTCCGCCATCACGATCGCCTTCGATTGTCCGAGCGTGCTCGTGAGCGCGGGGATCTGGCGGTTGATGTTGGTCGCTTCCACCACGTCGCCGTCCACGATCGTCATCGCGCCGACGCCCAGCCGCGCGACAAGCTCGGTGGCGAGCCCCCCTACCCCGCCCAGGCCGACGCACAGCACCTGCGAACGGCGGATTTTTTCGACGGTCGCGGCGTCTTCGAGCGCGAGCATGCGCCCGAGCCATTCCGGGGCGGGATCAAGTTCAGACGGGGTCATGGCGGAATATCCTTTTGAAGTTGGCGCGGACGGTCGCGGCGAACTCGGCCGGCGACAGCAGACGCATAGCGGCGGCCTCGGCGAAGATCTGCTCGAACAGCTCCGGCGACTCGTCCGTCTCAATCAGGATGCGGTCGGGCGGAATCTCCGCGAAATACTCCATGTTTCCGGCGTCGCGGAGCAGTCCCGCGCCGAACGACAGCACGCAGCCCTCGTCCAGCAGGTCGAACGCCTTGCGTTTCGTCCCGCGGAATCCGTGGACCACCCAGGCGGGCGCATCCGCGTCCAGCTTCAATTTGAGGCGGAGAAGTTCGGGGAAGCACCGCACGCAGTGGATCACCAGCGGCTTGCCGCGCCGGACGGATTCCGCGATCTGCGCCTCGAACACCTTCATCTGAAGCGGCAGGGCGGATTCCGAGGTGCGGTCCAGGCCGCATTCGCCGATGGCGAGGCAACGGGGCGAATCGAACAGCGGAGCGAACGCGGCGAGGTCGTATTTTCCGGCGTCCCACGGATGGATCCCGGCGGAGAAAAAGCAGTTTTCAGGGACGGAATACGAGGGATCCCGGACATTCCACAGGCGGAACACACGGTCATTTTCACCGGGGACGCCGTGCGCATGCGCGTCCGGCACATTCGGGCGGTTCAGCGGAACCGAGCTCATTTTCCACCGTTGCGGACGAAAAGCGCGGTGAAGGAGCAGTCGCAGTCGGCGTGGCAGGGCAGCGTCGTGAGCGTGCCGTCGGTCCGGGAGCCGTCGTGCGGATTCTTGAACGGTTTGAGCTTGAAATCGGGGCGCGCCTGAAGGAAACGCTTCACCACGCCCATGTTCTCGGCGTCGAAGACGGAGCACGTGCCGTAGACGAGCTTGCCGCCGGGCTTGACGGCGTTCGCCGCCTTGTCCAGGATCGCGAACTGCGTCCGGGTCAGCTTCTGGATTTCTTCCTGCTTGAAAATCCAGCGCATTTCGGGGTTGCGGCGCCAGCGTCCCGAGGCGGAACACGGCGCATCGACCAGCACGCCGTCGTATTCGCCGAGCGCGCCGCCGAGCGGAGTCGTGATGACGATGTTTTTGAATTTCGCCGCGAGCATGCGTTTTTTCAGTTGCGCGAGCACGTCCTGACGGATGTCCGAGGCAAAGACCTGGACCTTTTTTCCGCCCAGAGCCGCGAGCTGAAGCGTCTTGCCGCCCGCGCCGCAGCAGCAGTCCCACCACTTTTCCTTCGGCAGGGGATCGGCGGGCCACACGATGCACTGCGACGAGTAATCCTGCACCTCGAAATTGCCGACCAGACTTTTCACCTGGTCCGGATGCGCATGCGGCGTTTTCACGCGCACGGCATCCACGAGCACCTCGGAGCCGCGTTCCGCCTGAATATCCTGCGAAGCGAGGCGGCGGATGAGTTCGGTCGCCGTGATGTTCTGCGCCCGGAGCCACAGCGGGGAATGCGACGTGAGGCCGTCGAGCCACGCCTGACGGCTTGCTTCCGGCACCTCGTCGGGCATCCATTCCGGCACCAGGTCGTACACGTCCATGTCGACATCGGTGTTCGTGACCGTGCGGAGGCGTTCGAATGGATCATTCATCGCGGCGAGCACGTCCGGCGCGACGTCGCACCAGAACGGGAACACGGGGCAGGACGGATCGTCGGCGGCGAGCGCCGCGGAGAGCGCGGGCCCGGGGATATTTTCGCGGTCGATGTCGAAAATCTTTTCGAGGCAGCCTTTCCAGCGGAAAAACGCGAAAACGCTGCTCGTGATGGCGTGGCGGTCGCGCGAGCCGTATTTGTGGTTGGCGCGGAAGTACTCGGCAAGGAACTTGTCCGCGGGCGTGCCCTTGTCTTCGAGGTCCTGCCACACGAGGCGGATCGTGTCAAGACACGCCGTCGCCAGCGTCTTCAGTTTGTTTCCGGCCAATCCTTCCAGCATAACGGCGGCCCTTTCCCGTCTCAGTTTTCTTCCTTCGGGAACAGGATCACGGCGGCGTGCGCCTCGATCGCCTGGCAGTGCCCGACGGAATCCAGTCCCTCGGCGGTCTTCGCCTTGATGGAGACATGGTCGGCGTCGATGCCGAGGACCGCGGCGAGAGCCTCGCGCATCTTCGGGACATACGGCGCGAGCTTCGGTTTCTGCGCGATGATCGTGATGTCGGCGTTGCCGATCCGCCACCCCTGGAATTCAGGCAGGGCGAGCGTCTTTTTGAGCAGGGATTCGCCTGACGCGCCGAGGTACTGCGGATCCTCGTCCGGGAAATGCTGGCCGATGTCGCCGAGCGCGAGCGCGCCGAGCATGGCGTCGATCAGGGCGTGGACCGGGGCGTCGGCGTCGCTGTGGCCGTCGAGTCCGGTCTCGTTCGGGATATGGCAGGTGCAGAGCATCAAATCGCGTTCCGGCGCCATACGGTGAACGTCGTAGCCGATTCCGATTCGCATGTCTTTCATGGGATCCGTGTCTCCTTTTGCTGCTGCGGAAAACGAAGTTGGATTATTCCTGCGTCCGGCGGTTGACGACCGTGGCGGATTCGATGACCCAGCCCTGAAGGCCGCGGCTCACGATTTCCTGCTTGCGGTATTTCAGCTCGCTGGTGAGCAAATCTTTCTTTTCCGCGATCTCTTCCGCCGTGGCGGGCGTGTGCGCGGTCACGAAGACGAACGCGGGATCGCCGAACGTCTTGTCCGGGGAGGAAAGCTTGCCGACGTCGGTGGTGAGGATCTCGTTCGTGCACGGCAGATAGGGATTGGCTTCGACCTCGAAACGGGTCCGGATGGCTTCGGCGTGCCAGGTGCCTTTCAGGGACTTCACGAGTTCTTCCATCCCGGCGGCGTCCTTCAGGTCCAGAGCCTTCAGCGCGAGCTGGGAGACCGCTTCGTCAGCCAGAGCGTATTCGCGCTGGGAGAGGAGGCGCTTCTTCGCGACTTCCTTCACGTCTTCGAACGGCTGGACCACGGCGGGACGGCGCGCGGTCATCAGGAACATGGACACGCCGTGCTCGCCGAACTGGAGGTTGGTGTAGGAACCGACGTTCTTCAGCTCCGTGACGGCGTGGATGAGGTTGCTGTCGATGTGGAGATCCTCATTTGCCGCGGTCTGGGCGGTGAGGTTCTTGACCTCGGATATCTTCAGGCCGGCCTTTTCCGCCTCTTCGCGGAAGAGCTTCTGCGGATCGGCCTGGAAGGCTTCCTTGTCCGCGCGGATGGCTTCGCGGAACGACTTGTTGAACGCGCGTCCGGCAGCTTCCGCCGCGTCGCGCTCAACCACGGTCTCAAGTTCCTTGCGGATGTCGTCCTTCACATCGTCGAATGCCTGTTCCGTGCCGTCCGCCTTGGTGAAGATCGCCTTGTTCGCCTCGTAGTAATCCTTGATCTGGTCGTCGGTGAGCTCGTTTTTCTTCACCGTGTAGGCGACGAACGCGAGCAGGCCGTCGGATTCCGGCTCGCTCAGGAAGAGATTCGGGTTGGCCGCGTAGAAATCCTTGATCTCGGCGTCTTCGAGCTTCACCTGGTCCTCGAACGCCTCGTGGTCGAACGTGACCATGTGGTACGTGATCTTCTGAAGCAGGTTTTCGATCCCGGTTTTCGCCTCGTCGTCCGTCACGATCACGTTGGAGGACGTCAGCATCGGGACCTTCTGCATGCGGATCATCGTGCGGACCGCCTCTTCGAGGTCGGCAAAACCGAGTCCGGAGGGAGCCAGATAGTCGTTTTTGTACTTGAGGTAGCGTTCCTGCGAGAACTTGCCGTCTTCGGTCATGAACGCCGGCAGGCTCTGGATCAGGTCGGCGACTTCCTTGTCGCTGGCCTGAATGTTCAGGACGTCGGCGGCCTTGATCAGGAGCGCGGCCTGGAACGAGGCGTCCTCGTCCGGGGACTGCACGCGGTGCGGAGCCAGGCCGTAGGAAGCGGCGCGGACCATCGAAACGACCTGGCGGGCGCTGCTCACGTCGCCGTAGGTGACCTTCTGTCCGAGCACGGCCCCGTACTGAGAGTTCATGCCGATGTTGCCGCCGAACAGCAGCGAGCCGTCCACGCCCGGCGTGAAGAACCACACGAACGAGACGATGATGACCGCGGTAAAAATGGCAAAAGTGACTTTTCCGTGCTTCACCAGCACGTTGTTCATTTTCTGAATGATCATGGGTTGCTTGACCTCTAATTGGTACAGAGTTGTTTCAGATGAAAATACAAAACATTAATTTAATGCCAAAATACGAAAAGTCAAGTTCGCCCCTCGCAAAAGTCGGGGAAATATTCGCGGAAGCGCCAGAAAGGAGCCGCATCCGCGTCGCCCGTGTCGCCCGGACCGGCTCCCGGCTGTCGCCAATTGCGGAAGTTTTTTCCCATAAAACACTGGAAGTCTCCGATTCAGGCTTGATTTTTCTCCCATATGATGTATAATATAGTATGACTTTTTCTGAAATCACACTGGAGTGTTGAATATGCTTAAAGCCTTCTTTTCGGTCTGCGTCCTCTTCTCTGCATCGTTTCTTTTCGCAGTCACGCCGGAACCGACTCCGCAGGACAGATTCGACAGCATCGCAAAACATAAGACCTTCGGCGAACCGGAAATGCAGGAGCTTCGCGCCGTCATGGCCGCGGAAAAGGAATCCGGCGGCAAAGTCGACTGCACGTTCTGCCCGGACGCTTTCACCTGGTACCTCGCCACAAACGGTTTTTTCGACGAGGCCGTCTGGCTTTTCGACCGCAACGCCGACTACGGCATCAAACAGCAGGACGGCTTGACGCTCCTGCATGCGGTTTGCCGCAATGGGAAAAAGGATTTTGCCGAGGAACTCATTAAACGCGGCGCGGAAATCAATCTGCCCGACAAGGAAGGCCGCACAGCCATTCACTACGCCGCCATGAGCGGCAATGAGAGTCTTCTGGAATCGTTGCTCGAACTCGGCGCCGATCCGAACAAGCTCACGAAAAGAAAAGAAAGTCCGCTCCATTTCGCCGCAAAGTATTCCGGACTGAAAGAAGTCACGTTCCTGGTCGAGCATGGCGCCAGCATCAAGGCCATCAACTGGGCGCTCGTCGAAAACCTCAAGGAACAGCGCCGACGTCAGGACAAGCTTTACTTCGACTCTGTCGAGGGAAACATCGTCGCACTGAAAAAAGCTCTCGGGCTGAAAACACCCGAATCTCTTGAGGAAGACCTGGATGATTTGGACGAGGAAGACGACGAGGAAGACGACGGCGGCGAACGCTATGCGGATGCGTTCGACGACTCGGAATCTTCCGCTTCAAAAAAGAAAGATATCCAGGTCCTTGAAGATATTGACAATATTCCTCTCGACTACCTTCCAAGGGATGCCAGCGATGCCACGACTACGGACGGAATGACCGCGCTTCTTTTCGCGGCACAGAACGGCGACACCGCCATTGTTCAGTTCCTGGTCGAACATGGCGCGGACATCAAGGCGCAGGAAACCGCTTTCAGCAGATCCGCGATGCATTTCGCGGCGGAAAATGGCAATCTTGAATGCGTCAAGTTCCTGGCGGAACACGGCGCCAACCTGCAGGATAAAGATGATTACGGCGCAACCGCGCTGCATTATGCCGCAAAAAACAACAATCTGGACGTCATCAAATACCTGGTCGGCAAAAAGATAGACTACTTGGCCAAGGATGTCCGCGGCTGGAGCGCCATGCACTATGCGGCGGACGGCGGCAACATCGACGTGATCAAGTATCTCCTTGCAAAGGGACTTAATATCAATGAGCTGAACGAATCCGGCCGCACTCCGCTTTTCTTCGCCAGAGGAAACCCCGAACTCCGTCAGTTCATGATCAGAAACGGCGCGAAACAATAACCGGGACAGCACCGCCCGCGCATAGTTCCGTCTCTGATTTGCGCCGAACGTTTTTTCATTCTGCCGTATTCTGCTCTCATCCTCCAACCGGAGGATGTACCTTGTCTTTTTTGGATAAAAAACCGGTTCCGGACTTGCGAAAAATGCCATTCCGTGGTACAGTAAATGGTTTATTATTCACCTGTCGGCGGGACCGCCTTGTTCCGCCTGCCCATACATTCTGAAAGGATTCATCATGTCTTTTGAAACCGGAAGCATCTCCCTCATGATCTGCCCCCTCCGCAACCCGATGCCGGAGAATTACCTGGAACTCTTCGCGAAGCATTCCGCCGGAAAGCTCGACGACGTGAAGGACGAGCCCGTGCTCGGCTGGGTCAGCGGACGCCATCTCCTCGAAAGCAGGATCGATGACACCACCTCCATGTGCGGCGGATTCCCCTACCTGAACCTCCGCAAGACCGAACGCAAAGTCCCCTCCCAGCTCCTGAACGCCGTCTGCCGCCGCGACGAGCTCGCGTACATGCAGGCGAACGACTGCCTCTTCGTCCCGCGCAAGGAAAAGAAGATGATCAAGGAGGCCGCGATCGAATCCCTGATGCCGAAGATGGTCCCCACGATCTCCGCCACCCCGTTCGTGGTCGACACCGCCGCGAACGTCCTCTATTTCGGCGCCGCCTCGCTCGCCAAGTTCGACGTCTTCGTGCAGGAGTTCACACGCGCGCTCGGACTGGACGTCGAGCCCGTGCCGATCTCCGTCGACGAGCTCATGGTGACGATCCTGAAGAAGAACGAGACCGACCTGCCCCCGCTCACGCTCACCAACCTCGCATCCGGCATGGACGAACCCCAGCCCGGACGCGATTTCCTGACCTGGCTCTGGTACGAGGCGGAAGTGAACGGCGGCCGCTGCTCCGTCGGCGACCTCGGAAACTTCGTGCTCGCGATCGAAGGCCCCCTCACGCTCGCGTATTCCCCCGGCAAGACCAAGGATCCCGACCTGGCGGGCTCCGGCGAAAGCGTCGTCAAGCGCGGCAATCCGCTTGCCTCCGGCGAGGCGAAGGCCGCCCTTTCCAGCGGCAAGAAGCTCCGCAAGGCGCGCGTCACGTTCGCCCGCGAGGGCGGCGACGCCGAAGTCGACAAGTGGTCGTTCACGTTCGACGCCGACGCGTTCACGTTCGGCTCCGTGAAACTCCCGACCGGCGAGGAGATGGAACGCGAATCCGCCTTCGAGGAACGCGTTTCCAACCTGAACATCCTCCACACCGTCTTCAACGCCTACTTCAAGAAATTCGCCGCCGCCGTCATGAACGGCAAGAACATCGCCACCGAAAAGGCGATGCGCCAGTGGGTCGCCGACCGCGAATCCCTCTGAGCTCGCGATCAGGTGTTCCAATGGACCTTCCGCGGGGCAGCAGGACAGCCGGTGCGGCGGCATTCGACCGCATCACGCCCGAATTCTTTCTGCCCGCGCTGGAGGACGCCCTCGCCTGCCGCCTGACCGGGCTCGCCTCCGCCCTGCCCAGCTACATCAACCGCGTCTACGAGATCGAGGCCGCCACCGGCGAACGCCTCGTGGTCAAGTTCTACCGCCCCGGACGCTGGACGCGCGAGGCCATTCTGGAGGAACACGAGTTCCTGTGGGACTGCGACGGCGAGGAGATACCCGTCGTGCCGCCCTACGAGCTCGAAACGAACTCCACGCTCGGCGAGCTCGACGGCGTTTTCTTCGCCATCTTCCCGCGCATGCGCGGCCGCGAGATCGAGCTCGAACAGGACGAGACGCTCGAACGCGTCGGGTCACTCCTCGGGCGCATCCACGCCTGCGGCGAACGCCGCGACGCACCCCACCGGCTCCGCATGACGCCCGCCTCCTTCGCCGAAGCCGCCATGCACCGTATCTTCGACCGCGGCGCGGTGGACCCCTCGTGCGAACAGGAGCTGATCGACCTCTGCGACGCCATCCTCGACCTCGCGGAGGCGGTCTATCCGCCCGACGACGCCATGATCCGCATCCACGGCGACTTCCACCGCGCGAACGTGCTCGACCGCCCCGGCGTCGGCCTCATGGCGATCGACTTCGACGACATGGTCACGGGACCGCCCGTGCAGGACCTCTGGCTGCTGCTCCCCGGCACGCTCTCCGAATCGAAACGCGAGCTCGACGTGATCCTCGCCGCCTACGAGGTCTTCCGTCCGTTCGACCGCGCCTCGCTCCGCCTCGTCGAACCCCTCCGCGCCATGCGCATGATGCACTTCCTCTCCTGGTGCGCCGTGCAGTCCGGCGACGCCGGATTCCGCAGGCAGTACCCCGACTGGGGCACGCGCGAATTCTGGCGCCGCGAAACCGCCGACTTCCGCATTCAGCTCGAAAACATCCGGCGCGCGCTGGATGGAAAGGACTACTCATGGAACCGCTGACAACAACGATAACGGAAAAGAAACGTCCCCGTAAAAAGAATCCTGTGCTCGCGGCGTTCCTCCTCGGCGCGATCGCCGGAGCCGCCGCCATGTTCTGCGCCGGATTCCTCTACCTTCGCCACAACCTCATCGTCTCGTACGAATTCCCCGGCATCACCGCCGACGATTTCGACGACGCGTTCGAAAACGCCATGCCGGCGGAATCCGGCTGGAAATCCTCGCGCGAGGCATGCTCCCTGCCCCTGCCCTCGGACGGTCGCGCCGTCTACAACTGGAAACTCTGCAACCGCACTTACGCGCGCGGCCTCATGGACGACCCGGACCGCGGACTCGTCCTGCCCGCCCTCGTCCCCTGCACGGTCAGCGTCACCGACGATCCGCGCACCGGCAGCGCCGTCGTGTCGAGGCTGAACACCGCGCTCCTCGGCGTGGTCTACGGCGGAAACGCGCGCAAGGTCCTGCGGTCCGGCATCGCCCCGGAACAGGAGGCGCTGGTCTCGCTCCTCGCAGACGGCATCCGCAAAGAAAAAACACAACGAAAGGAAACCGAACCATGAGCACCGCAACCGGTCCTCTCAACACCCCTGAAAACTCCGCCGACGTCATCCACGATGGCAACCCGTATTTCGACGGCAAGCCAGCCAGCATCACCCGCGAGTACCCCACCCAGCTCCACGCCATCGGCCCGGACGGCCGGCTCCGCCTCGGCGCGGCGTTCGACCTGATGCAGGACATCGCGGGCGCGCACGCCGAACTCCTCGGCGTCGGCATCCACGACCTGCGCCGCCTCGGCATCACCTGGGTCCTCTCCCGCCTCATGATCAAGTTCGACGCCCTGCCCCCGCGTGCCGATTCCGTACGCCTGAAGACCTGGCCCAGCGGCGTCCGCCGTCTCTTCGCCATGCGCCAGTTCGAGCTGACCGATCCCGCCACCGGGCAGCGCATCGCCACCGCCAGCAGCTACTGGCTCATGCTCAAGCTCGCCAACCTCCGCCCCGTCTCGCCCGACGACGTCACCGGAAAATTCCCCTCGAACCCGGACAAGCCGATCTTCTTCGAGGACTGGGGCAAGCTCGACCCCGCGCCCGGCTCCGATCCCGTCCGCACCGACATCGGACAGTCGAAGATCGACTACAACAACCACGTGAACAACGCCCATTATCCGATGTTCGCGCAGGACTGGCTCGCCGCCAAGCTCGGATACCCCGTCCGCGTGAACTCCATCCGCGTCAACTTCAACTTCGCGCTCCGCCTCGGCGAATCCATCGTCACCACCGGCGAACACGACGGTTCCGCCTTCCGCGCGGTCGGGCACACCACGGACGGCAAGAACGTCTTCGCCTGCGACGGCACGTTCGCCCCCATGGAGATCGCAGAAAAGTAACCTCACCCCTGTTCAAACAGGCATTTCACTCTTTCCATATTCCACAGGAGCACAGCATGAATCCCGAACTCAACCGCCTCTCCGATCTGCTCAACGAATCCGTCGACCGCGGCGAATACGCGGGCGCGTCCGTCATGGTCCTGCACAAGGGCGAGGAGATCTACTACGCCGAAAGCGGATATGCCGACGTCGAATCCGGGCGCAAAATCTCCCGCGATACCATCTTCCGCATCTATTCGCAGTCGAAGCCGGTCACCGGCACCGCCGCCGTCATGAACATCGACCGCGGCATCCTTTCGCCCCGCGCCATGGTCGCGCGCTTCCTGCCGGGATTCGCGAACCAGCGCTACGACACCGAGTTCGGGCAGGGCCTCGCGGTCGTCAGCGACCGCCCGATGTACGTCTCCGACCTCCTGAACATGACCTCCGGGCTGCTCTATCCCGACTGCTCGCCCGACGCCGCCATGGTCGTCCGCGAGATGGAGGACCTCCGCAAGCAGGGCGTCCAGCTCTCCACGGTCGAGTTCGCGAACAGGCTCGGCGGCTGCCGTCTCGCGTTCAAGCCCGGCGACCGCTGGGCGTACGGCTACTCCGCCGACGTGATTGGCGCTGTCATCGAATGCGCCGCCGGGAAACGCTTCGGGCAGTACCTGCAGGACGAAATCTTCGGCCCGCTCGGCATGAAGGACACCGGATTCGTCGTCCCCGAGGCGAAACGCGCCCGCCTCGCCACCGCCTACGACCATCGCGACCACACGCGCAAGCGCTTCGACTACGCCGACTGGCACCTCGGGCTGAACGCCTACCGCGAGGACACCGCGTTCGAGTCCGGCGGCGCGGGCCTCGTCTCCACCATCGGCGACTACGCCGAGTTCGTGAAGATGCTCATGAACCGCGGCAGATACAACGGACACAAGTTCCTCTCCTCCGCCGGGTTCGACTACCTCATCTCCCCCCAGCTCACGCCGCATCAGGCGCGCACGTTCAACTGGCAGGACCTCGGCGGCCAGAACTACGGCAATTTCCTCTTCATGAAGACCTTCGGCGGTTGCTCCTCCACCACCGACGCCATCGGATCGTTCGGCTGGGGCGGCTGGCTGGAGACGAACTTCACGCTCGACCTCAAAAACGAGCTCGCCGTCCTCTTCATGGCGCAGAACCAGTCCCCGCAGGACAACTCCCACCTCTTCCACCGCCTCCGCAACGCAGCCTACTACGCATTGACGTAACAGGCAACACACCTGCCCGAGCGAAGCCAGGCACAAAATCGGCACCGCTTGCGGTGTGCCCGGCTATGCTCGGGCACGAAGATGAGTAGTGTCATGCTTTCCGTTTGTTCTTCCGGACGGTCTTAATTGCTTCGTCAATATCCGCCTCGATAACGCCGGCTTCCTTCGCCCAATTTTGAACCTTGCTGAGCACAGCCTCAAATTCGGCGAGGTTCGGCTCCTTGATCGGCTTCAGTAAAATGTTATCTTTGTCCGAGAAGACGACAAACTGAGTTCCGGCATCCAGCTTTAATGCCGTGCGGATTTTTTTCGGCAGGACGATCTGCCCCTTGGTTGACATCGCGGTGATCATCGGCATGGCGCGCCTCCTTTCAATGTAAGAATTTCTTACCATACTATAACCGCCTTTTTCAAAAAGTCAAATCCAAAGTAAGATTTTCTTATTGAATCATTCCGTCGGGACGAGGCGAGGTGGAAGCCGGTGAAGAAATCCCGCGAATCGGAGCCGCCCCCAACAAAGCGGGACGCAACGCGTCCTATCTGCAAGACCTTGTTATTCTGCTGGCTCAGTCGGGACGAGGGCGAGGCGGCTGCTTATTTCAGCGCGAGCATGCGTTCGATGGGCTTGCGGGCGGCGTCCATGATCTCGGGATCGAGCACGATCTCCTCGCATTTCCCCTGAAGCGCGGCGAGCACGTTTTCGAGCGTGATCTTTTTCATGTCCGGGCAGACGACCTGCGGCAGGAGCGGATGGAACACCTTGTCCGGGTTCTCCCGCTGCATGCGGTGGATGATGCCGAGCTCGGTGCCGATGATGAACTCCTTGAAAAGGGATTCGGACACGTGGCGGAGCATGCCGCCCGTGCTGAGCGCAACGTCGGCCGCCTCGATGATCATCGGACGGCATTCGGGGTGCACCAGCACCTCGGCGCCGGGATGCGCCGCGCGCGCCTCGCGGATGCTCTCCAGCGTGATGTGGTCGTGCACGGGGCAGCAGCCGCTCCACAGGGACATCGGGCGTCCGAGTTTGGCGGTCATGTTCGCGCCGAGGTTGCGGTCCGGCAGGAACATGATCTTCGCGTCCGCCGGGATCGCGTTCAGCACGCGTTCCACGTTGCCGGAGGTGCAGCACCAGTCGACCTGCGCCTTCACGGCGGCGGTGCTGTTCACGTACGCCACGAGGATTTCGTCCGGGTGCTCCTTGCGGTACTTGCGGACCTCGTCGACCTGCGCCATGTCCGCCATGGGGCATCCGGCGGTGGAGTTGGGCAGGATCACGCGGGAATCGGGCGACAGGATCTTCGCGGTCTCCGCCATGAAGCGGACGCCGCAGAAGACGATGAGGTCGGCTTTGTATTTCTTCGCCTTGATGCTGAGCTCCAGCGAGTCGCCGCAGAAATCCGCGATGTCCTGGATCGCGCCGTCCACGTAATTGTGCGCGAGGATGGTCGCCCCCGTCTGCTCCTTGAGCTTCAGGATCTCTTTCTGCAGCTCGGCGGGATCGCGTTTCATTTCGCGCCTCCGGTGCCCTTGCCTTCGAGCTCGGCGATCTTCGCCTCGAGCTTTTCGATGCGGCCCATGAGCTTGCGGACGCGGATCGGCAGGGCAAAACGCTCCAGATACGCCTCCTGGCTTTCGCCGGGCACGCCGAACACGGTTTCGCCGGGGGGCGTGCTCTTCTGGGCGGCGGAGCAGCCGAGCACCTTGGAGCCGTCGCCCATGGTGATGTGGCCGTTGACGCCCGCGCGCGCCTGAAGCACCACGCCGCGTCCGAGCTCGGCGCTGCCCGCCACGCCGGACTGCCCGATCAGCACGGAGGATTCGCCCACGATCACGTTGTGCGCCACGAAGACCTGGTTGTCGATCTTCACGCCCTTCTTGACCCACGTCATGCCGAAGCGCGCGCGGTCGATGGTCGAGCACGCGCCGATCTCCACGTCGTCGTCGATTCGCACGATACCGTTCTGCGGCACCTTCACGAGCCCGCGGAACGTGGCGTTGTAGCCGAATCCGTCCGCGCCGATCACGGCGTTGCCGTGGATGATCACGCGGTTGCCGATGACGCAGCGGTGCATGATGCACACGCCGGGGTACAGGATCGTGTTCTCGCCGACCTTCGAATACTGCCCGACGTAGGCGCAGGCGCAGACCTTCGTGTTCTTGCCGATCTCCGCGCCTTCCATGATGACGGCGTTCGGGCCCACGTGGACGCCCTCGGCGAGCTTCGCGGTCGGGTGCACGAACGCGGTCGGGTGGACGCCGACCGGGTAGTCAAGCGGTTCCGGCGCGAAGATCGCGCAGAGCTTGGTGAACGCCTTGTCCGGGTCTTCGCAGTGGATGTTGGTCTGCCCCTCGGGCGGCTCGTATTTCCAGTCGTTCGGGACCAGCACGACGCCCGCGTGGCTCTCGCGCTGCGCCTTCAGATATTTCGCATTGTTGAGGAACGACACCTCGTTGCGTTCCGCCAGTTTCAGGGAATTGACCGCGTTGACCACGGCGTCGGGATTGCCCACGACGGTGCCGTGGATGATCTCCGCGAGTTCGGATGCTTTGTATTCTTTGCTCATTTCAGGTCCTCTTATGGGTGAGTTGGGTAATTTCAGTTCAGTTTGAGTTCAGGTTCACTTTTCGGACGAGGCGGCTCCGGCGGCGGGGTCCTTCGCGTTCTTGCGGTAGCCGCGGTTCAGGTCCTGGATGATCGCGTCGGTGATGTCGAGTCCGGGCTGGACGTAGATCACGAATCCGACGTCGTTCAGGGATTCGCCGGACTGGTCGAGCACGATCGTGTAGCCTTCGAGCACGGCCTTGTTGTGGACGGCCTTGCGGATTTCTTCGACCACCTCGCCGCGCAGTTTCGTGTACATGTCGCGGATTTGCGTCTTGCGGCTCTCGGTGTAGCTGGTCATCTCCTGCTCCTTCAGCTTCAGCGACTCGTACAGCTGCTGCGCCTTCTGGCGCTTGTTCTCGCGTTCGGCGGCGGAGTATGCGATGTTCTGCGAGTCGTCACGGGCGGACTCGTACTGCTTCCGCAGGTTCTGGTACTGCTGGTTCAGCTGGCTTGAATACTCCTTGAACACCTCCATCTGCTGGTTCAGCTTGATCTCAATGGTCTTGGTCTTCTCGTATTCCTGGAATGTCTTTTGCATGTCGATCACGGCTATTTTCAGCTCGGCGGCACGCGCTCCGGCGGTCGTCAGGGTCAGCGCCAGCGCCAATGCGGCTAGGATTCGTTTCATGGTCTCGTTCTCCTTTCGGGAAAAAAGTTCTCTTTAAAAAATAAAGCATGTCTTGAAATATACAAACTCAAGACGTATTTTAAAGCGGATTTTTTTCACTTTTTTTGGAGTTTGCGCCCTATGAATCCCGATCCCATCCAGTCCGCGGCCGACATCATCGCCGAAAAAAAGAACATGCTCATCTTCACCGGCGCCGGCGTCTCGGTCGAAAGCGGCATCCCGCCGTTCCGCGGCGCGGGCGGCCTGTGGCAGCAGGTGAACCCGGATTTCTTCGAGATCGACCACTTCATGCGGCATCCGGTGGAGTCCTGGAACCGCATCCGCTCCATCTTCTACGATCTCTGGGGCAAATGCGCCCCGAACGCCGCCCACCTCGCGTTCGCCGAACTGGAAAAGATGGGCGTCGCGTTCTCGCTCGTCACGCAGAACATAGACAATCTCCACCAGGCGGCGGGCTCGCAGAACGTGATCGAATTCCACGGCACGCTCGGACGCCTCCGCTGCACCGAATGCTCGTTCTCCGGGCCGCCGACCGCCGACCTCCTCGCCGGAAATCCGCCGTCCTGCCCGAAATGCGCCGGACTCCTGAAGCCGGACATCGTCTTCTTCGGCGAAGGCATCCCCGAGCACGCCATGGACCAGTCGTTCGCAGACGCCGAATCGTGCAGCGTGTGCCTCGTGAGCGGGACCACCGGCGAGGTCATGCCAGCCTGCATGGTGCCGCACACCGCCAAACGCCGCGGCGCGGTCGTCATCGAGGTCAATCCCGATCAATCCGCGTTCACCGGGCGCATCACCGACATCTGGCTCCGCGGCAAGGCGGGCGAGATCATGCCGCGGCTCCTCGACGAAGTCAAAAAGCGCCTCGCACAATGATCCGCTCCGGTCTCCCCGTCGACGCCGTCCTGCCCCGGATCGCGGACGCCGCGCGCGCCTGCCGTCCGCTGGTCGTCACGGCGGAACCCGGCGCGGGCAAAAGCACCGTCGTCCCGCTCGCCCTGCTCGAACCGGGCGTGCTGCCCGGGGGGAAGATCGTCATGCTGGAACCCCGCCGCATCGCCGCGCGCGCCGCGGCACGGCGCATGGCGTCGCTCCTGAACGAGCCGCCGGGGAAGACCGTGGGCTACCGGACGCGCTTCGAGACGCTCGTTTCGGCGGACACGCGCATCGAGGTCGTGACCGAGGCTCTGCTCACGCGCATGCTCCAGCGCGATCCGTCGCTGGAGGGCGTCTCCGCCGTGATTTTCGACGAGTTCCACGAACGCAGCATCCACGCCGACCTCGCGCTCGCACTCACGCTCGACGCACGCTCCATCCTGCGCGACGACCTCCGCATCGCGCTCATGTCCGCCACGCTCGACGCGGATTCCGCCGCCGAACTCCTCGGAAACAATACGGAAATCGTCAACGCCTCGGGACGCTGTTTCGAAGTCAAAGTAGGCTACGCACCGCTGAAACCCGGCGCGCCCGTCGAGCCGCACGCCGCCTCGGTCGTGCTGGACGCCATGAAGTCGCACGAAGGCGACGCGCTCGTCTTCCTCCCCGGCGAAGCGGAGATTCGCCGCACCGCCGCCGAACTCGCCTCCATGCGCCACGAGTTCGAAGGCCTCCCGCTCTACGGCTCGCTCTCCGCCGCCGAACAGGACCGCGTGTTCGTGCCGTCGGACCGCCGCCGCATCATCCTCGCGACACCCGTCGCAGAGACCAGCATCACGATCCCCGGCATCCGCATCGTCGTCGATTCCGGCCTCGCGCGCATGCCGTTCTTCTCCCCCGCGTCCGGCATGGACCAGCTCCGCACGGTCAGAATCTCGAAGGCATCCGCCGAACAGCGCCGCGGCCGCGCCGGCCGCACCGCGCCGGGCGTCTGCATCCGCCTCTGGCACGAATACGAACAGAACGCCATGCCGGATTTCGCCCCGCCGGAGATCGAACACGCCGACCTCACGGAGCTCGCGCTGGAACTGGCGCAGTGGGGCGTGGTCCGCGAAAAGGCCGCCGCCCTGCCCTGGATGACGCCGCCGCCCGAGGTCAAGCTCGACTATGCGTTCGATCTGCTGACCGGACTCGGCGCGATCTCGGCGAAGACCGGGCAGATCACCCCTCACGGCAAGCTTCTGCACCGATTGCCCGTGCATCCGCGCCTCGCAAACGCCATTCTGTTCGCCGACGCGCACGGACTCCGCCGCGAGGCACTTCAGATCGCCGCGATCCTGTCCGACCGCGACCCGCTCGTCAATCCCCAGACCGCCGACCTCGCCGAACGCCTCGCCGCGCTCGACCAGGCGTCCGCGCATCCTGCCGACAGACAAACGCTCTTTCGCATCCGGCAGGTGGTTTCCCAGCTCGAAGCGGCTCTTCCCCGTGCCGGAGCGAAGCCCGGCACAACCGCAGTGGAGGCCCCGCCTCCCCGTGCCGGAAGCGAAGCCCGGCACAGTATCAGTCGAGGACTTGTCCTCGCGGCGGCATACCCCGACCGCATCGCGCGGCGGCGTTCCGGCGGCGACCGCCCCGAATACCTGCTCTCCAACGGCATGACCGCCAAGCTCGGCGCGCGCGACCCGCTCCGCGATTCGGAATACCTCGCCGTGGCGGATTCCGGCGGCCTCTCGGGACAGCCTACGATCCGCCTCGCACTCCCGCTCGACATCGCCCAGCTCGAAGCCGCCCTGCCGGACCTCTTCCGCACGCGCCGCGAAACGGTCTGGGATGACGATGCGCTGTGCGTCCGCGTGTTCAACGTGAAGGCGGTCGGCTCGCTCACGATCGAACGCAAACCCTCCAATCTGCGACCCGGCGACGACACCGCCGCGCTCCTGATCGCCGCCGTCCGCAAACGCGGCTTCGCCTCGCTCGGAATCTCCCCCGCCCAGCTCAAATTCCTCCGCCGAATCCAGTTCCTGCACGTACATGGTTGCGAGGGCTTCCCGGACTGCTCGGAACAGCATCTGCTCGACACGCTCGAGGACTGGCTCGCGCCGCACCTCGACGGCGTCAGCCGCCTCGACAGGCTCGCGGACCTGGATTACCGTTCCGTCTTCGCCGCCATGCTCCCCCCGAAAGCCCAGTCCACACTGAACTCGCTCGCGCCCGAACGATTCGAGGTCCCCAGCGGCTCGCACATCGCCATCGACTATTCTGACCCCGCCACGCCGATGGTGCGCGTGAAACTTCAGGAGGTCTTCGGCCTCGCGCATTCGCCGAAGATCGCCGGCGGACGCGTCCCGCTCGTGTTCGACCTGCTTTCGCCCGCCATGCGAACCGTGCAGATCACGCGGAACCTGGACGAATTCTGGGACGGCTCGTATTTTCTCGTGCGGAAGGACATGCGCGGCCGCTACCCGAAGCACAACTGGCCCGAGGACCCGCGCACCGAGCCTCCCTCCCGTTCCAGCATCAAGCGCCCGAAAAAAGCCTGACCCGGTTTTATTTCTCCGGGGCGGCAAGGAGGACGATCTCGGCTGTGACCGGGAAATGGTCGGACGACGCGAGGCCGTTTCGGAAGTCGTTGATCGTGCCGTGGGAGAGCACGCGCACGCGGTCGTTCACGAAGATGAAGTCGATCGGCTTCCTGTGGGAGCGCTCCTTGCGGTTCTCGTGGAAATCGTGGAACGTCTCGTCGCCCGCGCCGTAGTGGTCGGTCTCGGAGACGTCGCGGGCGTTCCGCAGCACGCCGAGCACGCGCCGCACGGGCATGTCGTCGGCGGTGGAATTGAAGTCGCCGGTGAGGATGAACGGGTATTTCTCGATCATGGGCGCGAGGCGCGTGAGGATCACGTTCACGCCCTGGATCCGCGCCATCGCGCTCCGGTTGTCGAGGTGCGTATTCGCGATGACGAAGCGCTGATTGGTCCGGCGGTCCCTCAGAAGACCCCACGTGCATATGCGCGGACATCCGGAATCCCAGGCGGAGGAACCGGGGTTTCCGGGGTTGTCGGAGAGCCAGAACGTCTCCTGCGAGATCACCTCGAAGCGCGCGGGATCGTAGAAAACGACGTTGTGCTCGTCGCCCTTGTGCCTGTCGCGCCCGACGCCGAAATAATTGAACTCGAGCGAGGCGGCGAGGTCCTTGATCGGGCCGGACAGCGTCTCCTGCGTGCCGATCAGCTCGAATTTGTTGTCGCGGATGGTCTTCACCATGCGCGGCAGGCGGTCGCGCCACGAGTTCGGCGCACGGTCGCTCGGGCCGCGCACGTTGTAGGTCGCCACGCGGATCAGGTCCTTTTCCGCCCCGGCGTCCGCCTTCGAAATCTGCGCGCCGGAGAGGTCCAGCGCGGCGACAAAGCTCAAAGCCGCGGCCGCGGCGATCATCAGCACAGCCGGCAGTCCGCCCGGCCTGCGTTGGAAAAACTTGTTCATGGGATGCTCCTTTCCCGTTGATTCCATTTTCAATTCGCCGCTTCGGGTCCCGCCGTGATCAGCGGCAGGAGGTCGCGGCGGCCGTTTTTGTCGGCATCGGCCTCGCGGACGCTCCGGACATCCAGATCCGCCGCGCCGTCCGCCAGGATCGCGCGCACGCGCTGTCCCGCCCGAAGCCCGCCGACGCCCGTGATCTGACGGCCCGTACCGGGTTCCGCCAGATAGACGTAGCCGCGTTTCAAAATCCGGAACGGATCGTAGGCGTCGAACTCGGCGCGGACGCGTTCCAGTCGGTGCGTGGCGGCGTCGGCACGGCGCAGGAGGGCGGCGGACGCGCTCTGCATGAGCATGTCCACGCGCTGCATGCGTTCCAGCGCCAGGCGCATGGAGTCGCGGAACACCTTCGACGCCATCACGTGCGCGAGGCGTCCGGCGGACCGTTCCACGGCGTACGCGGCGGCCGTGTTCATCCTCACCTTCAGGTCGTCCAGCGAGTCGAGCAGGACGCGTTTCTCCGGGATGAGCTGTTCCGCCGCCCCGCTCGGCGTCGGCGCGCGCATATCCGCGACGAAATCCGAAATCGTAAAGTCGATCTCATGCCCGACCGCGCTCACCACGGGTATCTTCGAGGCGTAGATCGCACGCGCCAGCACCTCTTCGTTGAACGGCCACAGGTCCTCCATCGAACCGCCGCCGCGCGTGAGCACGATCACGTCCACGCCGCCCGCCCGGTTGAAGAACCGGACGGCGCGCGCGAGTTTTTCCGCCGCGCCCTTGCCCTGCACGGGGGCGGGACAGAGGCGGATTTCGAGGTTCGGGAACCGCGCGAGGGCGATCTTCATGAAGTCCTTTACGGCGGCGCCCATGGGCGAGCTGATGACGCCGATGCGCTTCGGCAAAAACGGGACCGGCTTCTTGTGTTCGGGGTCAAAAAGCCCTTCCGCGGCCAATTTTTCCTTCAGAAGCGCGAACTGGCGGTGCAGGTCCCCCACGCCGCACAACTGGAGTTTTTTGATGTAGAACTGGTAGTCGCCGCGCTGCGTGTACAGCGACAGCGAGCCGAATGCCTCGACCTGGTCGCCGACCTTCAGCCCGAGCCTGCGGCATACCTCCGAGCCGCTGAAATACACCGCGCGCACCTGCGACGCCGCGTCCTTCAGCGTGAGGTAGACATGCCCAGAGCGGTACGGATTGTACGAGCCGACCTCGCCGGTCAGCCAGAACGGCCGGAACGAATTCTCGAGGATCGTGCGGACCGCGTCGTTCAGCTCGGAGACGGTCCAGGGGCGTTCCTCGCCGACCATGCCGGACGATTGTTCCGGTTCACCCCACATCGCCGGACTTTTCCCCGTTTTCGTCGTCGGAGCCGGGCAGGATCGCGCCGCAGCTCACGATCAGGCGCATGGCGTCGGACACGCTCATGTCGAGCATGATGCATTCGTCGCGCGGGATCAGCATCAGGAATCCGCTTGTCGGGTTGGGCGTGGTCGGCATGAAGACGCTGATCAGGTCGCCCTTGCCGAGACGGCGCGCCGCCTCGCTGTTCTCGGGCGTGTTCTCGTTGGTCATGAACCCGATCGCCCAGCAGCCCTTGCGTGGGTATTCGAACAGGACGACCTGCCGGAACATGCTGCCTTTTTTCGACGACATGATCGTGTCGCCGATCTGCTTGCAGGTCGAGTAGATGAAGTTGACGAGCGGGACTTTCAGGAGCAGCGCCTGCGCCTTTTCGATCACCTTGCGGCCGAGCGTGATCTTCGTGAGCACGCCGATGAAGAACAGCGCCGACAGCACGACGACCAGCGCCAGCACGCGGATGATCTGCGTGCGCCAGAAAGGCGGCAGCTCGGACATCAGCCCCATGGAATCGGCGAGTGTGAGCCCCCAGCCCGTGAGGCGGGAATAAACATACCAGGCGACCCAGAGCGACAGGATCACCGGGACCGCCACGAGCAGGCCGGTCACGATCATGTTGCGGAAGAACTGGAAATGTTTCTTTTTCGCGGGCGGGTTCAGTTCGGCTTTATTCGGCATCGTCGGTGTTCCCCTCTTTCTCCTGAATCGGTTCAAGTTTCAGTTTGCGGATCCTGCGCGAGTCCGCCACAAGGATCGTGGCGCGGAACACGCCCGGCTCTTCGTAGGTCTCCCTCGCGCGCGGGATGCGGCCCAGGCGGGCGCAGATGTAGCCGCCGATGGTGTCGGCCTCGTCGGAATCCTCGATCGCGATCCCCGCCTCGGTGTTCACGTCGTCCACGGGCGTGCGCGCGTCCAGGACCACGGACCCGTCTGGCAGGTGTTCGGGCGGCTCCTCGAAATCCTCGGCGGTGTCGTATTCGTCGTGGATCTCGCCCACGATCTCCTCGATGATGTCCTCGAACGTGACGACGCCCGAGGTCCCGCCGTATTCGTCGATGATGACGGCGAAATGGTTGCTCGTGCGCTTGATCTGGCGGAGCAGGTCGGAGACTTCCTTGGTCTCCGGGATGAAGATCGGCGGGCGCGCCAGCTCGGTGAGCGTCTTGCCCTCCAGGCTGTGCTCGTCGATGAAGTCCTTCGCGTACAGGATTCCCTTCACGTCGTCCAGATTCGCGCCGTACACGGGGATGCGGCTGTGGCCGGACTCGACGAAGAGCTTTTTGGCGTCGGCGACGCTCGCGGAAGCCTGGATCGCCTCCAGGTCCACGCGCGGCGTCATGATCTCGCGCACCTTCATCTCGCCGAGCTCCAGGATGCCGCGGATCATCTGCTTTTCCTCCTCCTCCAGACCGTCGGACTCGTCCTCGTCCGGACCGTCCAGCATGCTCATGATCTCGTCTTCGGCGGAGGCAAGCTCGTCCGGGGCGTCCGCGCGGTGCCAGTCGTCGCCCGCGGTCGTCACGTTTTCGATCAGCGTGGCGAGCGGATGGAAGAATTTGCTCGCGACGATCGGGATCGTGAATTTCAGGACGGCAAGGTCGAACCGCAGGATCACGAGGCGGGCGGCGAGCTCCGAGAGGACGGTCAGGATCGTGACCGCGCCCATGATGACCAGCCAGCCCCAATGGTGCGCGAATTCCGGCGCGATGGAACCCGTCCACTCCATCGCGAGCACGCCCGCGAACGCCGCCAGCACGCACAAGATCAGCTTCAGCAGCGCGCGCAGGGATTCTTCCCGGTCGTGCCAGTTCTCCAGCTGTTCCGCAAACTTGCGGTCGCGTTCGGCGACTTTCAGGATGCGGCCGCCGGTCAGCGAAGAGAACGCCTCGAACGCGGCGGTGATCCAGAGGTACAGGATTGAGCAGAAAATGAGGAGCGCCAAGTTCATTTTTAAAGGTCCTTATGTTCCATCGGCGGTATGAGCCCGGCCTTGCGGAGCCCCGCCATCACGCGCTTCTCGGCGCGGCGCATCACGCGTTTCGCCTTCGGGTTCAGGTCGTCGTATCCGGCCGCGTGGAGCAGTCCATGCGCCACGTACAGCGCCACTTCCTCGGCATACGGCAGGCCGCGTTTCACCGCCTGTTCGTACGCCACGGCGGGACACACGATGAGCTCGATGGAGGGATCGGCGTCGTCCGAAACCTCGAAGGCACCGGTTTCGTCCGCGAATCCCGGATCGTCCTCCGCGCGGTAGTCGAAGCTGATCACGTCCGTCGGCCCGTGATGCCCCAGGAAATCCTCGTTCACGCGTTCGATGCCGACCGGGGACAGGAACGACACGCAGACACCGCCGGGCACGTCGTGAAGTCCGGCAAGCTCGGCGGCCGCGGCGGTCATTTTTCGCAGCCGCGCCCGGGACGGAGCGGGAAAGCTTTTGCCCGCGCGCCAGATGGTGACGGCTTTCATGACTTCTTCTCCTTCTCCCCGGACGGGTCCGCCTTCGCCCGCGAATAGGAGACGCGCGTATGGTTCATGGATTTGAACGTCTTCAGGAACGATTCGCGGATCTGCGTGAGCTGTTCCAGCGTGATGCGCGCGGCATCCAGCTGTTTCCGCTGGAGCTTGCCGTTGAATATCTTTTCCACCAAGGCGCGCACGTTCTCCTCGGTCGGTTCGGAGAGCGAGCAGACGGCCGCCTCGCAGCAGTCCGCCAGCATCAGGATCACGCATTCCTTCTCCTCCGGCAGAGGGCCGGGGTAGCGGAACGGCGCTTCGGGCGGAGTCTTCCCCGTGCGCTCCCTCTCCTTCTCGTAGAAGAACGAAATGAAGTCGTTGCCGTGGTGGCACTCGATGGCGCGGCGGATCGGCGTTTTCAGTTTGTATTTCTTCGCGAGCTGCACGCCGAATTCGACGTGGCAGCAGATGATCTCCGCGCTCTCCGCCGGATTCAGGTCCTTGTACATGTCCTTGCCGTTGGAGTTCTCCGTGAACATCTCCGGCGAGGCGAGCTTCCCGACGTCGTGGAACAGCGCGTACGCCTGCGCCTTCAGGGAGACGCCGCCGATGCGGTTCGCCGCCTCCTCGGCGAGCAGCGCCACGCGTTCGCAGTGGTGATACGTGCCGGGGGCCTCCATCTGGAGCTTCTTCAGCAGCGGATGGTTCCGGTCGGTCAGCGAAAGATACGACATGTTGCTCGTCACGTCCAGCACGGTCTCCAGCGCGATGATCAGCGCGGACGCCGCCATGGCGGTCAGCAGTCCGGCGGTCAGCGGCACGGCGAGGCTGAATCCGAGGCGGTTCCAGTCGTGCATGCGGACGCTCGTCAGGAAGTCGGGATTCTGCTGGAAGATCAGCGACGCCAGGCACATCGTGACCGCGCAGGAGAAGAACGACCGCGTGAAGAATTTCTTGTAGTCGTAGACCTGCCGCACGCAGACGGTGCCGACCGCGCACACGAACAGGCCCGAGGCGAACGCCGGGAACGAGAAGTCCAGCGCCACGGCGGACACGCCCGCCACGAACAGCCCGGCGAACACGGCGGAGCGCCCGCTGTAGATCGCGGCGATCACGAGCGCGGGCAGCGCCAGCGGTATCGCCAGATACAGCGGCACGACCGGATACCCCTTGCCCAGCGCGAAATCGTTGTACTGCTCCATGAACAGCCGGTTGCACAGCAGGGAAATGATCACCACGAAGCCGATCAGCCATACCGAACGGTTGTTGCCGACGAGCTCGGGGTGGACGCGCACGATGTAAATGCAGGAAAGCACGATCAGGAGCGCCACGAGCATCGTCTTCTGGAAAAGGTTGTTCCAGGTGCGCTGTTCGCGCAGGTACTCGCTGTAGCGGATCTGGTACGCCTTGTACATCTCCGCCTGGTCCTCGTTCAGCGTCTCGTTCTTGTGGATCAGGATCGTGCCCTTCTTATGGAAGATCTCGGGCTCGCGGACCTCCTTCGGAATCTCCGCGAACTCCTCGTCCATGCGCTGCCTGCTCAGTTCCGCGTCGTAGGTCAGGTTGCCGTCCGCATACAGTACGCGGAAGAACCGCAGAAGCGGCTCCTCGTAGGGCACGCGCTGGTCGTAGGACACCGTGGACAGCAGGGAGTTCACGGTCTGCTCGGCGGCGAGCTCCGGCGTCGGGAGGTCGCTGAGCTTGAACGGGCCGACTTCCCGCGAATCGGAATCCAGGATCTTCGCGTTCATCTGCGCGTTGACCGTCCGGGCGCCCTCGCCCTCGGACAGCTTGCCGGTGAAGGGCTGCGCCTTGTTCCGTTCCTCCGCGGTCGCGATGCCGCCGAACACGATCTCCTCCACCTGCGCGGCGGCCTTTTCCTTCCGCGCGTCGTCGAGCGCGGTCTGGCGGAGGAAGAAATACAGAAGCGGCGGCATTTCCTGCACGAACGACACCATCGCGGCCGTTTCCGGGTCGGCGTTTTCCGGCGCGACATACGCCTTGCGCTCCTCCTCGGCGGCGTTCCGGCGCAGGACTTCCTGGATCAGGAGCTCATAGCCCTTTATGATCTTTTCGGAGCGTTCCGGATCGAACCGGAAATAGCGCGGAAACTCCAGCGCGAACGTCTGGAAGATGCGCGTCGCCTCCTTTTTGTTCTGATATGAGAAATCGCAGACGGCCTCGATGTCCTGCGCGGCCTGCGAGCCCTTTTCGATGGACGGCAGGTCGCTCTGGCTCGGGATCCAGAGCAGCGCCACGCCCGCGCCGAAGACCATCAGGATCATCAGCAGGGACACGATCAGCGAACGCTGCATCCATGCGCCGATATGCTCGAACATCTCTTTCTTCTTTTTCTTATCTTCGCTCATTTCTTCTTTCCTTCCTTCATTTTCCGCTCGTCTCATAGGCGCGGATGATCTTTTCCACCAGCGGATGCCGCACCACGTCGCGCGTGTCGAACCGGCAGATCTGCACGCCGTCGATCTTCGCCAGGCAATCCAGCGCGTGCGGCAGGCCGGACTGGCCGTGCGGGATGTCGGCCTGCGACGGGTCGCCGCAGACCACGCACTTCGAGTGGAATCCGAGGCGGGTCAGGAACATGAACATCTGTTCGTTGGAGGCGTTCTGCGCCTCGTCCAGGATCACGAACGCATGGTTGAGCGTGCGTCCGCGCATGAAAGCCAGCGGCGCGACCTCGATCACGCCGCGCGACATCAGTTCTTCGGCGGCGGCATAGTCCATCATCTCGTGGAGTGCGTCGTGCAGCGGCCTCAGATACGGATTGATCTTCTCCTGAAGCGTGCCGGGCAGGAATCCGAGGTTTTCCCCAGCCTCCACGGCGGGACGCGTCAGGATGATGCGGTTGTATTTCCCCGCGACGAGCAGGGAGACCGCCATCGCCATGGCAAGATAGGTCTTGCCGGTTCCGGCGGGGCCGACGCCGAACACCAGGTCCTTGCTCCGGATCGCGCGCAGATACGCCAGCTGGTTCGGGGAGCGCGCGGAAACGTCCTTCTTGCCGGGGCCGACCGTGACGCGTTCGGCGAAATACATGCCGAGGTCCTGTTCGCGGCCCTCGCGCCAGGCGTCCAGCGCCAGGTCGAATTCGGATTGGTCCAGGCAGCGGCCGCGTTCTTTCTGAAGGCGGCGGAGTTCGCGCAGAAATCCGTCGCCGCGTTTGTCGGGGGTATCCTCCACGGACATCGCCCAGGATTCGCGCGCAGCGAACTTCACGCCGAGGCCGTATTCCGCCGCGGCGAGATTCCCGGTCAGGTTCCCGGCGAACGCCGATTCCAGCGCGCCCGGACTGTCAAAATAGACGCGTCCCCCTCCGGTCTTACTGTCGGGGGAAGCGCTGTCGGGATCCTGTTCCGTGGATTGCATGGAGCGTAACAATATCCTTCGAACTCACTTCGAGGAGACGGGGACCTTCTTCACGGCCGGGATGACGAGCTTCATCTTGGGCTTCAGGTAATTCGGTTTCCCGTTCAGGAGTTCTTTGTTCGCGTCGAAAATGATCTCCCACGCGGTGCCGTCGTGGTAGAGCGCCTTGGCGATGGCGGAGAGGGAATCGCCGTCCTTCACGATGTACTCGGTGGAGGGCTGGTCAGGATCGGCGGCGAGCTTTTCACGGACGGGCCTGGCGGCGTCCTTCGTGTCGGCCTTCTGTTCCTTCGCGGGTTCGTCCTTGATGCCCTTCTGGGCGCGGACTTCGGCGCGGCGCTGCGCCATGATGTCGTCGTTGGTCATCACGTTGAGCTTGGTGATGCCGGCTTCCTTGCAGTAGTCCACGACGGCGTTCAGGTCGGCGACCTTGGAATCCGTGCGGCCGTACACGATCACGGCGATGTCCTTGTTGAGCTTGCCGGCGTCGTTGAGCGCGGTCTTCAGGGCGGCGGTGTTCACGCGTTCGCCGTTGACGGCATATACGCCGTCGACTCCGGCTTCGGCGGGGAACACGTCGACGCGCATGAACTTCGCGGGTCCGGTGGGCTTGACCTCGACCGGCTGCGGCTGCTGGACCTGCACCTTCGGCTGCGGCTTGGCGGCTTCCGGCGTCTCGTCGATCTTCTTCACGGGTTCGGTTTCCGTTTTTTCATCGGCGGCGACGACCGCGACGGGCTCCTTGCCGTCGACCGGGCGCGGTTCCCCGAACGCTTCCGCGTAGGCGGGATTTCCGTCCGGCATTTCCTCCGGCGGCTGCCAGTCGGGATAGGAATTCTGGATTCCGGGGGTCCAGGCTTCGGCTTTTTCGTCCTCCGGCGGCGGCACGTTGGAGGCGCAGGAGACGAGAGCGAACATAGCGGCGAACGAAACGGCGAACGAAAGCGATTTCATAAGGAACCTCCGAAAAAAGGATTATGTTGTAAACTCAAATAGAATGCGTTGTCAGGTCAAATGCAGCGGCGCAGGGCGATCACGCCGTTGTGGCCGCCGAATCCGAGGTTGGTGTTCAGCGCCACGTCGACCTTGCGTTCGCGCGCGACGTTCGGCGTGTAGTCCAGGTCGCACTCGGGGTCCGGCGTGGTGTAGTTGATGGTCGGCGGGACGATCCCGGTCTCAATCGCCTTCGAGGCGATGATCGTTTCGAAGCCGCCCGCCGCGCCGAGGCCGTGGCCCATGGCGCCCTTGGTGCTGCTGATCGCGAGCTTGCGGGCGTGGTCGCCGAACAGCGCCTTGATCGCCTGTGTCTCGCAGAGGTCGTTCAGGTGCGTGCTGGTGCCGTGGGCGTTGATGTAGTCAACGTCTTCCGGGTTCAGTCCGGCGTTGTCCAGCGCCATCTGGAAGGCGCGCATGCCGCCGACGCCGCCGGTCATGGGCGCGGTCATGTGGAACGCGTCGCCGGTCGCGCCGTAGCCGACCACCTCGCAGTGGATCTTCGCGCCGCGCTTCACGGCGTGCTCATACTCCTCCAGGATGAGGATGCCGGCGCCCTCGGACATCACGAATCCGTCGCGGTCGCGGTCGAACGGACGGCTGGCGACCTCGGGGGTGTCGTTGTAATGGGTGCTCATCGCCTTCATGGAGCAGAATCCGGCGTAGCCGAGGCGGGTGATGGAGGATTCCGCGCCGCCGGTGATCATCATATCGGCGCGCCCGTCTGCAATGGCGTCGAAGCTCGCGCCGATGGCGTGCGTGGCGGTGGCGCATGCAGAGACGACCGAGAAGTTCGGGCCGCCCGCGCCGCAGCGGATGGAGATCATGCCGGACGCCATGTTCGTGATGATGGACGGGATCATGAAAGGGGAGACGCGGCTCGGCCCCTTGTTCAGGAGCACGGCGCACTGGCTCTCGATGGTGTGCAGCCCGCCGATGCCGCTGCCGACCACCACGCCGACGCGGTTCGGGTCGATCGCACAGTCTTCGCCGCGGAAATCGGCGGGCAGTCCGGCGTCGCGCCGGGCCTCGTCGAAAGCGACCAAGGCGAACGTGACGAAGCTGTCGACTCTGCGGTAGTCCTTTTCGGACACGACGCTCTGCCAGTCAAGGTTCTTCACCTCGCCGCCGACCTGCGTCTTGAAATCGGTCGGGTCGAACTGGGTCACGCGGCCGATGCCGCAGCGCCCGTTGACCAGGGCGTCCCACATGGTGTTCACATCGTTCCCCACGCAGGAAACCGCTCCGTATCCGGTTATTACAACTCGCCGTCTGTTCATCATGGTATTTTATCTCCGGTCGCTTTTGTAGAAAAAGAAAAAAAGGGGTCACTCAAGACGAATGACCCCGGGAAGCAAAAGAAGGAAATTATTCCTTGGCAGCAGCCATCTTGCTTTCGATGTACTTGATCGCATCGCCGACGGTCTTCAGGTTTTCGGCGTCTTCGTCCGGAATCTCGGAGTTGAACTCTTCTTCGAGAGCCATGATCATTTCCACGATGTCGAGGGAGTCGGCGTTCAGGTCTTCGACGAAACGGGCGTCTTCGGTGACCTGGTCTTCGGCGACTGCGAGCTGCTTCACGACGAGCTCTTTGACTTTTTGTGCGATTTCAGCGGACATGTTAAATCCTTTCGTATTGGTGAGAAGGGTTGGTTTTCGTTTTTTTGTAACGTGTATGGATTATAATATACACCGTTTTTGCGTTTTTGCAAATCCAATGCACGCTTTTTTGCGTTTTTATGGCCGAATGATGTGGTTTTTATTCCCCAAGGGGAAATTTTACATCAGGAAGCCGCCGCAGCAGTTGATCACCTGGCCGGTCACGTAGTCGGAATCCGGGCCGCAGAGGAACGCCACGACGTTGGCGACGTCCTGGGGCTTGCCGCCGCGCTTCAGCGGGATCAGGTCCAGGAAGAGCTTCTTGGCTTCGTCGGGGAGGTTTTCGGTCATGTCGGTCATGATGTAGCCGGGGGCGACCGCGTTCACCATGATGTTGCGGCTGCCGAGTTCCTTCGCCACGGACTTCGTGATGCCGATGACGCCCGCCTTGGAGGCGGAGTAATTGACCTGTCCGGCGTTTCCGGCACGGCCGACCACGCTGGAGATGTTCACGATCTTGCCGTAGCGCGCCTTCATCATGGGGCGGATGGCGGCCTTCGTGAAGTTATACGTGCCCTTCAGGTTGACGGCGATCACGGCGTCCCAGTCGGCCTCGCTCATGCGCATGAGCAGGTTGTCCTTGGTGATGCCGGCGCAGTTCACGAGGATGTCCAGGCGGCCGAACTTCTCCATGACCGTCTTGATCGACGCTTCGGCGTCTTCGTACTTCGCGACGTTCGCCGCGATGGCGATGGCGTCGATGCCCTGTGCGCGGAATTCCGCCACGGTCTTGTCCGCCGTTTCCTGCATGATGTCCACGACCGCGAGCTTCGCGCCTTCTTTCGCCAGGCGTTCGCAGATCGCGCGTCCGATGCCGCGGGCTCCCCCGGTCACCAGCGCCACTCTGTTTTCGAGTTGACTCATTGTGTTTCTCCTGATTCGGTTTCAGTATGTTTGGGTTATAAGATTTGTTTTCTTCAAGGAAAGTGTCAGGCGTTCGCGAGTCCGTCCACGCCGGAGACGTTGTGCAGCGCCGCGCCCGGCAGGATCTTCCGCACGAGACCGGTCAGGACCGTGCCCGGTCCGAACTCCACGAAGCGTTCCGCGCCGAAGCGCTCCGCCATCACGCGCACGCAGATGTCCCAGCGGACGCTGCCGGCGACCTGGGAGACCAGGTTCGCGCGGATCTTCGCCGGATCGGATTCGGGTTCGCCCGTAAAATTCTGGAGCACGGGGAACTTCGGCGCGTTCATCGGAGTGGCGTCCAGCACGGGGGCGAGAGCCGCGCCCGCGGATGCCATCATGCGGCTGTGGAATGCTCCCGCCACATTCAGCGGCAGGGCGCGCTTGACGCCGCGTTCCTTCAGGATCCCGCACGCCTTCAGCACCAGGTCCTTCACGCCGCTGATCACGATCTGTCCGGGCGAATTGTAGTTCGCCACGTCGATGCCGCATTCCGCGCAGACTTCCGCGATCACCGCCGGGTCGCCGCCGATAATGGCGGCCATGCCGCCCTCGGCTTCGTGGCAGGCGGCGTCCATCAGGGCGGCGCGCTTCGCAACGAGCTTCAGGCCGTCCTCGAACGTGAACGTCCCGGCGGACGCGAACGCCGCGTATTCGCCGAGGCTCAGGCCGCCCGCGGCGACTGCTTCCTCGCTGGGGTTCTTTTCGAGCCAGGCGGCCAGGCACGCCATGCTGGTGGTATAGATCGCGGGCTGGCAGTTCGCCGTCGCGGTCAGGTCGGATTCCGGCCCTTCAAAGCAAAGTTTGGACAGGCCGCGTCCGAGCACGGCGTCCGCGCGGTCGAAAACCGCTTTCGCCGCGGGAGAGGCTTCGTACAGGTCCTTGCCCATGCCGACGGCCTGGGCGCCCTGCCCCGAGAATAAAAACGCTGTTTTCAATGTCGTTGTCCTTTCATGGATGACGCCCGCGACCGGAATTATCTAATATTTCCGGAGAGAAAAGCAGGCATAATAAAATACCACATTTTTCCGAAAATGCAAATCTTCCGTTCAATCCGCGAGGAACGGAATTGTCCCGGCGTCTTACTTCAGCGCCGCGTGGAGCATGTCTTCCGTCACCGGACCCGGACGCAGGATGCTCCATGCGCCGTCGCGTTCGATTTTGATCACGGTCGACGCCTCGGAATCCGGCGGGATCGCGCCGCCGTCAAGCACCCCGTCTGGCAGGATCACGAGCGATGCCAGCGCCTCATCCACAGTGTGCGCCGGTGGCTGACCGGAAAGATTCGCGCTGGTCGAGGCCAGCGGACGCCCGTACGCCGCCAGAAGTTTCAGCAGCGCGGGATGGTCGGGAATGCGGAATCCGGTGAACGCGTCGCCGTCCGGCACGATCAGGGTCACGGGACCTGGGCAGAACGCCGCCGCGAAGCGTTTCGCGGGCTCCGGCATGTCGGGAAACGCGGCTTCGACCGCCTCGCGCGAAGCGAAAAAGAGCGTGAGGAGTTTGGACGCCGGACGCCGTTTCATCTCGTAGATTTTCGTCCGGGCGGCTTCGTGCGCCGCGTCGCAGACCAGCCCGTAGACGGTCTCGGTCGGGACAAGCAGAACGCCGTCACCGTGCCGCAGGATGTCGCGGAAGACCGCGGCGGCGGACGCGTCGGAACATGGGATCCGAATCATATTAAATCACTCGGAATAGATATAAATCACTTCGCCCTCGCGGGACAGATGGTACTGCTCGCGGGCGACTTTCTCAATGGCGGAGGCGTTGTGCTGGAGGTCGTGGACTTCCTGCTGGAGCGTGAGGTATTCCGACTTCACGCGGTCCAGGTCGGCCTGAAGGGACACGACATCCTGCTTGGTGCGCTTGTACTTCCGGTACGCGGGCAGCACGAGGATGCCGGACACGACGAGCACCAGCACCAGCAGAGCGTAAATAAAGGACGTCAGGACTTTTCCCATTCTTTCACCTCGATATTACACTAATATAGCACATTCTCCGGGAAATACAACAAAAAAAAGAAAAAAATCCGCCCCCGAAGGGGCGGACAGGGATTTCATTTATGCCCGGCCGAAGCCGGGCCACTGCAAGCAGTGCCGATGCAGTGCTCTGCTGCGCGAGAGCACGTGTCCGAGCGGAGCCGGACACTGCTCGGCACACTCCGTGTGTCAGCCGAGCTTGGCGACGCTCTCGTCGATCTTCTTCTTGATCGTCTCGAAAGCGGCCTGGTTCTGGAGCTGTTCGAGCGTGTTCAGGGCGTTTCTGAACTTGGTGCGCTCGACGACTTCGTCGCCGATGGTCACGCAGATCGTGCCGTCCTGTTCGGGGCGGGACGAGAACGCGGCGTCCATGTCGACCTTGTCCGTGTAGTTCTTGCTGCGGACGTATTCGGAGATCATGCCGATCAGGAGCTGGCCGGGGCAGTTGTCCTGCTTGGCGCAGATGGTGACGGTGATCATGAAGCGGTTCGGAGCGGTGCCGCGCATGATCGGGATCTTGGCGTCGAAGATCTGGCTGCGGTTCTGGTAGACCGTGTGCAGCAGGTGATGCGCCTCGTGGGAGCCGGGCTGGCCGCCGATGTGCTGCTTGTAGCACTGGTCGACCAGGAAGTTGTCCTGGCACTTCTGGACCTGCTGGGACTTGTCGGCCGCGTAGAGGCCCTGCTGGCGCTGGACGCGGATCGCGTTGGTGACGCCGATGGGCTGGCCGCCGCCGGAGATGCAGCCGCCGGGGCACGCCATGACTTCGACGAAGTCGTAGTGCGCCTTGCCGGAGCGGACGTCGTTGATGAGGCGCTTGGCGTTGGCGAGGCCGTGGACGACCGCCACGCGGATCTCTCTGCCGGCCGCGGTCACGGTGGCTTCTTTGACGGTCTTCATGCCGCGGACTTCCTTGAAGTCGACGGAGGCGAGCGGCTTGTTGTCGAGCTTTTCGACCGCGTAGCGGAGGGCGGCTTCCATGACGCCGCCGGACGCGCCGAAGATCACGCCGCCGCCGGTGGCGAATCCCATGGGCATGTCGAACGCCTCGGGCTGGAGCTCGTTGAGCTTGATGCCCATGGAGTTGATCATGCGCTGGACTTCGCTGGTGGTCACGACGATGTCGACTTCCGGCTTGCCGTCGACGGCGAACTTCGGAAGCTGGGCTTCGAACTTCTTCGCCGTGCAGGGCATGATGGAGACGACCACGAGGTCCTCGCGCTTGCAGCCGAGCTGCTCGGGCAGGATCTTCTTGGCGATGGAGCCGAACATGGCCTGCGGGGAACGGCAGCTGGAGATGTGGGGGATCATTTCGGGGTAGTAGATCTCAGCGAACTTGACCCAGGCGGGGCAGCAGCTGGTGAACATCGGGAGCGTGCCGCCGTGGGCGATGCGGTCGATGAGCTCGGTGGCTTCCTCGAAGATGGTCATGTCGGCGGAGAAGCTGGTGTCGTAGACGTGCTTGAAGCCCATGAGCTTCAGGGCGGCAACGAGCTTGCCGGCCACGTTCTCGCCCGGCTTCGCGCCGAAGTATTCGCCCAGCGCCACGCGGACGGCCGGGGCGATCTGCACCACGACGGTCTTGCTGGTGTCATACAACGCGTCCCACACACGGTTGCGGTCCTGCTTCGGCACGATCGCGCCGGTCGGGCAGACGGCGGCGCACTGGCCGCAGTTCACGCACTCGACGGTGCCGAGGGAAGCGCCGAAGGCCGGGGCCACGCGGGCGTTGGAGCCGCGGTTGGAGAAGTCGATCGCGCCGATGCCCTGAATTTCGGAGCAGACGCGCACGCAGTCGCCGCAGAGCACGCACTTGTTCGGGTCGCGGACGAGCGACGGGGAGGAGAAGTCGATCGGGTCGTCCTTCTTCACGGATTTGAAGCGGATGTCCTGGACGCCGAGCTGGTAGGCGATGCGCTGCAGCGTGCAGTTCTCGTTGCGGGCGCAGGTCGGGCATTCGCGGTTGTGGTTGGCGAGCAGGAGTTCCACGCTGATCTTGCGCATGTCGCGGATTTCCTTGGTGTCCGTGTGGACGACCATGCCGGGCGCGGGGGCGGTGGAGCAGGACGCCATGATGCCCTTGCCCTCGACGAGGACGAGGCAGAGGCGGCACGCGCCGTAGATGCTCAGTTCGGAGTGGTAGCAGAAGGTCGGGATCTCGATCCCGGCTTTACGGATGACTTCCAGGAGGTTGCGCTCGTCGGTGAACGTGACTTCCCGTCCGTTGACGGTCAATGTTTTAACGGTATCGGCCATGATGAATGATCCTTATAGTTTTCAGATTCCCTTGACTGCGCCGAACTTGCACGCGGCCTTGCACGCGCCGCACTTGATGCATTTTTCGGGGTCGATGCTGTGCGCTTCCTTCACCTTGCCGGTGATCGCGCCGACGGGGCACTTGCGGGCGCAGGCCGTGCAGCCTTTGCACTTCGCGGGGTCGATCTCGGGACGGGCGAGCGCCTTGCATTCGCCGGTCGGGCAGATCTTGCGGAACACGTGGTCTTCGTACTCCTTGCGGAAATAGCGCAGGGTGGAGAGGACCGGGTTCGGGGCGGTCTTGCCGAGGCCGCAGAGGGAGCCGAGCTGGACGGCTTTCGCGGTCTTCTCGAGGAGGTCGAGCGTCTCGGCCGTGGCGCGGCCCTCGATGATGTCGTCGAGCAGCGCGAGCATCTGCTTCGTGCCTTCGCGGCACGGCACGCACTTGCCGCAGGATTCGTTCTGCGTGAACTGCATGAAGAACCGCGCGATGCGGACCATGCAGGTCTGCTTGTTCATGACAACGAGTCCGCCGGAGCCGACCATCGCGCCCGCGCTCTTCAGGGAGTCGAAGTCGAGCGGGAGGTCGAGGAGGTCGGGGACCAGGCAGCCGCCGGACGGGCCGCCGATCTGCACGGACTTGAAGTCCTCGCCGGTCACCTTGCCGGTGTTGTCCGTCACGCCGCCGCCGATGTTGTACACGATCTCGCGGAGGGTGGTGCCGAACGGGACTTCGATGAGACCGGTGTTCGCGACGTGGCCGGTGAGGGCGAACGTCTTCGTGCCGGGGGAGTTCTGGGGGCCGACTTCGCGGTACTTCGCCGCGCCGTTGCGGATGATGTACGCCACGGAGGCGAGCGTTTCCACGTTGTTGATCACGGTCGGCTTGCCGTAAAGGCCCTTCTGCGCCGGGAACGGCGGCTTCGGCATCGGCATGCCGCGCTTGCCTTCCACGGAAGCGATCAGAGCGGTCTCTTCGCCGCAGACGAATGCGCCCGCGCCTTCCATCACGCGGATCGTGAAGCTGAAGTCGGTGCCGAAAAGGTTCTTGCCGAGCAGGCCGTACTCCTCCGCGTCGGCGATCGCCTTGCGGATGCGTTCGACGGCGAGCGGATATTCGGCGCGGACGTACACGACGCCTTCGTCGGCGCCGATCGCGCGTCCGGCGATCATCATGCCTTCGAGCACGGCGTGGGGGTTGCCTTCCATGACGGAGCGGTCCATGAACGCGCCCGGGTCGCCTTCGTCACCGTTGCAGATGACGTATTTCTTGTCGTTCTGGGAAGCGAGCGTGAATTTCCATTTGAGGCCGGTCGGGAAGCCGCCGCCGCCGCGTCCGCGGAGTCCGGCGTCGATCATGGTCTGGCAGACCTGTTCCGGGGTCATTTCGGTGATGGCCTTGCGCGCGCCGACGTAGCCGTCGCGGGCGATGTATTCTTCGACGTCGTCCGGCTCAATCATGTAGTTGGCCAGCACGACGCGGGTCTGACGGGCGTAGAACGCGATCTCGTCCTCGTGGCGGCAGGCCTTGCCGCTGACGGGGTCGACGTAGACCAGCCGATCGATGATCTCGCCGCCGATCAGCGTCACATGGACGATTTCGGCCGCGTCTTCGGGTTTCACGTGGCAGTAGAAGATTCCTTCGGGTTCGATGCGGAGGATCGGGCCCATCTGGCAGAATCCCTGGCAGCCGGACTTGGAGAAATAGGTGATGCCCTCGTTCTTGGAGCAGTCGTGGCGGTCAAGGATGACTTCGATGTGTTCGCCGGCCTTTTCGAGCTCGGCGCAGATGGCGTCGCGGACCTTCATAGAACCGTTGGCGATGCAGCCGGTACCACCGCAGATGATGATGCGGCGTTTGAGCTTGTCGACGACTTTTTTGTAGTTCGCGGCGATCTCTTCCAGATTCGGCGTTTTGATTTCGGTGCTCATCGTATGTGATTCCCTTCGTTACTTGTTTTCGGATTCCGCGGCGGCGGCTTCGGCGCGGCGGCCGTGATCTCGTCGATAATCTTCTCGACCTGTTCCGGGGTGGCCTGGCCGTGTACTTCGCCGTCGACGACGATCACGGGGGCGAGACCGCATGCGCCGAGGCAGTTCACGATTTCAACCGTGAAAAGGAGGTCGTCGGTGGTGCGCTTCTCATCACTGAGGCCGAGTTTCTTGTAGATGGCTTCGAGGAGCCCCATGGACTTCTTCACGTGGCAGGCGGTGCCGTCGCAGAGGCGGAAGATGTGCTTTCCCTTGGGGTTCAGGGAGAAGTGAGCGTAGAACGTCGCCACGCCGTACACATGCGCCACAGGCACGTCGAGCGACGTGGCCACATAGCTGATGACGTCCTTCGAGAGGTACTTGTAGACTTCCTGCACCTCCTGAAGGATCGGGATGAGCCGGGAGGGGTCGTTCCCGTTCTTTTCGAGAATCTCGTTGACCGCCGCGAGGTGATGCACCATCGCGCGCGTCTTTTCCAGGGTTTCCTGCATAGGTTTCTCCATGGGGTTGATGTGGGTATTGGGGTTTTATTTCAGGTTGAATGTCAGACGTATTTGATGACGACTTTCTTCAGATACTGGGTTTCGAGCGTATGCGCCAGGCGCTGCACGATGTTCCGGCGCAGCTCCAGGTCGTGCGGCAGGTTCGGGTCCTGGTGCGCCTCGTTGATGCGCGTCCCGACCAGGAACGTAATCACGTCGTTGCGGAGCATCAAGCGGGTCAGCAGGCCGGCGGGATCGTTGTGGCGTCCGCCGTCGACTTCCTCCAGGTAGGTCGCGGCCTTCGAGAGCGTGAAGATGCCCTCGGTCACGAGGTTGACGCCGTCCATGGTCGACATCGGCGGCATGTCCGGGGAGATGCTCGACAGGTCCATTTTCAGTTCGCGGCCGAGCTCGCGCGACACGATCTCCGCGCTGGTGCCGCCGCAGATCGCCTTGTCGCCCACGAAATTCTTCAGGAACGACGCGCACTCGGCGTCGCGGGCGGCGTCGTACGGAGGCCCGGTGAAGAGCAGCATCTCGCGCGGATTGCGGAAATACAGCGCGGCGCAGGTCATGTCGTCCTTGTTGATGTTGTGCGGCTCCTTGCTGATCGCCTCGGCGATCACGTGCTCCGCCACCTCGTAGGAGGACACGTCCAGGCTGTTGCTCAGGTAGTCCACGAGGTAATCGGACACGCCGCTTTCGCGCCAGCCGAGCGGGAGCTCGTCCGAGCCGATCGCGGCCTGCGTGACGCCGTCAGAGAAGAAGACGATACGGTCCCACATATCGACTTTGAAGTGGTACACGCGCATGCTGCGGTTGTCGTATTTGGACGGGTTCAGCTCGTCGTACGGCACGGAGACGACCTTGTCGTCGCGGAGCAGCACGAACGCCGGATTGCCCATTTCGATGATGCGGACGTTGCCGTCCGGCCAGGCGTTCAGGATCGTGAACGTGGCGTAGCTGATCTTGCGGACCTGGCAGATCGGGAGGGCGTCCATCATGATCTCGGCGGCGTGCAGGATGCCGCGAGGGCCGGTGAGCTCGTTGGCGAATTTCAGCGCCATCGTCGCGGTCATGGAGGCGAGGATGTTCGCCTTCACGCCGCTGCCCAGGCCGTCCGACAGCACGGCCACCACGCGCGAATCCTCCATATTCTTGATGAACTTGAAGGCGTCGCCGCAGATGTCCTCGCCGTGCTTGCGGCACTGGCTGAATCCGAGGTCTATGAAGAATGGTTCGCTCATCGTCCCGTCACCCGAAGATCATTTGTATTTCTTCCGGAACTCGTCGTCGCCCGGCGAATCCGCGTAGTTTTCCGCGATGGACCGCAGCAGGATCTCCGTGTCCGCCATGTGTTCGCCGAGCTTGCACGCGATGTCCTGCACCGTCGCCAGGTTCTTGCGGATGACTTCGCGCGCCTGGGCGGCGATCTCCTCGCGGCGGAACTCCGTGCGCGTCACGTCGAACATCATCGCGCCGACGACCTGTCCGGGGTCGATGTTGAAAATGTAGAGGCTCAGGAGCCGTCCGTTCACGTGGATCGTGTCGCGCGACAGCTCTTCCTTCGTGGTCAGGACCTCGCGGAAGAGGTCGCTGAAGCTGATGAATGTATCGAGCGCCGCGCCCGCCATGCCGGGCAGCACGTTCCACACGTCGAGCGCCGATTCGCCGCAGAGTTCGGCGAACCTGTGGTTGGACTCGATGAGCGTGAGGCTCTGGTCGACGATCACGACGGCCGCCGGGATGCAGCGCAGGATGGCGTTGGATTTCTTCTGCGCGAGCTTGCGCATGTAGGAGACGCACATATTCGGCTCCGCCTTGCCGGCGATCAGCGCCTTGGCGAAGTTGAGGCAGGTGTTGTAGCCGCAGCCGCCGCAGTTCAGTTCGTCTTCCTTGTCCTTCTTGCCCACGCGGAGCAGCGCCTGGCGGATCTCGTGCAGGGAGACGTCTTTGCCCGGAGCGGGCGTTTCCTGATAGTCCAGGTCCAGCGCCACTTCCGGCTCGCGGTCGGACACCGTCTCCGGCACGTCCGCCATGCGGAGGATGCGGAGGCGTTCCATGAGGCCCGGTGCGCCGTGTTCCGTGCCCGGCCCGTGGACGCAGCCGCCCTGGCAGGCGAGCGTCTCGAGGAAGACCGGTTCGCGGACGTCGCGCGGATGAAGCCCCTCAAGCGTGAGGCGGAGACTGTCGAGCCCGGTCACCGCCACGTATTTCACATGGCCGCAGCCCGGATGCAGTTTGATCGTGTCGTTCATGCCGCCCTCGATCGGGTACAGCGTGCCTTCGCGCGCGGTCTGCGGCACGAAGGCGTCCGCGTCGGTCGTCTCCACGCGCCACGGGTCGATCTGCATGCTGCGGAACCACTGGCGCAGGCGCGAGAACAGCATCGCCAGCGAGATCAGGTCGCCGTGCCGGTCGGATTCGTTCTTCTTCGCGATGCACGGCCCGATGAACACCACCTTCGCGTTTTCGCCGAATTCCTTCTTCAGGATCTTCGCGTGGGTGAGCGCGGGCGACAGCACCTTCGTGATGCACGGCGCGAATTCGGGCATGTATTTGCAGATGAAATCATCGACCACGGGGCACGCGGACGAGATCTTGAGTCCGCTCTTGAAATCCTTCAGCTCCAGCGCGAGCGCGTCGGAAACCGCCTGCGCGCCGATCGCGGTCTCGCCGACTCCGGCGAATCCGAGCTTCTTCAGCGAGGCAATCATGTTCTTCGCGGGGAGCCCCTTGAACTCGCTCACCCACGACGGCGCCAGCGAAACGTAGACCGGATCGGGACCGAGGATAAGCTGGCGGGCGCGCGTCATGTCGTCGCGGATCTTCTTCGCGTGAACAGGGCAGACCTCAACGCATCCGCCGCACGCGATGCAGAGTTCCGGCATGACGGAGGCGTGGCCGTCCTCGACCTTGATCGCTTTCACGGGGCAGCGCCGGACGCATTTGAAGCAGTCCTGGCACTCGGCGTCGGCGGTAAAAACCGGATATCCCTGGTTCATGGTTCGGTCCTCGGATTATTTATTCGCGAGAAACTCGCGGTTCAGGATGTCGATCAGGGCTTCTTTGCTCACGTGACTGTAAGTCGTTTCGTCGATGATGAGGTTCGGTCCCTCGGCGCAGAGACCCGCGCAGCAGCGGCCGGACAGAAGCACGTCCGCCTGAAGGTTGTTCGACTTCAGGAAATCTTCGATCACACGGAGATTCTCCTCGTTGCCGCGGGCGAAGCAGCTGCTGCCCATGCAGATGACGATCTTTCGTTTCATAAAACGGCTCCAGGTATGCAGTGGAAACAATGTATATGTTGGAAAGGTGACCGAAAACGCACGTCGGGTGCAACGGCGGACGCATTCGATATTTTTTTATCGATTATATAATTTACCACATTTTCCCTGTTTTTTCAAGCCCGTTTCCGGAAAAAACACTTAAAAACTAACGATTTTTCCCGTCTCCGCGTCCCGCCGCGCGATTCCTTTCCGGATTCCGGTTCGTTCTGTCTTTTCGCGACGGACAATATCCCGGAAACCGGACCGGGTTCATGCGGACCGGATTCGTTCTGAAACATGGATATCTTAAAAAATCAGGGGCGGAACGGGAGATCCGGCTGTTCCGGACACTGGCACTTCGACGAAGACGTCCTGGAGCGCGACGGGGACGGCGGTTCCAGATGGACCACCACATCAACGATGTTCAGGTCGGAATCCACGAGCAGGTCGCGGACCCGGTGCGAGAGGTCGTGCCCCTCGCGGACGGTCATGTCGGGATTGACGATGATGTGGATGTCCGCCCAGATCGCGCCGCCGGTGTTGCGCGTGCGCAGGGCGTGCGCGCCGATGATGCCGGGGAGCGAGGTCGCCATGCGGTAGATCTTCGCCTGGTCTTCGCGGGAGACGCCCGTCTCGGAAAGCTCCTGCAGGGTCGGCCGGACGATCGTCCAGGCGGCGTACAGGACAAAGAACGAAACGAGGATGGCGCCGACCGGATCGACGAAGCTCAGTTTCGGGAAGAAATAGGCGAGCGAGATGGCGATCGCGACGGGGATCGAGCTGATGGCGTCGCTCCGGTGATGCCA
Organism: uncultured Lentisphaerota bacterium; assembly: GCA_900320095.1. Taxonomy (GTDB): domain Bacteria; phylum Verrucomicrobiota; class Lentisphaeria; order Victivallales; family UBA1829; genus UBA1732. Next base: position 41,492 of record ONQZ01000022.1, read on the forward strand.
GGCGTTGGCCTCCATCGCGGTCGAATGCACGGCGCGGGCTTTCGCACGGGTCCAGCGGAACAGGATCTCCTTGGAGACGACGGAGAAAACGGCGATCGCGAACGCGAATCCGGCGGGGCCGTGTTCCGAGCCGTGGCGGAGCGTGCCGACGGCGTCCCAGACCAGTCCGACCGCCACGGCGGCGAGCGCGATGCCGATGAACGCCGAAACAAGCGTCTCGATGCGGCCGTGTCCGTACGGATGCTGACGGTCGGGCGGCGCGGACCAGTATTTCACGCCGAAGATCACGGCAAGGTCGGTCACGAGGTCGGACAAGCTGTGCACGGCGTCGGCGAGCAGGGCCTGGCTGTAGAAAAGCAGCCCGCCCGCGGCCTTTGCGACGGCAAGGACGATGTTCAATACCATTCCGACGACCGTGACGAACCGCACGGTGCGGATGGTTTGCGTGTTCTGTTTTGTTTCGGACGGCATAATTCGATACGCGCTCCGCCGGAACGCCGCGTGATGCGGCATTCTTCTGAGCGGGAAAATCTTTGTTTGAAGTGTGCAGGTGATAAAGTTACAGGTACAGAACTATACCACGAATTCCGGAAAATGCAAGATGACACGAAAAAAAATGTCCTTTTCCTTTTTTATGGCTTGCATTCTCTCTTTTTTGCTGTAAGTTATGGTATGGAAAGTACGGAATGCCGTCCGTCGAGGCAGCGTTCCGCGCCCGATCTGACTTTCATCCGCCGAAAATTGAGGTATGAGGTATCACGATATGACAATCCGTCCCCTCTGCACTGCCGAAACCGGCCGGAAGCCGTTTTCCGGCCCGCGCATGTTTGCAAATCTTTTCCGCCTTGTGCTCCTGCTGCTTTTGTTCTGCGCCGCGGCGCTTCCCCTGTCTGCGCAGGACAAACGGCAGTTCAACATCCTGCTCATCTTCTCGGAGCACACAGCGAGCGAAATCCGCACGGACCTGACCGGCTCGTACTTCAACGAGCTGGCGAACCTCGGCATCATGTTCGAAAGCGACCTGATCGAGCTGGATTCGCTTCACGACCAGAACCAGACCAGCTGGGATGAGAAGCTCGCTCCGAAGAAGGAGGGGATCCAATCGGGGAAATACAAGCTGATCGTGGCCTTCGGGGAGCCCGCGGCCAATACGCTCCGGAACGTCCTGCCTGACATCCCGGAGCAGACCGCCGTCATCCTCTCCAACATGAAGACGTTCCCCGAGGAATGGCGTCAGCGTCACCCGAACACGACCGCGGTCGTCCGCCGGATCGACCCGCGCACGAACATCCATTTCGGCCTCAAACTGTTCCCGGAACGCAAGCACGTCGTGCTGCTGGTTTCGCGTTTCGGCTGGTCCGACCGGCAGGACATGACGCTCCGCAACGAATTCGCGGGCATCTGCGACTTCACCACGATCTACATCTCGGACACGGAACGCGACGCCGCCTTCCGGAAGCTCGCCACCGCCCCCGCGGACGCGTTCATCGTCTCCAACGACTGGGACATCTACCTGCCCAGCATCGGCAGCCGTTCGACCATCTGGTACCAGCTCATGCAGGTGCGCGACGATCTCCCGATCATCGGACGGCGGCGCGTCCTGCTGGACTTCGCCGTCGGCGGCTACATGTCCTCCATTGAGGAAGTCGGCAGAAAAACGGCGGCCCTCACAGGACAGCTCGCGAACTCCAGGGGATCGTCGCCCGCCGCAAAGATCGCGCCGGTCGTCGTCGATGAAACGTGCGTCATCAACTACAAGCGCATCAACTACTGGGATTACGACAAGGCGGCCATCCCCGCCGGCGCCGAATGGATCAACAGGCCGCAGTCCTGGACGGAACGGAACCAGGAGCTCCTCATCACGCTCGCGATCCTGTTCACCGTCCTCTGCGCGTTCTTCCTCGGCATCCTCATCTATTTCCTCAAGTACCGCCACATGACCAGCCGCTTCCTCGCGATCCACGGCCACATGCCGCTCCTCGTCGCCGCCTACTCCACCTCCGGCGAGGTCCTCTACTCCCACGTGCCGTTCAACGACCCGGACGCGTCCCAGAATCTCGACGACCTCCGCGAGGCGCTTACCAACACGATCCGCGTCGAGATGGCGGAAACGGCGATCTCCGGCAAGACCATGACGGTCAACCGCAAGCACGGAGAAAGGAACTACACGGTCACGCTGACCAAGCTCGACAAACGGATCTTCAAACACGAAGCCGTGCTGGTCGTCGCGCAGGACACCACCGAGATGGCAGAACTCCGCGAAAAATCGTTCAACCTCGCGACCAGGCTCCAGCTCACGCTCCGCGCCATCGGCGACGGCGTCATCGTCACCGACCGCATGGGCTTCGTCACGATGGTCAACCACTCCGCCGAGAAAAT
>ONQZ01000002.1 GCA_900320095.1 uncultured Lentisphaerota bacterium
AAAAACGCTTTGAGAGATAAAGCGAAGTGAGCGTTTAGTGTTGCGAAATGAGCGTTTACTCTTGCAAAGAGAGCGTTCTGTGTTACAAAGTGCGCGTTTACTCTTACACGGATTTGAGGTGAAACAAGGCTACCGCAGGGCGTGTTGTCCCCTTCAAAAAGTTTGTAACAGAGAACGCACACCCGTGTCAGGGCGTTTTCTCAAAGGGCAGTTTGTAAGAGAAAACGCTTATTTCAGGCTGTCATTTTTTATCCGGTTCAAATTTTGCCTTTCAGGAGTTTCGGGTCGAGTATGACATCATCCGGGGGGATGATTTCAAGGTTCAAAGCGTCCAAAGCCTCTTTTCCGAAGAGGGAGGAGAATCTTGCAATGGCGGGGATGTCATCGTAGGCTTTACGGATATAGCTGTTGAGGTGGGAAAGAACGAGGTTGACGTCATTTTGCGTCAGCTTGTTGAAGGAACAGCCTTTGGGCAGGATCCGCCTCAGGTTGGTATGGTTGTTTTCGACCTTTCCCTTTTGCCATGCGGCATTGGGATCGCAATAGAAGACCCTGGTCCTGAGCTCTCCTGTGTCCGGACTGGTTTCGATTGCAGTCGGGTTGCTGAACTCCGGTCCATTGTCTGTCAGGATGAGCGGAAACATCTTTTGGAAAGTGTCCACGCCCAATTTCCGCTCCAGTTTGTCGAAATACTCGATGACGGAATGCGAATTGTTTGTGTCGCGCAGACAGGCAAGCATCATGCCGCAATCCAGCTGGAGCGTCAGCAGGACTTTTCCGCCGGTGCTTCCGATTACGGAATCCATCTGCACCTCGGGAATGTCCGTGTATTTCTCACGATATGCCTTGTAATCGGTCAAAGTCCGCCCTTCACGGCATTTCGGGTCGATCTTATGTCTGATTGGCTCGACTGTCCGTGGTTTCCTCATGCACATCCTCGGCATGTCTCCGCGAGGCAGAGAAAAAATGCCCCGGTTGAAGTAGTTGTAGAGCGTTTTCGGACACTTCTGAAACACATCCTTGTGGGCTTCCATGATGTGGTGAAGGCTTTGTCCGTTGCGGCCGCCGTGACAAAGCAGCTCGTTGTATTGCCGGATTTCTGCTTCCGAAACGTCAATCCCAAGACGGCATTCCTTCAGAAGTTTCCGATATTCCTTGTCTGCTGAATGCGCCTGATAAAAGAACTTGCGCTTCTGGCAACGCGCCATGTCGCGACACCCATTGCAGACAAACGGAGGCCGTTCCAATTTCGGGCAAACATCCTCCTCATACAAGGAACAATACGAACGGCATTCGATGATCTTGCACTGACTGCAGCGTCCCGGACAATTTCCCGGCGGATGCTGACAGACATCCTTCCTGAAGCAACTCTTTTTCCGGGTGCAGTAGTTTTTCTTCTGCCTCCGGTCCGATTCGTTTTCCTTGCGATGTTTCCGAAGCTCCCTCACAATCGTTGAATGAGCTCGGTTTTCCTTGCGGGCGATCGATTACTCCATGTCATCGCCGGTTTGTAACACTGAACGCCAACCTCTGCCTTTGTAACACTAAATGCTCACTCCCTCTTTTGTAATACTAAACGCTTACTCCGTTTTTCCTGCTGTGCGTTTACTTTTACAATCGTCAACAAGGAAAAAGCAGGTCTCGTTCATCGCAAATCAAGCTGTGGTAGCCTCGCTCACGTTCGGCGACATTTTTACTTGACCGCGAGACGCGAATATAGCACGGAGAATAAATTGTGTCAAGGAATATTGACACTATTCTTCAAAACAGCCATATCTGTCAAGAATTTTTGACACAATTACGCCGGATAGTCATATCTGTCAAGGAATATTGACACTGTTCTGTAAAACAAGCATATCTGTCAAGGAATATTGACATAATTATTCAAAACAAATAAGTCTGTCAAGAATTTTTGACACAATTTGAGCCGCCGTGCCTCATTCTACGTCAGGAAAAAGAAAAAACGGCGCTCCGGGGGTTGATTCCCGGAACACCGGAGTTTTGCAGGTTTTGCTAAGCCGCCTCCGGAATGGAAACGGCTTTTTTTACTCAGCGGAGTTCGACCCCAAGTCCTTCGGCGAGGTTCTTGCGGACCTTTTCGTAAAGGACGTTGACCTCGTCGTCGGTGAGCGTGCGGTCGGGGGACCGGAACACGAGCGAATAGGCGAGGCTCTTCTTCCCTTCGCCGATCGCCTTGCCCTCGAAGACGTCGAAGATGGAGACGGATTCGAGGTGGGGCAGATGGAGCTTGCGGATGAAGTCGACGACGTTCTGGTTGCGGAGCTTGGCGGGCGCGATGAACGCGATGTCGCGGGAGACGCTCGGGAACTGGGAAACGGGGACGTAGTATTCGGACTTCACGCTCGCGCTGAAGAGGGCGTCGAGCTGGATCAGGGCGATGAATAGGGGAGTGTTCAGGCGCATGCCCTTCGTGAGTTCGTCGGTGGCCTGGCCGAGCACGCCCGCCTTCTTGCCGTCGATAATGAGTTCGGCGCAGCAGAGCGGGTTGAACTGCGGATCGGTCGCGGGGACGAACGAGAAGGAGGCAAGGCGGCGTTTGGAGAGAACGGACTCGATGATGCCCTTCAGGTCGAAGAAATCGAGCTGCTGGCCGCGTTCCTTGGAGTAGCGTTCGGGGTGGGCGCAGCCGGTGATGGCGATGCCGACCTCGTCGCGTTCCTCGGGGAACTTCGCCTGGTTCGCGCAGAAGACATGGCCGATCTCGAAGAAACCGAGGTCGAAATTCCGGCGCGCGATGTTGTAGCGGACGGCGTCGAGCAGGCAGGGGAGCAGCGAGGGACGCATGACCGCGAGGTCGAGGCTGATCGGGTTGTTGGGACGGATCAGGTCGGCGGGCTCGAAGATGCCGCCGCGGATGGCGGAGGCTTCGCTCATCATGCTGTTGCTGACGATCTCGTAGAGGCCGACGTCGGCGAGCTGTTCGCGCAGATGCGTGATCGGCAGGATGGCGTCGCCGGAGATGTCGGACTGGGTCGCCTTGATGGGGACGTCGGGGAGCTTGTCGAGGCCGTGGATGCGGGCGACTTCCTCGGCGAGGTCGGCCGGGCCCATCACGTCAAGTTCGCGCCAGGTGGGCACACTGAAGGACGCGCCGCTTTCGGACTGGCGGACGGTGGCGAAACCGAGCGAGTGCAGGATGTCGTCGATGCGGCGGTTGCCCACGTCCATGCCGAGCAGGCTGCGCACGCGGTCGTACTTGAGGTCGATGACGCGCACGGGCGGTTCGGGCTCGGCGACCGTGACGAGCGGGGAGACGACGTCGCCGCTGGCGAGCTCGCGGATGAACTGCGCGGCGCGCATGCTGGCGGGGACGATCATGGCGCGGTCGGCGCCGCGTTCGAAGCGGTAGGAGGCTTCCGAGGAGAGGCCGAGGCGGCGGGAGGTCGCACGGACGGACGCCGGATCGAACCAGGCGCTTTCCAGGACGACGTCGGTGGTGTCGCTCACGACGCCGGAGTATTCGCCGCCCATGACGCCCGCGATCGCGACGGGCTTTTCGGTGTCGGCGATGACGAGGTCATTTTCGGTGAGGCTGTACTGTTTGCCGTCGAGCGCGGTGATGGATTCATTTTCCTTCGCGCGGCGGATCACGAGGCGTTCACCCTTCAGGAACCGCATGTCGAACACGTGCAGCGGCTCGCCGAGCTCCATCATCACGAAGTTCGTGATGTCCACGATGTTGTTGATCGGGCGGATGCCGATGGCGGCGAGGGAAGCCTTCAGCCACGCCGGGCTTTCGGCGACCTTCACGTTGCGGATGACGCGCGCGGTATACAGCGGGCAGAGGTCCGGCGCTTCGACCGTGACCAGGTTGCTCCAGTCGCCCGCGAGGTTGGTCGGGACGTTTTCCGGCGCGGGGAATTTCACCTCGCCGCCGACGAGCGCGGCGATGTCGCGCGCGACGCCCCAGTAGGAGAGCCAGTCGGGGCGGTTCGGGGTGATCTCGAGCGTGTAGACGGTGTCGGTGGGGACGTATTCCTGAAGCGGCTTGCCGATCTCGAACGTGCCGGGGAGCAGCATGAGGCCCTTGTGGTCCTCGCTGAGCCCGAGTTCCTTCGCGGAGCACATCATGCCGAAGGATTCCACGCCGCGGATCTTGCCCTTCTTGATCGTGAACGTGCCGCCCTCGCCGTCCGGGAAGACGGTGCCGATGGTGGCGAGCGGGACGATGTTTCCGGTGTCGCAGTTCGGTGCGCCGCAGACGATCTGGAGCGTTTCGGAGCCGGTGAAGACTTCGCAGATGGAGAGGTGGTCGGAGTTCTCATGTTTGCGGCGGGAGAGGATCTTCGCGACGATCACGCCGTCCGGGATCTTGCCGACCGTCTCGATCTCTTCGACCTCGAGTCCGGCCATGGTGAGCGCGTTGGCGAGTTCTTCCGGGGAAAGACTGATGTCGATATACTGTTTCAGTCGATAGAGGGAAAGTTTCATGTCGGTCTTCCTTTCTCAGAACTGTTTGAGGAACCGCAGATCGTTGTCGGAGAAGATGCGCAGATCGTTGATGCGGTGTTTCAGCATGGTCAGGCGTTCCAGCCCGAACCCGAAGGCGAAGCCCTGGACTTCCTCGGGATCGTAGCCGACGTTGCGGAGCACGGCGGGGTTCACCATGCCCGCGCCCATGATCTCGATCCAGCCGGAGTTCTTGCAGACGCGGCAGCCTTTGCCGCCGCACATCACACAGCTGAAATCGCATTCGACGCTGGGTTCCGTGAATGGGAAGAAGTGGGGACGCATGCGGATCTGGACGTCGGCGCCGAAGAACTCCTTCGCGAACTTCAGGATGGTGCTGCGGAGGTCGGAGAGAGAGACGTCCTTGTCGATGTAGAGGCCCTCGAGCTGGTGGAAATGCACGCCGTGGGTGGCGTCCGGGGTGTCGCGGCGGTAGCAGCGGCCCGGGGAGACGATGCGCACGGGCGGCTTGGAGCCGAGCATGGTGCGGATCTGGACCGGGGAGGTTTGCGTGCGGAGGAGGCGTCCGTCGGGGAGGTAGAAGGTGTCCTGCGGGTCGCGGGACGGATGGTTCGCGGGGGCGTTCAGGGCGTCGAAGTTGTACCAGACGGTCTCGAGTTCGGGGCCGGTGACGGCGATGAAGCCCATGCGGCGGAAGATGGCGCAGCAGGCGTCGATGGTCTGGCTGATCGGGTGCTTGCGCCCGAAGGGCCACATGCGGCCGGGCAGCGTGACGTCGACGGCGGGCGCGTCCTCGGCCTTTTTCGCGTTGATGCGGGCGTTTGCCTCGTTGAGGGCGGCCTGGATGCCCTGTTTTGCCTCATTGAACGCCATGCCGGCGGCGCGCTTGTCTTCGGCCGGCAGTTTTCCCATCATCGGGCTGAGGGCGGTAATGGCGCCGTTGCGGCCCAGCGTGCGGTTTTTGACGGCCTCGACGTCGGCCGGAGTCGAGGCTGCGGACAGAGCCGTTTTCGCATCGGCAGTGATTGCCTGAAGCTTTTGCAGCAGTTCTTCCAGCATGTTGAAAACTCCTTAAAGGGAACTTGGAAAAAAGAAAAACGCGGGCCTGCCGGGAGGCGGCAGCCCGCGAATCACAGATAATCTGTTTTGGGGACGCCCGGCGCAGGGCGGGGGCGTCCGGATCGAGTTCGTCAGCAGGCGGCCTTTGCCTTTTCGAGCAGGGCCGTAAATGCCGCGGGATCCTTGACTGCGAGGTCGGCGAGAACCTTGCGGTTCAGGTCGATGTTCGCCTTCTTGAGTCCGTCGATGAACTTGCTGTAGGTCATGCCCTGGGCGCGGCAGGCGATGTTGATACGCACCGTCCAGAGGCGGCGGTACTGACGCTTTTTCTGCTTGCGTCCTTCGTAGGCGTGGACGTTCGCTTTGTCGACGGCATCGTAAGCTGTGCGGATGCGCTTGGAGCTGGCACCGTAGAAACCTTTTGCACGCTCAAGGACGCGTTTGCGGCGTTTTCTCGAATAAACAGCGCAAGTAACTCTCATGATGATTTCTCCTGTTTTTCAAGCTCAGCCGTAAGGCAGGGCCTTTTTGATTCTCTGTGCATGGGCGGCGTCGAGCAGTCCGGCGTTGCGTTTCTGGCGCTTGTTCTTTCCGGATTTGTTCGTCATGAGGTGGCGGCGGCCGGGCTTCGTGAACTTGTAGCCGCCGGAGGCGGTGCGTTTCACGCGCTTGGCGATACTCTTGCGAGTCTTCATTTTCGGCATCGTTTTGTCTCCTTATGTTAGAGTTTGATCTCGACCGGACAGGCAGACGCCATCAGCCGTGTCCGGCGGTTTTGTATGTCAGCCCTTCGGATTGAAGGACATGTTGATGTTCTTTCCGAGCAGCTTCGCCGGCGCGTCCACGACGGCGATCTCCGCCAGGTCTTCCGTGATCCTCGTCACGAGTTCGAATCCCATCTCCGGGTGCGAGAGTTCGCGGCCCTTGAACGTGATCGTCACGCGCAGCTTGTTGCCTTCGCCCAGGAACTCCTTCGCATGGTTGAGTTTCACCTCGTAGTCATGCGTGTCGATGTGAAGGCGGAACTTGATCTCCTTCACCTTCTGGGCCTGCTGGTTCTTCTTCTGCTCCTTCAGCTTTTTCTTCTGTTCGTACAGGAGCTTCCCGAAGTCCATGATGCGGCAGACGGGCGGGTTGCTGTTTTCCGACACGAGCACGAGGTCCAGATGCGCGTTCTGCGCGGCCTGGCATGCGGCCGCGAGCTTCATGACGCCCAGCTGTTCTCCGTCTGCCCCAATAACGCGCAGGGACTTGTCGGAATACGCACGGTCATTGCTTTTCAGTAGCTTGGCGATAGTAAACGCCCTCCATGTGAATTAGTCTCGGATGTTTCCGCCACGGTGACGAAAACGCCCACAAACCTATACTATAGCACATCAAAGCTTATTTTCAAGCTCCGATTGTAATTTTTTGATGAAAGTTTCCAGATCCATGGCGCCGAGCTGGTCCTCTCTGCGGGAGCGGACCGCCATCGTGCCTTCGGACTGTTCCTTCTCGCCGATGACCGCCATGAACGGGATGCGCTGGAGGCGGGCGTCCTTGATCTTGGCGCCCATGCTCTCGGAGCGGACGTCGCACAGGACCTGGAATCCCGCCTTGCGGAGGCCGTCGGCCACCTTCTGCGCGTATTCATGCTGTTTCTCGGTGATCGGGATCACACACACCTGCGTCGGGGCGAGCCACAGCGGGAACGCGCCCGCGTAGTGCTCGACCAGGATGCCGAAGAAGCGTTCCAGCGAGCCGAAGAGCGCGCGGTGGACCATGTAGGGCTGGTGAAGCGCGCCGTCCGCGCCGACATACGTGATGCCGAAGCGTTCCGGCAGGTTGAAGTCGAACTGGATCGTGGAGGTCTGCCATTCGCGGCCGATCGCGTCCTTGATCTTGAGGTCGATCTTCGGGCCATAGAACGCGCCGCCGCCCTCGTCCACTTCGTATTCGAGGCCGCAGCCTTCGATCGCTTGGACGAGCGACTTCTGCGCCTGTTCCCAGCGGGCCGGATCGCCGACCGCCTTGGCGGGACGGGTGGAGAGGTACGCCTTGATCTCCGGGAATCCGAAAGTCTTCCAGATGTAGAGGCAGAATTCGAGGACTTCCTTGATCTCGCTTTCGATCTGTTCCGGCGTGCAGATGATATGCGCGTCGTCCTGCGTGAAGCCGCGGACGCGCATCAGGCCGTGGAGCACGCCGCTCTTCTCGTAGCGGTACACGGTGCCGAGTTCCGCCCAGCGGCAGGGAAGTTCGCGGTAGGAGCGCACGCGGCTCTTGTAGATCTCGATGTGGAACGGGCAGTTCATGGGCTTGGCGTAGTAGTCGAACTCGTCGATCTGCATCGGGGAGTACATGCTCTCCTTGTAGAATCCGAGGTGGCCGCTGGTCTCCCAGAGTTGGCTGCGGCCGATATGAGGCGTGTACAGCAGATCGTAGCCGTGCGCCAGGTGCTCCTTGCGCCAGAACGTCTCGATGACGTTGCGGATGTAGGCTCCCTTCGGGTGCCAGAGCACGAGGCCGGGGCCGACCATTTCGGAGATGCTGAAGAGGTCGAGTTCCTTGCCGAGGCGGCGGTGGTCGCGCTTCTTGGCTTCCTCGATGCGCTGGAGGTACGCCTTGAGTTCCTTCTTGTCGGCGAACGCGGTGCCGTAGATGCGCTGAAGCATCGGGTTCTTCTCGTCGCCGCGGTAGTAGGAGCCGGCGACGGAGAGCAGCTTGAACGCGCCGATCTCATTGGTGTTGGAGACGTGCGGACCGCGGCAGAGGTCGGTGAAGTCGCCGCAGATGTAGAACGTGATCTCGCTGTCGTCCGGGATGTCGGCGAGGCGTTCGAGCTTGTAGTTCTGGCCGCGTCCGGCGAGGAACGCATGGGCGTCTTCGCGGGTCATGACCTTGCGTTCGAACGGGAGATGCGCCTTGGCGATCTCTTCCATCTTGGCTTCGATCTTCGCCAGATCGTCGACGGTGAGGCGGGTTTCCAGGTCGAAATCGTAGTAGAAGCCGTCCTCGGTCGAGGGACCGATGTCGAATTTGGCGTTCGGGTAGAGTTCCTGCACCGCCGCAGCCATCACGTGCGCCGCGCTGTGCCGAATGGTTTCCAACGGGTATTTTCCCATTTTGAGTTTCCTCGCGAGTATGTGATTGTGAATTATAGACAGATATTCAATTAATATACACGTGTTTCAGCGAAAATGCAAGCCGCCGCCCTGCCCCGCGGGAAGAAAAACCGCGTTTTTGCCTGAAATGACGCCGATTTCCGGATCCGGAGGACAGGCTCGTCAGGATTTCCGGTTTGGAACGGCCGACAGCGGCACGGCGGACAGGGCGGCCTGAAGCATCGCGGGGGTCGCCTTCTGCACGGTGGGAAGTTCCGGGGTCCAGGCGGCGATGCGCGCCTCCTGCAACAGCAGGAAGAAGTCGAAGAACGGACGGCATTTCTCGAGGCTGACTCCGGCGTCGTACAGCAGATGGAATTTGTCGATGAACGGCGCGACGGCTTCGCCCTTCGTGCGGTCGCGTCCGTAGGACTGGTCGGCGCGTTCAAGGCGCACCCGGAGCGCGCGCAGATAGCGCGAATAGCGCGCCAGGGCTTCGGGCGTCCGCAGGAACCCCTTGCGGAACAGCACGGCGAGCTGGCGGTTCACGTCGAGGTCGGTGAAGCAATCCGCCGGGACGTCCCCGAGGCGGCGTTCGATCGGCTCGTAGGCGGAGAGGAGCTGAAGCAGCGCCGAAACGTCCTCGCACACGGCGTCCGCCAGACGATTCCGCAGGCGCATGCAGGCGTCGTCGAAAGCCTTCGCGTCGCGGATGTCCTCCGGCGGACACCCGACGGCACGGGCGACGGCGTTGTCGGTCAGGTCGCCGCGCCACTCCGGATCGTCCGGGAAGAACTCGTGTTCGAGCGTGCGGCCGAGCTTGGCATAGCTCCGCATGTGCGCAAACATCTCCGGGTAACGGATGCGGAAAAGCATCAGGACGGCGCGGCGGTGCGCGGCGCGCGCCTCGGCTTCGTCCAGGAAGAGTGCGCAGCCGATGCTTTCCCCGCCCTGCTCCCGGAAGAAGCCGGGGTAGACCTCGCGGCCTTTGCCGTGGTTCAGGCGGACCGAAACGGGAAGCTCTGGAAGGATGTCGGGCCAGGCAGTCTCGCCGTGGAGTTCCCACTTGCGGGCGGCGGCGTGGCGGCTGGACACGGTCTCGGCGGAATCGTCCACCTCTGGCAGGTCGCGGACGACGCGCAGGAGCTTGCCGTGTTCGTTCAGGATCGCGAATTTGAGGATGAGGAACTCCGGCAGTTCGATGTCGTCGAACGCGGATTCGTCGAATTCACAGCCGCGGAAGGTCCGCAGGAACGCCGCCAGCACGCGCGGCAGGTTGCGCGCCGGGTAGATCACACCGTGTTTGAGGCCGTCCAGAAACGCCTCCGTGCATTCGTCCAGCGGCAGGAGCTTCTTGCGCTCGGTCTTGGTCAGCGAACGGAACATGTAGTCAAGCTTCATGCGGAGGAATCCGGGCACAAGGTATTCGGCGGCGGCGCGCGGGAAGAGGTTCATGTGCGCCTCCGGCAGATACACCGTGATGCCGTCGTCCTCCTCGCCGGGGTCGTAGACGTATTCCAGGCGGTAGCTCTCGCCGTCCGTCTCGAGGCGGTCCGGGAAATCCGCGTCCGGCAGGGAGTCGGGCGGCACGAGCGCGATGTCCTCCGGCTTCGGGTCGTACGAACGATGCCGCCGGGTCCAGTCCTTTCGGATGTCGGACACGCTGCACATCCACGGCGGCAGGACGCGCAGAAAATGCCGTTCGAGCGCGTGGAGGTCGACCACGGAACCGGAACGCCGGAGTTTCGCCTCGAACGTGTGCAGACGGCGCACGAGCTCATTGCAGCGCACCAGCCACGGCGCGGCGGGATCCCTGACGGCGCACGGCACCAGCGCATCCTTGATGAACACGGCGCGCGCGGCATCGCGGTCGACGCGTCCGTAGTGGCAGCGGCGGCCCGGATGGATCGGGAGCGCCCCGGCAAAGACGCGTTCGCGTGCGAACACGAACCCGCTGGCTTCGTCCCAGCTGATGCGGTCGTAGGCGCGGGAACACAGCTCCGGCGCAATCTCCTCCAGCCACGCGCCCTCGACCACGGCGCAGCAGCGCCCGAAGACGCGGCTGGTCTCCATGATCGTGAAGCACAGGAGCCATTCCGGCGCTTTCTTGAGCTTGGCGAGGGCGGAGCCGGGGAAGATGGAGAACATGCGGCCCGTGCGGTCGAAATACTGTTTTTTCTCGGGGTCCCAGCACGCCAGGCGGCGCGGCAGGCCGCCCATGAGGGACTTGTGGATCGGGTCGGACCGGTCCGCGCGGAGTTCGATTTTAAGTGCATTCAGCTCAATTTCCGGCTGGAGATATTCGAGCAGGTCGGCGCACAAATTGCGCCATTCCTGCATGCGGCGGAAATTCAGGTAATTCGCGCGGCAGAACTTGCGGAACTGCGACTTGGAGACGCGGAACGCCTCGTCCGCCGCCAGCCACAGCTTCACGATGCTCAGGAAATCCGATTCCGGCACGTCGAACTGCCGCTGCGCCGTATCCGCCTCCTTCGCCTTCTCGAAGGGGCGTTCGCGCGGGTCCTGGATCGACAGAAACGCCGCGATGAGCAGGATTTCCGGCAGGACGCCGCGGTCGACGCCGTCCAGCAGAATGCGCCCGAGACGCGGCCCGACGGGGAGTTCCGCGAGGCGGCGTCCCTCGTCCGTGAGCGCGCCGGCGGCGTCGATGGCGTGCAGGTCGGTCAGCGTGGTCAGACCCTCACGAATCAGCTGGGGCGACGGCGGGTCGACGAACGGGAACTGGATGATCGGAGGGAGTTTCAGCGCCGCCATCTGGAGGATGACGCCCGCCAGGGACGCGCGCTGGATCTCCGGCGGCGTGAACTCGGCCGCGTCGGCAAGCGTCTCCTCCGAACAGAGATGCACGCATACGCCGTCCTGTTCGCGTCCGCAGCGTCCGCGCCGCTGCATGGCGCTCGCGCGGGAGACACCCTCGATGCGGAGCTCCTGGATGCCGCTCTTCGGGTTGTAACGGGAGAGGCGGACCAGCCCGGAGTCGACCACGTAGCGGATGCCGGGGATCGTGATGGACGTCTCCGCCACGTTTGTCGCGAGCACGATCCGGCGGTTCGATGACTGCGGCGCGAAGATGCGTTCCTGTTCGCCCGCGCTCATGCGCCCGAAGAGCGGCAGGATTTCGGTGTGGGGGTAGTCGCGTCCGGTCAGCATGTCGGCGCAGTCGCGGATTTCACGTTCGCCGGGCAGGAAAACGAGGATGCCGCCGCGTTCGCCGATGTCGAGCAGATACTCCACGCCGCGCGCGACGGATTCCGCCAGTTCCTCGTCCTGAAGCGGCTCCAGATAGACGTCCTCGACCGGGTAGACGCGTCCGCCGACCTCGATGACCGGGGCATCGCCGAAGAACGACGCGATGCGGGCGGCGTCGAGCGTGGCGGACGAGATGATGACGCGGAGTTCGGGGCGCCGCGCGAGCAGGAGCTTCATGTATCCGAGCAGGAAGTCGATGTTGAGGGAACGCTCATGCACCTCGTCCAGGATGATGCAGTCGTACTGGTACAGCTTCGGGTCGTTCTGCGTCTCGGCGAGCAGGATGCCGTCCGTCATGAACTTGACGACCGTGGAGTCGTCCGTGCGGTCGTCGAATCGCACCTGATAGCCGATCTCGTGTCCGCACGCGCATCCGGTCTCGTTCGAGAGACGGCGTGCGAGCGCGGAGGCAGCGATCCTGCGCGGCTGGGTGCAGCCGATGCGTCCGGCGCGTCCGAAGCCTTCCAGCAGCGCGGCCTTCGGGAGCTGGGTCGTCTTGCCGGAACCCGTTGTGCCGCAGACGACGATGACCTGATGCGACTTCAGCGCGGCGCGGATTTCCGGGATCTTCTCGGTGATCGGGAGGTTGTCCGGGAACTCGCAGCGGATACGGGAGGCGACGGGGACGAGCGAACGTTTCTGAGCGGTCGCGAGCAGATGGAAAAACTCCTCGCGTTTTGCTTCCGCGGCATCGGGATCGCCGTCCAGCAGATCAAGGAACGCGCGGCGGCGTTTGCTCAGTCGGGCGCGGTCGGTCAGACGCAGGGCGGACCAGATGCGCGCGACTTCCCGCCGGACCTGGCGCGGGTCGCAGCTCATAGGTACTCTCCGGCGCCGGGCGACTGGATGAAGTTCACAAGCACGTCGGCACGCCGGTAGAAATCCGCCGGGCCGTGCGCGTACGTCAGGACCTGCTGCCGCCAGTAATACAGGCCGTCGTCGGAGATGCCGGCGAGGTAGTCCAGCTCGGCGGCAAGCGCGCCGGGATCGAACGGTTCGTTCAGGACGTGTCCGCCGGACGCCAGCACGATGTCATGAAATCCGCAGACCTCGGTGCAGACCACGGGCAGGCCGGACGCGATCGCCTCGATCAGAATGGAGCCGGCGGCCTCGCGCCGGGCGGGATGCACCAGATAATCGGCGGCGCAGAGGAGTTCCGGCAGGTCGGGGCGGCCCCCGTCGAAGATCACGCGGTCGGCGATGCCGAGCTCGGCGGCCTGCTTTTCGCACTGTTCGCGGCCGAGGAACCCGGTGACGAACAGGCGCAGACGGGCGCGGCGTTCGGGCGGAAGTTCGGCATAGGCGGTCAGGATGCGGTCGACGCCTTTCAGAAGCATGTCATGCGCGGCCGAAATGGCGAGGCGTTCGTCGTCCTTCAGACCGAGTTCGGCGCGCTTGCGGATGCGGACAGCGTCGGGATCGGGCACACGGCCGCAGGCGGGATTCATGCCGGGCGGCAGACGCAGGAATCGCGCGGGCCGCGTGCCGTAGACGCCGAAGAAGGCGTTGATCTGCGGCGTGACGAGGTAGAAAATATAGGTGGAGGATTCGGGCGAGAAAACGGCTTTTTCGCGCGCAAGCAGACGCGGATCGGCGTTTTCGGGATTGCTCCCGAGGCAGTCGAACCCCGCGAAATAGAAATCCACGCCGGGGATCAGCTCGAACGCCGCCGTCCGGTCGAACGTCTCGCGGTCCGTCAGCCCGTGGAACGCCGTTTCGAGCGCGTCGAGGTCATCGGCCTCGGATGTTCCGGGGAGCGGCGCGGTCAGGATTCTGAGGTTGTCCGGGCGGTCGCCCTCCCACGAGCCGACTAGACACGTCACGTCGTGTCCGCGGTCCGCGGCGGCCTCGGCGGCGCGCAGAAAATCGGTCTGAAGACCGCTGTAGGGGAAATACCGGGCGATGAGGAAGAGTATCTTCATGGTTCCTGCTCGTCATCAAGCGGGAAGTCGATCTCGGACAGAGAGTCCGCCTCGGCGAGAAGCATCACGAGGCGGTCGAACCCGAGCGCGGACCCGGCGGCGGGCGGCATCCCGCGGTCGATCGCGTCCAGGAACGCCGTCGGCTCGGGGTATTCGGTGAGGCCGAGGCGCCTGCGCGTGGCGCGGGCGGCGGCGAAACGTTCCCTTTGGACGACCGGGTCGATCAGCTCGCCGTAGGTGTTCGCCAGCTCGACGCCCGCCACATAGACCTCCCAGCGTTCGGCGAGGGTCGGGTCGGAGGCTTTCGCGCGTGCGAACGCGCCGAAGCGGATCGGATAGTCGATGAGCACGCACGGACGGTCCTTCGGCAGGTTCGGCTCGACCTTCTCGACCAGGATCTCCTCGAACAGAGATTCCTGTTCCGCGACCTCGTCGGCGGAGACATTCGCGAACGTGCGGAACGCCTCGCGGACGGGGAGCAGGGTCCATTCGCCGCCGAGCTCGACCTCGCAGCCGCGCGCCTTGATCTTCGTGCCGCCGGTGCAGCTTATCGCGGCCTCGACGATGATCGCGCGGATGGTGTCCAGCAGTTCCAGGTAGTCGGCGTGCGCCATGTAGAATTCCAGCATATCGAACTCGGTCCGGTGCAGTCTGCCGCGTTCGCCCGCCCGGAAACACGGCCCGATCTGGTAGATGCGGTCCATGCCCGCGCAGAGCAGGCGCTTCATCTCGAGTTCGGGCGACGTGCGCAAAAAGAACGCGCCCGCCGGGGGAGCGTCGATATACTCCTCCGCCGCGGGCGCGGCGATGCGGACCGGGGTCGTGACCTCGGTGAATCCGCGTTTGTCAAACCCTGCCCGGACGGCGGCGAGGACGCGGGCGCGGAATTTCAGCGCCGCGACGGTCTGCTGGAGCCGGGTGAAGGGGTCCACGGTTCAGCCTTTGCTGACGCGCTCGGCGTATTCTCCGGTGCGGGTGTCGATGCGGATCGTGTCGCCGACGTTGATGAAGAGCGGGACCATGACGTCGTAGCCGTTGTCGGTCTTGGCGGGTTTCATCACGTTGGAGCTGGCGGTGTCGCCGCGGACGCCGGGTTCGGTCTCGGCGACCACCTTCTCAATGAAGGTCGGGAGGGTGATGTCGATGAGCTTGCCGTTGAAGAAGAGTCCCTGGCAGAGGGCTTCCTCGATCAGGAAGTAGGTGCGCTTGCCGAGGGCTTCCTCGTTGATGGAGATCTCTTCGTAGGTCTCGGCGTCGCTGAAGACGTAGTTCTGGCCGTCGTGGTAGGAGTAGTACATGTCGCGTTCTTCAAGGTTCGGGATGCCGACCTTGTCGACGGGGCGGTAGGTGCGGTCCATCGTGCTGCCGTTGATCATGCTTTTCAGCTTGCAGCGGTAGAGCGCGGTGCCCTTTCCGGGCTTGCAGAATTCAAAATCGGTGATCACGTACGGCTGGCCGTCGATTTCAACTTTGAGACCTTTCTTCAGGTCTGCGGCATCATACATTGCCATGGTATTTTCTCCGTTTGCTGATGGGGTTGCGGATTAAAGTCAAAACTATAATATAGCATAAAATCCCGTTTTTGCAAGATGTTGCGCCGGAAAAACGATGCCTTTCCGTGGAAAATGACGCGGTTTTATGCCGGATGCGGACAAAACGCGGCCGGTCAGAAAAGACCGTCCACCGTGCCGTCGTCCGCGATGTGGATGCGCTCGGCGGCGGGCGACGTCGGCAGGCCGGGCATCGTCATGATGTCGCCCGCAAGCGCCACGACGAATCCCGCGCCGGCGGAGATCTTCAGGTCGTGGATCAGGAGGTCGAAGCCCTCCGGAGCGCCGACGAGCGTCTGGTCGCCCGTGAAGCTGTACGGCGTCTTCGCGACGCAGACGGGCATGGAGTCGCCGCCGTACTTCGCGAGCAGTTCGAGCTGGCGTTCCGCCTCGTCCGTGAAGACTGCGCCGCGTCCGCGGTAGACGCGCCGGACGATCGTGTCGAGTTTCTCGCGCAGAGACATGCCCTCGAGCGGATAGGCGAAAACCGGTTCCCGATCGGCGTTCTTTTCGCAGAGTTCCGTCACAACGTCGGCAAGTTCCAGGCCGCCCTCGCCGCCCTTCGCCCAGACGTCGGACAGCACGGTGCGGACGCCCAGGGAGGCGCACGCCTTCATGACGAGGTCGAGTTCCGCCTGCGTGTCGGCGGGGAACTTATTGATCGCGACGACCGCGGGAAGATTGAAGACGTTCACGAGGTTGTCGAGGTGGCGCAGCAGGTTCGGCAGGCCGCGTTCGAGCGCGGCGAGGTCTTCGTGTTCGAGCTCGTTCTTCGCGAGGCCGCCGTGCATCTTCAGCGCGCGGATCGTGACGACGAGGACGGACGCGGCGGGTTTGAGGCCGCCGAGACGGCATTTGATATCGATGAACTTCTCCGCGCCCAGGTCGGCGCCGAATCCCGCCTCCGTGACCGTGTAGGCGGCGAGCTTGAGGGCGAGCCGGGTCGCGAGCAGGGAGTTGCAGCCGTGCGCGATGTTCGCGAACGGGCCGCCGTGGATCAGGACGGGCGTCCCCTCGAGCGTCTGCACGAGGTTCGGCTTGATCGCCTCCTTCAGCAGGACGGCGGCGGCTTCGGCGGCGTGGAGATCGCCCACGGTGACGGGTTCGCCGTGGACGTTGTACGCCACGATCACGTCCGCGATGCGGCGTTTGAGGTCGGCGATGCCGGTCGCCAGGCAGAGCACCGCCATCAGTTCGGAGGCCGCCGTGATCTCGAATCCCGCCTGCCGGGTGTATCCGCCTTTGCCCTTCGTTTGCAGCTCGATGTGGCGCAGCGCGCGGTCGTTCATGTCGAGGCAGCGTTTCAGGACCACGCGGTCCGGGTCGATCTGAAGCGCGTTGCCGTGGAAGATGTGGTTGTCGGTCATGGCGACCAGCAGGTTGTTCGCCGCGCAGACCGCGTGGAAATCGCCCGTGAAATGCAGATTGATGTCCTCCATCGGGATGACCTGCGCCCAGCCGCCGCCCGCCGCGCCGCCCTTGCGCCCGAAAACGGGGCCGAGGGAGGGTTCGCGGATCGCCGCGACGGCTTTTTTCCCGCGTTTCCGGAGTGCATCGGTCAGGCCGATGGTCGTAGTGGTCTTGCCTTCGCCCGCCGGAGTCGGCGTGATGGCGGTCACGAGGACGAGGCGTCCGTCGGGTTTCCCGGCGAGACGGTCAAACACGCTCAGTTCGAGCTTGGCTTTGTTATGCCCGTAGGGGGCGTAGTCGTTTTCGGAAAGGCCGAGCGAGGCGGCAATCTGCGAGATCGGACGGCACGGGACGCCGGCCGCTATTTCGAGGTCAGATTTCATATCGGATATCCTTGTATCAGTAAAAATTATTCCCGTAATATATCATCATTCAGGGAAAAATGCAAATTCATGAAGCAAAAACGAGCGTTTCCGCGACGTCGTTCCAGAACGCCAGGCCGCGTTCCGTGGGCGCGACCGTGTCCGCCGCGAGCGTCACGAGGCCGCGTTCCGCAAGCTCGTTCAGCTGCGCCGAAAAATCATCCCAGCCGCAGCCCGCCGCGGCCTCGAATTCCCAGCGCGTCCAGCCGCGCACGGTGCGGAGCCCCATCATCAGGATCTCGCCGAGGCGCGCCCGCCTCGGGATTCGGTCGGCTTCGGGCGGCGCGCCGTCCAGCCACGCGCGCAAACCGGCGGCCTGCGTCCAGCGGTCGGTCCCGTCGAACGAACACGCGGCGGGTCCGAGTCCGAGGTAGGTCTGGCCGTGCCAGACGTTGGAGTTGTGCCGCGACTCGAAGCCGGGACGCGCGTAGTTGCTGATCTCGTACCGGGGAAGCCCCGCCGCGCCGAGGACCACGCCCGCCTGCTCCCACATCGCCTCGGAAAGCGCATCATCCTCTCGCGTTCCGGCGACCCTTCGGGCGAACGGCGTGCCGGGTTCGGGCGTGACGGAGTACGCGGAGATGTGTTCCGGCTTGAGTTCAAGCGCACGTTCGAGGTCGCGCCGCCAGAGGTCAGGCGTTTCTCCGGGCAACGCATACATCAGGTCAAGCCCGAGGTTGCGAAGTCCGGCTTCGCGCAGATTCCGCACGGCCTCCTCCGGACCGGGGCCCGCATGGTCCCGGCGTCCGATCGCATTCAGAAGAGCAGGATCGAACGACTGGATCCCGAGCGTGACGCGGTTTGCGAACGAGGTCAGGACGGCGGCTTTTTCGGGCGTGACCGTAAACGGATTCGCCTCAATGGAGACCTCGATGGCGGACGGCACAGCCTCACGGACGGCGGCAAAGAGGCGTTTCAGGGCATCGTCCGGCAGCAGCGACGGCGTGCCGCCCCCGAAATACACGGTTTCGGCATGTTCGAGGCGGGGAGCGTTTTCCTCCAGCTGGAACAGGATGCGCTCAAGCCAGCGGCGGATCAGCGCCGCATCGGGCGCGGGTTCGGAGTAGAACGCGCAGTAGTCGCACTTCCCGGCGCAGAACGGCACGTGGATGTAGAGATTGCGCATCAGGGGCTTCAGTAGAAATAATAGCGGACCACCGCGTCCCGCCGCATCTGTTCGAAGTATTCCTTGCGCTTCGCCTCGGCCTTCTCCTTGAACAGGGCATCGCGCACATCGCGGTTGGCCTGGCTGAACGGGATGAGCTTGGCGGGCTTCGTCGCTACGACACGGAGGAAGAAATAAGCCTCGGGCGCTTCGATCGGCCCGACCACGTCGCCGATCTTTTTGCCCTTCAGGGGCTCAATGAATTCGGGACGCAGTTTGTCCATTTCGATGTCCTCCTTGGTGCCGCCCTCGGACGCGGTCGCGCCGTCGGACCGTTCCAGTACGAGACGCGTGAAATTCTTCTGGGAGGAATCCTTGTCCAGCTCCTTGCGGATGGCCTCGACGGCCGCCTTCGGGTCGCCGCCCGCGGACCCGGTGGTCACGTTGATCTGAAGCATCTGAAGCGAAATCTTCTCCGGGACGGTCCATTTTTCGGGGTGCGCCTTGTAGTCCTCGTAGACCTCCTTCGGCGTGATATACACATGATGATCGCAGTCGTGCATGAGGAGGACTTCGACGGCGATACGCTCCTTCGCCAGTTCACGGAGGCGTTCCGGCGTGATGCCGGCCGGAAGAAGGCTTTTTTCGAGGGCGGCACGGGATTCCGCGCCGCTGGTGCGCACGAACTCGTCCAGCAGGTTTTCGATCTCCTGACGCGGGATGTCGAACGGTTCCGTTTTGTACTTCTCGTAAACGAGCTTGTGGAACACGAGCTGATCGACCGTGTCCATGTGGAGTTTAAGCGTTTCGGAACGGAGGCGTTCCCCGGAATAGATCCCGGCGAGCTCCTTTTCCCGGCTCCCCGTTTCAAGGATGACGTCCAGCATGGTGATCGGTTCGCCGTTCACGGTCGCCAGGACCGAGTCAATGCGCGTGCCGGCCGGCGGAACGGGCACGGACACGGTGTCGGAACGAATCGCGTTTTTATCCCGGGAGCGGACGGCGGACAGGACATCCCGTCCGTCCGTATCCGGTTCGGCCGCGGTCGACGGCATGAACGAAACGGCACAGAGGGCGCAGGTCAGACTGAGCAGGATTTGTTTGATCGTCATGGTTTTCGCGTCCTCGTTTTCGCTTTGCCGGTTCGTTGGTGTTTGAAAAAAAGAATGGATTACAATAGCATGAATTCGTGAAAATTCAAGGCTGCGCGGTCATCCGCGCCGTAACGGCGTCGGCGGCTTCGCGCAGAAGACCGAGCTCGTCCAGCACGTCCAGGACCGTATAACGGTTCCGGATCAGCTGCGCCGCCAGCACGCCGTGTTCGAACTGGGCGGCGTCGAGGCCGATTTCAGCGGGCGCGACCGGGCAGGACGCGGCGCGGAACATGGTTTTCAGCGTGTCGAACGGGATCAGGCATTCGGCGGTGCGTTTCGCGAGGGCGTCCCAGTGGGCGAAAATGAGTTCGCGGCGCGCTGCCAGAGCTTCACCTGTCAGGAACTTGCCCATCGCGATCTCCCCTGTCTTCGCGCCGTAGCATCCGCGGGCAAGCAGCGAATCGACCTCGGCGCGGCGTTCGGATTCCGTGCGCGGCGGCCGGGCATTGGCGCGCGCCCAGGCGGCATCGCGGCCCTCGAACAGCCATTCCATCAGGGCGGTCGAGGCGAGCGTGCCGATGCCGACCTTGAACCCGTGCGACACGGGGACGCCGTTGAATGTGAGGTTTTCCATTTCCCACAGGTGGCTGATCATGTGCTCCGCGCCGCTGGCGGGACGGGATTCGCGGTACATCTGCATGGAGTAGCCCGTGGCGGCAAGCCCGAGGAAGATCGCGCCGATGTCGGCGGGGTCGGAGATCCACTTGCGCAGGTCCTTCTGCACCAGATCCCACACGTCGGCGCGGATCGGCTCGATCCCGAGCTCGTCGGCAATCACCCAGTCGGCGCCGCCCGCGACTTTCGCGGCGAGGTCGGCGTAGCCGGACGCTGCCATCGGCGCGGGCGCGGCTTTCAGGACGTCGGTGTCGGCGGCGACCGCGAGCGGGGCGAGGCAGGGCAGCGTCTTCTTCAGGCCGTTGTCGGTCATGGCCGCGCCGTAGGAGGTGTAGCCGTCCACGGAGCTGGCGGTCGGGACGCACAGGTAACGGTGCCGAGTGACCGCCGAAGCGCGCTTCACGAGGTCGTTGATCGTGCCGCCGCCGACCGAGACCGGCACGCAGTCGAACGGCATGTCGTCGGTCAGGCGCGGGGTCAGGGCGTTGTCCGCGTGGATCATCGGCACGGCCGGGAAGATGAACGGTTCGTGCGGAGCGAGTCCGGCGGATTTGAGGATATCGAACAGCGCGGCTCCGGCGGCTTTCCAAGTGTTTTCGTCGGCCACGATCCAGGGGCGGCGCGACTGGAAACAGCGGCGGATCAGCTCCGGTACATCGCGCAGCGCGCCGGAATCCATCACGAATGCCTCGGTCTCCATTCCGGGGGGAATCGGCAGTAAGTTCATGTCGAAGGCTCCTTGTTTACATTCCCTGGTAGGGGTATCCGCCGGACTGCGGCAGCGGATTGTTCTGAACGGCATTGGCGGAGCGGCGGGCTTTTTCGGCGTCCGCTTCGGCTTTCTTGCGTGCCTCCGTCTCGTCCGCGGCGCGTCTGTTCGCGGCGGCGAGCTCGTTGGAAAGGGTCTGATTCTTTTCGCGAAGGTCCGCGATCTTGCCGGAAACGACGTTCAATTCTTCGTTGAGCTTGTCGACCTCTTTGCCGCGTTCGGTCTGGGCGGCGAGTTCCTCCCGGAGCTTACGAATCTCCTCGTCACGGGCCGGCTCGCTTTCGGCGGCCTGCTTCAGGCGTTCCTGAAGGGACTCGATCTGCTGAATGAGCTTGAGGCGTTCGGCGGCGAACTGTTCCTTTTCGAGGGCGATCCGCGCCTCGAACTGCGCCTGCTGCGCCTCCATCGCGGAGCCGTTGGCGCGTTTCATCTCCTCAATCGCAGCATCGAACGCCGCACGCTGGGCGGGGAGGTCGGCGCGGAGCTTCTGAAGCTCGTCGTTCATGCCGGACACGCTGCCCGCGAGATTTGTGACGCGCCCCTCCATGCCGGACA
Organism: uncultured Lentisphaerota bacterium; assembly: GCA_900320095.1. Classification (GTDB taxonomy): domain Bacteria; phylum Verrucomicrobiota; class Lentisphaeria; order Victivallales; family UBA1829; genus UBA1732. Next base: position 21,346 of record ONQZ01000002.1, read on the forward strand.
CGCGCCCCTCCATGCCGGACACGCTACCCGCGAGACCGGACACGCTGCCGGAAAGATTGCCGACGTCGGTGCGAAGGGCGTTTTCGCGCGTTTCCGAGCCCGCGGTGAGCGCGGCGATCGCGGACGCGGCGTCGCGGCTGGCGGCGGTGTTGTCGCGCTGGACGAGGAAGTTCACGTAGAAGAGCGCCAGCAAACCGGCCAGGACCACAATGATCATGACCGCCACGGCGAGCATTACGCGCAGACGCCGCGCGGAGACGTCGGCTTTTTTGTTGACCGCGCTCATGGCATCGCAGAGGTCGGTGAACTTCGAGCCGAGCAGATCGTACAGCTCGTCGAAATTCTCCTGCTTCACCACGGGATAGTTCTGCTGGTCCGGGTTCGGGCTCGCGGCGTCCGGCCCGGCGCCGTTTTCGGCGGGATTCTGTTCGGTCCCGGAGGCATCCGGCGGCTCCACGGTCGGATGAACCGGGAAGGTGCGTTCGAGTTCGCCGTCGATGTCGCCGATGGAACGTCCGGCGGTACGGAGTTCGGCGACCTTGCAGAGGACGGAGAGGGTGCGGTCGGTGTAGAAACGGCGGCGACCCTGCGTCTGGAGCTCGATGAAACGGGAATACTTGCCGAGCCAGTCGGTGATGGTCGTGCGCGGCACGCCGACCTGATCGGCGAGGTCGCTGATCGAATAAAGGTTCTGATTTTCGGGATTCATGCTATGATCTCCTCCTTTGCGGAAGATTGATTTTGTTCAGTCAAAGCGGCGCGGGCGAGCCGGATATCCTCCTGAATACGGGCGGCAAGCTCCTCCGGCGAGGCGAATTTGCGTTCGCCGCGGATGCGGGCGGCAAACCCGAGCGCCATTTCCTTTCCGTAGAGGTCGGGCGCGCCGTCCGTCAGCAGATGCGCCTCCACGCGGACCTGCCCGCCGTTGCCGTAGGAATCGAACGTCGGCGAGACGCCGATGTTCACCACGGCGGGGAAACGTTCGTTTCCGACGACCGCGAATGCCGCGTACACGCCGTTCGCCGGGAGCATGCCGCAACGCACGTCCAGGTTCGCCGTCGCGCAGTGCAGGGTGCTTCCCGCGACGCCGTAGCCGCTGACGACCACGCCCGAAACGGCGGGCCGCCGTCCGAGACAGTGCGCGGCAAACGCCACGTCGCCCGCGGCGAGCGCCTCGCGGATCTTCGTGCTGCTCACGATCCCGCGTTCGTCGCGGATCTCCGGGACCGCGCGGCAAATAAAACCGAACTCGTTTGCGCGCTGCTGCAGGAATGCGATGTCCCCTGCGCCGCGCGCGCCGAACCGCCAGCGGGAGCCGACGCAGACGCCGCGGACGCGGACCGGGCCGGAGAGCAGGCAGCGCGACAGGAAATCCCCGGGCGAAAGCGAGGCGAACTCCCTCGTGAACGGCAGGGAGACCACCGCGCGCACGCCGAGCGAGGCGAGGATGCTGAGCTTGCGTTCGCGGGACATCAGGAGCGGGGGCGGATTGTCCGGGTTGAGGACGGCGCGCGGATGCGGCTGGAAGGTCAGGACGGCGGGAGCTGCGTTCAGACGGCGGCTCTCCTCCAGCATGGCGCGGACGACCGCCACGTGCCCGCGGTGCAGGCCGTCGAACGTGCCGATCGCGAACACGGCGTCGCGGATGCCGTGTTCCGCCAGTCCGGCGGGCGCGTCGCAGCAGATAAGTTCAGAGGAATTCCAGTTCATACACGCACCGTCACGGCTTCTTCCTCATGGAACCGTCCGTCTTTCCGGTTTCGTTCTTTTCCTGGCCGGGACTGACGAAAAAAACCTTGTCCGGACTTTCCAGCCGCAGGGAAAGACCTGTGTTTTTGCAGATGAGCTGAAGCATTTCGTAGAGAGAAACATTCTCGGAAACAAGCGTAATGGGCATTTCAGGATACTTTTGGGGGAGGCTGATCCGAATGCCTTTGCCGCCGGGATCCAGCTCTTTGCTTTTTGTTGAGATAATACGGACCGCCTGGGCGATAGAAACATCTTCGAGATCAATGGTTTTGAATTTTGTTCCCTGGAGACGTTTCAACAACGCGCTGTCCGCGGATTCGCGGGACTCCGCGCTGCCCGACGCACTGCCCTGCGCACTGTCCGGGGCCGTCTTCTTCTTTTCCGGCTGAGCCGACTGACGCACGCCGGGCAGGTAGGAGTTCATCAGTTTCACGATCTCGGAATTGATGCCTGACGCCGTACCGGCGCGGGCGGCATCCTGCGTGACTTTCGCACCCGCTTCGAGGAGCGCCTTCACCTGTTCCGGATCGTTGTTCGCGATCGCGAGCATTAGGGCGCTCATCTTTTTGTCATTGGCGACGTTCGGATCGGCCTTGTTCCGCATCAGGAGCTTGAACAGCCGGCTGTTCTTCGTTTCGAGCGCGAGGATCAGCGGATTGACCTTGCGTCCGGCGACTTCGACCGGATCGCCGATCCCGCGCGGCGGCTGGGCTTCCGCGTCCGGTTCCGCTCCGTCTTCCGCCTCGTCTCCGCGTTCCGTTACGGCCCACACGCCGGAATATTCGCGTTCCAGCCGCACGGCAAGCGCGTACGGCACGTATATTTTGAGCTTGGAAAGGTCGTCCGCGAGGAGGGTCTGCATGTAGCCGCGTTCGACCGCCTTGACCGACTCCAGGATATCGACGATCAGGTCGAATTTCTTCTGCACGTCCGGGCTGTTCTCCTTCACGAACGCTGTGGCGGCGGGCCCCTTCGCGACCATGTAGGCAAACGTCATCGCCATATCCATCTCGGTCGCATACATCCCGGTGCGGCTCACGAAATACTTGTCCCACTCGGCCAGGACTGCGTCAAGCTTCTTCTGCGCGCTGTTCGACAGGCTCCCCCGTGTGTTTTCATACTTGAACCCATCGGGATTGAGCTTGTTCCAGCGTTCGAGGTACGTCCGCGGCATCACGCTCAGCTGAAGGTAGAACATGTTCACATAAAACTGCTGGGCATCCAGGTCGGCGTCCAGGTACAGGTCGCTGCCGATCCTGCGCTGCTGGTGCGTGCCGCCGTCGCGGTCATAGACGGTGTCCTTGAAGACGACGCTTCTGATCTGAAAACGTTTCAGAAAAGCGGGATCCAGCGGGTAAAGACGGTCGTAGAAGTCCCGGACGGCATCCTTCAGCTGCGCCTCGGAAACGGGCGTGCCGTCGGGATCGCGTTTGAGCGGGCGCGACTGGTCCGGACGGATATGGTACAGCGCGATCTCCCGTTTGTATTCCTTCTCCAGGTCCAGGTCGGCGGCATGAAGAATCCCCAGAGCAGCCATCGTCACGACAAAAACAAACAACGTTCTGATCTTCATAAGGTTCCTCTGCCGGTTCATTCTTCCTGATGCAAAAAACGGTCCCGGTCCGTGTGCCGGAAAACGCGCATATCTTAATATACAACGAAACCGGCGGATTTAAAGCGGAAAACGGGAGAAACCGCGCGGAAAAGAGACGAAAGAAAAACCGTCTCTTCACTTGACGAACGCGAAAAAACGTGGTATACTTATTTCATCAGTTTTTTCACCACGACCAACCGGGAGCAGTCATGTCCACTCAACTTCGTTATCAGCGCGTCCTCCTCAAAATCAGCGGCGAAGCCCTCAAGGGCGACCGTGAATTCGGCTACGATCCGGCCGCCGTGGAAGCAACCGTCGCACGCATCGCCGAAGCCCGCGAGCTCGGCGTCCAGATCGCGCTCGTCGTCGGCGCCGGAAACATCTGGCGCGGCGGATCCGCCGTGGGCATGGACCGCGTGACCGCCGACCACATGGGCATGCTCGGCACCGTCATGAACGCCCTCCGCCTGAAAGACGCGTTTCAGAAGGCAAACATCCCGGTCAACATCCACGCATCCGCCGACCTGCGCCCCTTCGCGCCGAGGTTCGACCGCGACGCCGCGCTGGACCAGCTCTCCCGCGGCGAGATCGTGATCTACGCGGGCGGCACTGGCTGCCCGTTCTTCACCACCGACACCACGGCGGCGCTCCGCGCGCTGGAATCGAACTGCCAGGCGCTCGTGAAGGCGACCAAAGTCAACGGCATCTACACCGCAGACCCGATGAAGGACCCGGCCGCAAAGAAGTTCGACGAACTCACCTTCAAGCAGGCGATCGAGGGACATTACAAGATCATGGACGCCGCGGCGTTCTCGCTCTGCGCGGACAACAACCTCGCGATCGTGGTCTGCAAGTTCGAGGAACCCGGTGCGCTCGGACGCGTCCTGACCGGCGACTTCTCCGCCGGCACGATCGTCTCGTAATTTGCGTTGCCTCGATTCCATGCGTAAAACAACCGGGAATCCTGCTCAAACGGGCGGATTTCCCGGTTCTGATCCGTCTTGAGACAAAGGTTATTTGCCTGACGGCTGCGTGATCTCGATGGTGTCGAGGAGGACTTCCTCGTCAACGGGCCTGATGGAAAGGGTGTGCTCTCCGGCGGCGAGGCAGTCGGCAGTATACAGCGCTGCGGTCTGGTTGCGGATCACGTTGTCCGACCATTCGTCGCTGAAGTCCTTCGCGTGGATATTCGGCGCGGCGACGGCTTTCCCGTCGAGGATGATTTCGTAGCGGAGCTTGTCGTTGGTCACGGGGTGCGTCGGGATCATGTTCACGCGGAACGCAGTCTTTCCGGCGTCTTCGAGCGTGAATTTGTAGTTGACGGTCTGCCCGCCGGGGATGATCGCGGCGCGGCTGCGGCAGCCCATGCCGAACGCCGACGCGAGCTTGGCGTCCTCGGCGTCGAGGCCGTCGATATAGGCGACGAGGTCCTTCAAGCGGTCGGCGGCAAAGACCTGCGAACGCGGCGACGGGCTCCACGGCTCCTTTATGTCGTCGAAGACCTTCTGTCCGCACGGCAAGGCGTACATCATGCGCCGCCACTTGCCGTCCTCGATGTCGTCGAACCGCGCGGTCAGCGCCTGGACCAGCTGGTGCTGTTCATGGACGTCCGCCCAGGGACGCAGGCCGGATTTCGCGAACATGCCGTACAGGTGCTTGCGGGCAAGCCCGGCGGAACCGCGCACCTGGTACTCGACGATCTCGAACCAGGCGGATTTGCGGCCGGCGGGAATCCTCTTTCCAAGTTCGACCGTGCGTTTTTCGAGCGCGTCGTAGTCCGCGATCATCTCCAGCACCTCGCGTTCGGAGAAATCCGGGCCGGACGTCAGGTTTTCCATCATGACGGTCGGCTCCGCGTGGCCCGGTCCGGGATCGTCAGACTTCCTGCACATGAATTCCGCCTTGCGAATCCAGGAGATGCGGTAAAGCTCGGTCAGGATGGACGCGGCTTCCTTCGCGGCATCCGCTCCGAACGTGCGCGCGCACCACGCTTCGAGGTAGTCCTGCACGCCCGTCTTCTCGACCTTGGCGATGTCCCACGCCATGTCCAGGAACAGCTCCATGTGCATTTCCTGCGGCTTGATGTCGCCGACGTTCAGAATCCAGATCTTCTTCGCGCCGCAGTCGTACGAACGTTTCATCTCGCGGTAGAGCAACCCGGGGTGGTTGGTCGCCAGCCACAGATAGTTCTGCGGTACGCCCCAGTAGGACACATGGTAGTACACGCCCGCTCCGCCGGACCGTTTAAGTTCTTCCTCGTCGGAGAGATGCAGCAGGTAGCCGCGGTTGTCGTCGCACCACATCAGCGTCACGTCTTCCGGGACCTTCAGGCCGGTACGGTAGACGTCCAGCACTTCCTTGTACGGGACAAAGATCTGCGGGACCTGATCCGCCTTTTTGCCGGATTTCTTCTCGATGATGGCGCGCTGGTCGGCGATGACTTTCGGGAGCGCTTCGCGCTGTTCGTCGAGCGTTTTCGCGCCGTTCATGCGGCCGTCGTGGACGCCGCGCATGCCGATGGTGTAGATGTTCTCGTAACGCCCGATCTCCGCGAGACGGTCCTCGAAGAATTTCAGCACGTTGTCCCTGTTCGAGATGTAGTTGTATTCGCCCTGTCCGCGCACGCGCCATTCGCCGTTCACGTTGCAGTTCATCGGCTCGCAGTGGGACGTGCCGATGACGATGCCGTACTTGTCGGCGACTTCGGCGTTGCCCTTCACCATGTAGAACGGGGTGGTGCAGCCGTGCATGGCGGGCCAGAACGTGTTCGCTTTCAGGCGAAGCAGCAGCTCGAAGACCTTCGCGTGTGTCTTCGGGCCGACCGCCAGCATCTGCGGCGTCTTCTTCGCGATCTCCGGATCGACCAGGTCCGCCGCCTCCGGTTCAAACGTGCGCGCCGCCCACGGCGTGAATCCCCAGTCCTCGTCGTTGATGAAGATGCCGCGGTACTCGACCGAGGGCGCCTGCGAGGTGGAGAACGTCTCCGGCAGCGTGAAGGAATCGCGTTTTTCGGGCGTCACGTCCGCCCACCATTCGTACGGGGAGACGCCGAGCATCCGGGTCAGCTCCACGATGCCGTACGCCGCGCCGCGTTTGTCCGAGCCCGCGATGAGGAGCCGGGCGCGTCCGGATTCGTTCACGACGGCGAGCTGGAACGCCTCTTTGCGGCCGTCCTTTTTGAGCTTGCCGCTGTCGAAATACGGCTTGAGCAGGGCGGACCCGGCGGTGCCGACCACGATGTCCGCGTCGCCGTCCTGCACGACTTCGAGCTCCGCATCCAGCACGTTCGCCGTGTCGCGTTTCAGCAGGTCGAGCGCGATCCGCACGGTCTCGGCTTCTTCGTTCGATGCGGCGGCGCGGATGGTCTGGCCTTTTGTGAGTATGAAATCAGCGGCGGAAAGCGCGGCGGCGGTCATAAGCAGGACTCCTGTCAGTTGTTTGTTTCTGTCGACCCCCACGAATCCGCGTCGGGGATGACCTGTTCGAGGCGTTCCAGCAGGTCCATGCCGACGCTGTCCGGCCAGTCGCAGTTATTGCGCAGGATGAGGATGGCGACGCGGGTGTCGAGGTCAATGCCGAAGAAGGACGCCACGCCGAAGGTCATGCCGTAGCGGATGAGGCAGCGGTGTCCCGCGGGCGAGTCGACGAGGTAGTAGTTGTAATGCACCTCGTCCTCCCCTCTCGGGGCATCGAAAGGATGCTCGCGGTCCATGGCGAGGAAGCGTTCGCGGTATTTGCGGAGGCAGAGCATTTGGTCGGACGCGCTGGACCACACGCCGCCGGCGGTGCGGAGTCCTTCGCCGAGGTAGTGCGAACGCACATGGCGTCCGCGGAACCAGAAGAACGGGATGTCGCCGGAATGCGTCCCGGAGACGCGATCCTCCTTGCCTTCGGGCGGGCCGAACGAGGTGTCCTGCAAACCCCACGGGCGGATGATGGTGCGTTCCATGAGGTCGGGGACGGTCTCGCCGGTGAGGGATTCCAGCGCGAGTCCGAGCAGGCCGTATCCGAGGTTGCTGTAACGGCTTCGCGGATGCGAGACGGCGGAGCGGCATTCGGAGTTGGAGAGCGTCTCGAGGAGACCTTCGCGCGTGCAGAAATTCTCGTACACGTTCGAGTCCCAGATCTCGGCGGAAATGACCGGCCAGATGTTGATGAGCGTGTAGCTTTCGCGCGGCAGGCCGGACCGGTGCAGGAGCAGGTCGCGGACCGTGATCGGATCGTACTCCGGCGGCAAATCCAGTCCGGGGCAGTCCTTCAGCGGCGTGTCGAGGTCGACCTGCCCGGTGCGCTCCAGCTCCGCCACCATTTCGAAGACCATGTTCTTCGTGAGGGAGCCGATCGGGAAGATGGTGTCGGGCGTAAGTTTTTTCTCCGGGTCGAGCACGTCGGACCGTCCGGAGACCGCCGTGAGCGCGGTGTCATCCGGCAGGATCACGCCGGCGACGATCCCCACGCTGCGCGTGTCGCGGATATAGTCGTCGGCGAAGTCCTGAAGAAGCTGCCGGACTCCGGCGTCCGTCCGGGGGTATTCCCGGGGCGTGGAGCACGCGCCCGCGAACAGCGCGCAGAGAAGCGCCGCCGTCAGGGCGAGGGCGTGCGCGGTCCGACGCCGGAAGCGGAAGCCGGAGTTCATTGAGGTCAACAGACCGGAACCGTTCATCCCTTGATGATCTGGGTGCCGACGCCGGTGTTCGTGAAGATCTCGAGCAGGAGCGAGTGTGGCAGGCGTCCGTCCGCCATGTGGACCTGCGTGACGCCGTTTTCGATGGCGTTGACGCAGCTGCGGATCTTCGGGAGCATGCCTCCGGAGAGGACGCCGGATTCGATCAGGCCGGGGACCGCGGAGGTGCGTATCTCGGAGATGAGCGTGGATTCGTCCTTCGGGTCGCGGAGCACGCCGGGGACGTCGCTGATGAAAACGAGCTTGCGGGCGTGGAGCGCCATGGCGATCTCGCATGCAGCGAGGTCGGCGTTGATGTTGTACGGCTGCCCGTGGAAGTCCATGGCGAGCGGGGTGATGACCGGGATGATGCGGAAGTTGAGGGAGTCGAGGATGGGACGCGCGTCGACGCCGATCACGCGGCCGACGAACCCGACGTCCGACTCTTCGCCGGAGATCGGGTCGCGGGAGAGCATCTTCTCGCAGCGGAGGATCCGTTTGCCGGAGATCTGGGCGCCGATGCCGCCGGTCTTCAGGATGGCGTCCACAAGGGCGCGGTTGACCTGGTTGTGCAGCACGTCGTCGACGACTCCGATGGTCGCGGCGTCGGTGAAGCGGAGGCCGTTCACGAACTTCGTCTCGATGTTGAGCTCTTTGAGGCGGGCGGTGATCGCCTTGCCGCCGCCGTGCACGACGACGACCTTCATGCCGATGGCTTCGAGCAGGACGATGTCGCGCATGGTGCGCGCGGTGAGGTCGGGGTCCTCCATGGCGCTGCCGCCGAACTTGATGACGGCGATGGAGTCGCGGAACTGCTGGATGTAGGGGAGCGCCTCCATGAGGACGTCCGCCTTGTGGATGAGATTTTCCTTATGGTTCTGATCCATGATGGGTTTCCTTGGTATGTTCTGGCGGAATCAGGTGTGGTAGTCCGCGTTGATCTTGACGTAGTCGTAGGTGATGTCGCTCGTCCACATGATATCGGACGCGACGCCCTCGCCGAGGTCGATGTGAACCGTGAAGCTGCCGGTCTTCATGAGTTCGGACAGCTCAGCTTCCGGGGTCCCGGCGTCCATGCCGCCGCGCACGACCGGCTTGTTGTTGTAGTCGAGCGAGACGTTTTCCGGGCTGAACTGCGCGCCGGAATACCCGGCGGCGGCGAGGATGCGTCCCCAGTTCGGATCGCAGCCGAACCAGGCGGTCTTGCAGAGCATGGAGTCGGCGATGGCTTTCGCGCAGATGTGCGCCTGGGCGGCGTCCTTCGCGCCGGTCACGAGGACCTCGACGAACTTCGAGGAGCCTTCTCCGTCCATGACCATGCCCTTGGCGAGCGTCTGCACCACGTGGCGGAGCGCGTCGGCGAAGAGCTGCGCCGCCTCGGAGCCGTCGTACGCGATCTTCGCGCCGGATTCGCCGTTCGCGAACAGCATGCACGTGTCGTTCGTGCTCATGTCGTTGTCGACCGTGATGCGATTGAACGAGACTTCGACGGCGTCGGCGAGGAAGTGCGTGAGGCTGACGTTGTCCGCGGCGGCGTCGGTCGTGAGGAAGCAGAGCATGGTGGCGTGGGGCACGGCGGGGTACATGTGCGGCGCGATCATGCCGGCGCCTTTGGTCATGCCGCCGACCGTGACTTTCTTTCCATCGAGGAAGAAGCTCACGGCGCACTCTTTCGGGCGGGTGTCGGTGGTCATAATGGCGAGCGCGGCCTCGTGGCCTCCGTCCGGCTTCTTCGCGGCGGCGGTGGCCTTGATCCCGGCGGCGAGCTTGTCCATCGGGAGCTGGACGCCGATCCTGCCGGTGGAGCAGGACAGCGCCTGGTTCTCGTCGATGCCGAGCGCTTCGGCGGCGAGCTTCGCGACCGCGCGCGCATTTTCCATGCCGAGTTCGCCCGTGCAGGCGTTCGCCACGCCGCTGTTCACGACCACGGCGCGGATCCCGGCGGGCCCGGCGACGCGTTCCTTGCAGAGCACGACCGGGGCGGCGGGGAAGAGGTTGGAGGTGAAGGTGCCGGCGCTGTTGCAGCCGGTCCTGGAGTAAAGGAGGGCGAGGTCGGCCTTGCCGCTCCGTTTGAGTCCGCAGGTGACGCCGGCGGCTTCGAATCCGGACGCGGAAGTCACGCCGCCACCTTCGATCACCTCAAAAGACGGGATGTTCTGGTTCAATTCTGGTATCTCCTAAATAAGGTTTGGTATAAAGTCGGTTGTACTGTTGTGCCGGATCAGGAGGGCTTCTTGCCCTCGGTCGCGGTGATGGTCAGGGCGATGCCGCCGCGCGGACGGAACTCGCCGTTGACCTCCATCCATCGCGGTTTGCACGCCTTCGCGAGGTCGGTGAGGATGCGGTTCACCGCCTCCTCGTGGAACGTGTGGTGGTTGCGGAAGGAATAGAGGTAGAGCTTGAGGGACTTGCTTTCGATGCAGAGCTTGTCCGCGACATATCGGACGCGGATGTGCCCGAAGTCGGGCTGGCCGGTCACGGGGCACAGGCTGGTGAACTCGGGGCAGTCGAACAGGATCTCGTAGTCGCGCTGGGGGTAGGCATTCACGAAGGTCTCAAGTTTCGCCTTGTCCGGGGAGTCGGGATACTCGGTATGGCTGCGGGAAAGAAGAGTCAGGGTCGGATGCGGGATGGCGCCGGTCTGACTTTTTTTCGACTTTTTTTCGTTTTTGGGCATTATTTAGGGCCTTTCAGACGTTATTTGCAGATGAAATCGGTTTTTTTCGAAAAAAAATCAAAAAAAATCGCGAATTCAACTTGATTGATGAAGGATATAAGAATATATTAAACGCGTTTTCCGATTTTTCCAGTGAAAACATCAAAAAAAACGATACTTTTTCTTAAAACATACTCAGACAACCCTTCAAGGAGTACCAAATGAAACAGTGGAAAAAAATCGTCCTGAGCATCGTCTTCTTCGCCATGATCGGCGGAATGACCCAGGCTCTCGCCATCGACAACCTGAACCTGTCTCCCGAGAACCCGCCCGGATACGAGAACCTCTGGAACCGTATCACGCGCAAGCTCGGCCGCGGTATCTGCGACGTTGCGTTCGGCGTGCTGGAGATCCCGACCTTCATGTCCCACGTCCAGTTTGAAGACGGCAACCTCGCCGGTGCCACCTACGGCGTCATCGGCGGCGTCGGCTACTTCCTGGTCCGCGAAGGCGTCGGCATCCTTGAGCTCCTCACCTTCCCCTTCCCGCTCCCGAGCAGCCCGAACGATCCGATGGATCCGAACCGCTCCCAGTGGGGCTACGGCCCGATCCTGACTCCGGAATGGATCATCTCGCCCGCCCACAACTACCAGAATTTCTTCTATCCGCAGACTGGCGTCGTCAAGTAAGGCGTAAGGCGGATGAATTCCCTGCCGGGGGGCGCGTCTCCCCGGCATAACACCATTTTTCAGATATATGCCAGACGGAGACGCACAATCTCTTCCGGCAGTGGAGGTTCTTGTCAACTTATCGCTTGACAGAACCTTCGATTATTTAATCCCGCCGCACCTCATCGGGCGCATTCAGCCCGGCATGAAGGTCAACGTGCCGTTCGGCAAGGGCCGCAAGCCGCGCCCGGCGACCGTAACGCGCCTCATCCCCCGTCCCGACCGCGGCGACCTGAAGGAGATCATCGACATCTGCGGAGACGTGCCGCAGATACCGGATTCCCTCGCGAAACTCGGCGCATGGATCGCCGATTATTACTGCTGCACCCGCGAACAGGCCCTGCGCGCGCTGCTGCCGTCGGCGGTCCGCAGCGGCAAGATCAAGCCCAAAAAGGTCCGCCGGTGCTATCTGGCGTCCCCGGAAAAAGCCGCCGCCTACCTGGAAAAAGTTGGCGCGCGCGCCAAAGTCCGGGCGCAGGCCATCCAGTTCATCACGCTTCATCCCGGCGCCACGCCCGACTCGATCCAGGCGATGACCGGGGCGAAGATACCTCAGCTCCGCGCACTTGCAAAGGACGGCATCCTGAACATCGAGGAGGTCCGGCTCGACCGCGACCCGCTCCGCAACATCAAAATCGTCCCGACGACTCCGCTCAAGCTCACGGGCGAACAGGGCGCGGCGCTGGACAAGATCTTCTCCATGCTCGCGCCGGACCGCCCGCCCGCCTCGCCGCACGTGCTCCTGCTGCACGGCGTGACCTGCAGCGGCAAGACCGAAGTGTATCTTCAGGCGATCGCGCGCGTGCTGGAACAGGGCGGCAACGCGATCGTGCTGGTGCCGGAAATCTCCCTCACGCCCCAGACCGTGACGCGGTTCCGCGCGCGGTTCGGCGAACGCGTCAGCGTGCTCCACAGCGGGCTCACGCAGGGCGAACGCTACGACGAATGGATGAAGGTGTACCGCGGCGAGGTCGACATCGCGGTCGGCGCACGGTCCGCCCTCTTCGCGCCGTTCCGCAACCTCAAACTCATCATCGTCGACGAGGAGCACGATTCCTCCTACAAGCAGTCCGAAGCGCCGCGCTACAATGCCCGCGACGTGGCGGTGGTCCGCGGCCGCATGGAGGGCGCGCTCGTGATCCTCGGGTCCGCCACGCCTTCGCTGGAATCCTGGCAGAACGCCGTCACGGGGAAATACGCGCTGGCGTCCATGCCGAACCGCTGGGACCCGTCGATCGTGCTGCCGGCGGTCGAGATCGTCGACATGCGCCTCGAAAAGGACGACGAGGACCGCATCCCGATGTTCTCGAAGCGCCTCATCAATGCCGTGCGCAGCCGGATCCACGCGGGAGAGCAAAGCATCCTTTTCCTGAACAAACGCGGCTACTCGCGCCAGCTCCAGTGCGCCTGCGGATACGTCCCGACCTGCCCGGACTGCTCCGTCGCCTACACCTACCACAAGAAAAATGCCTCGCTGATCTGCCATTTCTGCGGCCGGATCGTCCCCGCGATCACGGCGTGCCCGGTCTGCGGCCAGTCGGAATTCCACTACGTCGGCACCGGCACCGAACGGATCGAAAGCCTCGCGGCGGCGCTGTTCCAGGGCGCGCGCATCGCGCGCATGGACTCGGACACCATGACGAATCCGCAGAAATACGAGGAGGTGCTGTCGAAGTTCCGGGGCGGCGACCTCGACATCCTCATCGGCACACAGATGATCGCCAAGGGGCTGGACTTCCCGAACGTCACGCTCGTGGGCGTGCTGAACGCCGACATGGGGCTGTATCTGCCGGATTTCCGCGCGCTCGAACGCACCTTCCAGCTGCTGGCGCAGGTCGCCGGACGCGCAGGCCGCGGCGAGGTCCACGGACAGGTGCTCATCCAGACGTTCTCGCCGGAGAACCCCGCGATCCTGTGTGCGGCGGAGCACTCCTGCAAGGACTTTTTCGAGGAAGAGCTTCCGGTCCGCAAAGAACTCCTGTTCCCGCCGTTCTGCCACCTCACGGTCCTGCATTTCGACGGCGAGGATCCGGTTCAGATCGAAGCGAAGGCCGCCGAACTCGTTAAACGCATCGCGGAACGGTTCCCCGCGCCGCTGGAGATCAGCGACGCGACGCCCGCGCCGATCGAACGCATCAAGGGACGCTACCGGTATCTCGCCACGGTCCGTACGCCGCCGAACGCCGCGTTCCGTGCGTTTCTGAGGGCGGAGGTCATGAACTGGCGGCGGACGGTCAAGGACGTGGATCTGTACGTTGACGTCGACGCTCTTTCATTGCTCTAAACGCTTTTTTCTTCCAAATTAATCAGAAAAAGTTTCAATCCTGATTTGATTTTTCCGTATTTTAGGTTTATAGTATAGCAGATACAGCGACTTTTGAGACGAAATCCGGCATGACCCCCGGTTCAAATGGAGCATTTACCATGAAATACATCCTGTTTACAGTTACATTCGCGGCATCCGTCTGCGCCGTGCCGGCACTGTTCGCCGGGTCCGGCATGATGGACGACCTCATCAAGCCTTACGACGACACGCTCATCGAGCTCCCGGGCGAAAGCACCCGCAAGCCGTCCGTGTCCCGTTCCGCCCAGCTCGTCGACGACAGCGCGACCGACACCTGGGGCGCCCGCGACGACGGTTCCTCCCCGTCCACGAAAACTTCTTCTTCTTCGTCTTCGTCCTCCTCTGCGAAATCCGCAAGTTCCTCGTCTTCCTCCTACTCCTCGTCTTCCTCGTCTTCCTCCTCGTCCTCGACGAGATCAAAGAGTTTCACGGACGACGGGGTCTATATCCCGTATTCGGAACGCTATCCCGAGGAGAAGAAGGAAACGTCGGAATCCGGCTTCGAGCGGAACACCTTCGATCCCGATTTCAGACCGTTCCAGAACAACTACCAGTACAAAGACACCAACTACCAGCCCAACAGGACCCGTCCGGAATTCGAGGAAACCCGCCGGAAGATCAAGGACATCCTGGGCGAGGGCGTGCCGAAGGTGATGGTAGATTCGAAGGTGGACGAGCTGATCCACAACGCCGCGCGCACCGCCACACTGGAGGCCCCCGAGACGCCGACCCGCTGGACGCGCGCGCCGAACGGCTGGTTCTGCGACTACGACGACGTGATGGAAAAGGCGCAGCAGACCGGAAAGGCGGTCGCGGTGTTCTTCCATTCGTCCGACAAGGACAATTCGCGCAAGTTCAAGACCGAGCGCATGGAAAACAACAAGTTCAAGAACAAAATGCGCGACCGTCTGCTCGTGCTCTACATGGATTATCCGGACAACGCCGACACCAGCAAGGACAAGCGTTACCGCGAGCAGGTGCAGCACAACACGCGGATCGCCGAGAAGTTCCATGTCTCGAACTATCCCACGGTCATCATCCTGGACTCCACGGGCAAGGAGATCGGCCGCCTCGACAGCAATACGAACTCGGTCACGACGTTCGTGGAAAAGGCCGACAGGCTCGTCCCTCAGCGCGAGGCGAAAGAGAAAAAGCAGACCGGATTCAAGGTCGGCGGCGGCATATCGGACGAATTCGGCGTCCGGAAGTCTTCGGACTGAGCCCGACGAAGCATTCCCCCCGATGCTGAACTCCATCGCCGTCAACCGCGAACCCGTCCTCCTAGGAGACGTCCCGGCTCTCGCGGACGCTTCGGACCGGACCGTCCTCGTGGTGCGGCATTCCATCCGCGAATCGCTCCGGGCGGGCTCGGTCGACCCCGATTTGACTCCGGAAGGCGCGGAGCTGGCACAGCGTTGCGGACGTCTGCTTTCCGGCCTGGGACAGGACGTTTTCTTCGCCGCGTCGCCCCGGACGCGCACGCGCCGGACGGCGGAGTGCATGATGGAGGGCGGCGGATTCCCGCGGCAGGACGTCCGCGACTGCCCCGAGCTCGGCGACCTGACCATTTTCGCGCGGCCGGTGGACTTCGAGGCCATGCTCCGGACACGCAACACGGAAAACGTGATGCGCGAGTATTTTTCCACGGGTCATGCGGAGGGACTGAAGGACATGAAGCCCTTCGCCGAAGAGCTGCTGTCGTTCCTCACCGGAACGCCGTTTCCCGCCTCACGCGCGGTCATCGTATCCCACGACGTGCTGGCGATGTCGATCCTGAGCGCGCTGGGCGTCCGCGTGTTCCGGATCGAAGACTGGTGCGGCTATCTGCACGGCGTGCTGCTGACGCGCGGCCGGGACGGGATCTGGACGGCGTCGTACGCGGTCCCGGACTACGACGCGGGGAAAAAACACCGTCTTTTCGTCTGATCGCCGGGGCCGACTTTCGCGCGTACGGGAAAAATCCGGAATAAAAAGTCTTTAAAAAGTTAAATATCGCTTGAAATCGCGAAAAAACGTGATACTTTATGGAGAAAATATCCATTTCGACTGCGTTGAACTAAAAACATCTTCATCCTCCATGGAGAAAGGTTTGTCATGAATAAAATCTTCCGTCTCTTCGCCGCCCTGCTTCTTGGCGTCGCCATGCTGCCGGCCTGCTCCAAGTCCGAAAACAAGGGGAAACCGCTGGTCGTGGCCTGCGAAGCGTCCACGTCCCCCTACTGCTATTACACCGGAAACGAGGCCAGCCCGGTCGCCGGCATCGACGTCGACCTCGTCGAACTGATCGGAAAGGAGCTCGGACGTCCGGTCCAGTACAAGATCGTGCCGTTCCAGCAGATTTTCACGCTCGTCTCCATGGGCAAGGCCGACATCGGCATGGCCGGCATCACCATTACGCCCCAGCGCGCCGAACGCGTCCTTTTCTCCACCGTCTACGACGTTTCCTCGCAGGTGATCGTCGTACCGAAAAACTCCTCGCTCACCGATGAATTCTCCCTGAAGACTGCCCGCGTGGCGGCCCAGGAAGGCACCAGCGACCTCATGCTCCTGCGCGAACGCATCAAACCGAGAATCGTCCTGCCGTTCCTCACGCAGGAGGAAGTGAACGCCTCGCTCGTCGACCGCCGCGCCGACGCCGCCGTGATGGACCGCATGCAGGCGGAGCTCCTGGTCAGAGCGACCGGAGACACGTTCAAAATCCTCGAAAAGCCGCTGACCAAGGACCAGTACGGGCTTCTCTTCAACAAAAAGGACACCAAGCTCGCGGAAGCCTCCAACGCGGTCATTGACAAATTCAAACGTGTCGGCACGCTCCAGAACAGTCGCACCAAGCACATCAACGTGCTCGGCGCGCTTCCCACTGGGGCGAAGGTGCAGGAAGAAGTCAAACCGTTCGTCGTCTGCCTCGAGACCTCGTTCGCGCCGTTCGTCTTCGTGGACAACAACCGTCTGGTCGGCGTGGACGTCGAACTTGCCGAGGCCATCGCGAAGGAACTCAAGCGCCCGCTTGAGCTCAAAGTCGTCCCGTTCACCGAGGTGATCCCGCTCGTCATGACCGGAGCTGCCGATATGGGCGCGTCCGGCGTCTCCATCACGCCGGAACGTTCCGCCATGGTGCTCTTCTCCAATTCGTACGAAAGCGGCGTGCGCAGGATTCTCGTGAACGACGGCGCGTCGTTTGAAAAGCTCGATGACCTGCATGGCAAAGTCATCGGCGCCAAGAAAGGCACCACGAACGAGGATTTCGTCGTCAACCAGCTCCACGCGAGGGAATTCTACCACTACGACAACGCCACGCAGGCCATCATCGGGCTCATCAGCCACGAGATCGACGCCTACGTCGACGACGAGAACGAAGCCGATCTTGCCGCCGGCAAATACATCGGCAAGGTCAAAATGCTGAACATCGCCATCCCCGCCGAAGAATACGGATTCCCGTTCCGGAACGGCAACGAAGAGCTGAAAGCCGTCGCGGACAAGATCATCGAGGAAAAGCGCGCCAACGGCGAACTCCAGGCGCTCTTCCGCCGTTACAACACCCGCTACAAAGCGATCGAATCGAACGGAATCTGATCCCGTCCGAACGGATTCCGGGGCGGAGCGCGCCGCAGTCGGCATACGCTCCGCCCGATTTGTCCCGAGATACGGGATGACATGCGTTCGCAACAGGCGCCACCAGTAAAAACGGAACTCTTTACCATGGATGCAGGCAGAATACTTGACGATTTCCGCAGCGGAGCCATCACCCGCGAAGAGGCGCTCGCGCGCCTGAACAAACTCCCGTACGAGGACATCGGCTTCGCCAAGCTCGACCACCACAGGCAGATCCGGCGCGGCGGCATCGAAACCGTGTTCTGCGCGGGCAAGACCGCCGAACAGGTCCGCGCCATCTTCGAGCGCTTCATCGCCGCGGGCGGAAACGCCCTCGGGACGCGCGCCACGCCCGAACAGGCGGAATACGTCCGCGCCGCCCTGCCCGGCGTGCAGTACGACCCCGTGTCGCGCATGCTGTACATCATGGGCAATCCGAAGCCGCGGACCGGGTGCGTGGCGGTCTGTACGGGCGGCACGTCCGACCAGCCGGTCGCCGAGGAGGCCGCGAAGACCGCCGAGTTCTTCGGCGCCGAGGTGAAACGCTTCTACGACGTCGGCGTCGCCGGCATCCACCGTCTGTTCGCCTGCCTCGACGAGATCCGCACCGCGAACGCCGTGGTGGCAGTCGCCGGGATGGAGGGCGCGCTCGGCGGCGTGATCGCCGGGCTTGTCTCCGTGCCGGTCGTGGCGGTGCCGACGTCCGTGGGGTACGGCGCGTCCTTCGCCGGGATCGCCCCGCTCCTGACCATGCTCAATTCCTGTGCCGAAGGCATGTCCGTCGTAAACATCGACAACGGATTCGGCGCGGGCTACCTCGCCGCACGCATCAATTCGCTCGTCACACAGGGGAACCAGCCATGAGCAAAACCATCCTTTACCTCGAATGCGCCACCGGGATCAGCGGCGACATGACCGTGGCCGCGCTGCTCGACCTCGGCGCTTCCAAAATCAAACTGCTCGCCGCCCTCGACAGCCTGAACGTGGAGGGATATTCCGTCACGGTCCGACGCGCCAACTCGCACGGCGTGGACGCCTGTTCGTTCGACGTCGAGCTGGAGCATGAACACGAACACGGGCACGAACACGGGCACCATCACGTGCACGACCACGAAGCGCTCGAACACGAACACGCACACGAAGCCCACGAGCACCATCACGACCACGGGCATGAACATCACCACGAGCACGACCACGGGCACGAGCACCATCATCCGCATGTGCACCGGAATCTGGCGGACGTGACCGCCATCCTGAACAGCGGCGACCTGACGCCGCACGCCCGCGAACTCGCGCTGAAGATATTCGGCATCGTAGCCAAAGCAGAATCCAAAGCGCACGGCAAGCCGATTGACGAAGTACACTTCCACGAGGTCGGCGCGATCGACTCCATCGTGGACATCGCCGCCGCCGCGGTCTGCCTCGACGACCTCGGGATCGACGACGTCGTCGTGACGGGCCTGAGCGAGGGGACCGGATTCGTGGAGTGCCAGCACGGCCTGCTCCCGATCCCCGTGCCCGCCGTGGCGAACATCGCCTCCGCAAGCGGGCTCCCGCTCCGCATCCTCCCCGTGGAGGGCGAGATGGTCACTCCGACCGGCGCGGCCATCGCCGCCGCCGTCCGGACGCGTTCCGCCCTGCCCGAATCCTTCACGATCAGGAAGATCGGCCTTGGCGCGGGCAAACGCGAGTTCGGGATGCCGAACGTGCTCCGCGCGATGCTGATCGAGGAGACCGCCGCCGCGGACGCGCCGCCCGCGGAGATCATGATCCTGGAGACCAACATCGACGATTCCTCGGGCGAAACGCTCGGCCTGGCGATGGATTCCCTGCTCGCCGCCGGGGCGCTTGACGTGCATTACGTCCCCGTCTTCATGAAGAAAAACCGTCCGGCGTGGCTCCTGCGCGTGATCTGCCGCGAGGCGGACGTGTCGGCGATGGAACGCGTCATCTTCACGGAGACCAGCTCCATCGGCCTGCGCAAGCTCCCGGCAGGGCGCACCTGCCTCGCGCGCACGGTCGTGGACGTGATGCTCCCCGCCGGGTCCGCGAAGGTCAAGAAATGCAGCTTCGACGGACAGACGTTCTACTACCCCGAATACGAAAGCATCAAGGCGCTGGCGGCCGCTTCCGGCGTGCCGTTCGCCGATCTCTTCCGCGACGCCGCGGAGACTGCGAGGGCAAACGATGAAAGATAAGTTGAACGAACTCCGGCGGATGCTGGAAGGACTGAGCGCGGACGGCGTCTGCGCGGCATTTTCCGGCGGCGTCGACAGCTCCCTGCTCCTGACCGTCCTGTCCGAAATCTACGCGCGGAAACCGTTCCCCCTGCTCGCCGTCGTGTTCGCCACGGCGTTCCACACCGCCGAGGAGACCGCGTCCGCGATGAAGCAGGCGGAGGAACTGGGCGTGCCGGCGGAACTCGTCGAACGCGACGTGCTGTCCGATCCGGTGCTGCGCGGGAATCCGAAGGACCGCTGCTACCACTGCAAACGCGCGCTTTTCTCCGAGATGAAACGCATCGCCGAAGCGCACGGCATCAGAAACCTCGTGGACGGCACCAACGCCGACGACACGCAGGTGTACCGTCCCGGACGCAAGGCGCTGGAGGAGCTCGGCGTACTGAGTCCGCTGGCGCTCTGCGGATTTACGAAGGACGAGATCCGCGCCGCCGCCCGCGGGCTCCTGATCCCCGTCGCGGACAAACCGTCCACGCCGTGCCTCGCGACGCGCTTCCCCTACGGCACGGCCATGACGGACGAGGCATTGCGCCGGGTGGAACGCGGCGAGGCGGTGCTGCGCGAATTCGGGCTGAAGGTGGTGCGGCTGCGCGTCCACAGCGACGTCGCGCGCATTGAGACCGATCCCGACGGATTCGAACTGGCCGCCGCCAGACGATTCGAGATCGCGTTCGCGCTCCGCAAAGAGGGATTCCCGTACGTCACGCTCGACCTGGAGGGATTCCGTTCCGGCAGCATGGACGAGCCGCTTCTCACAAAACAATCATAAAACGAGCGGGTAGATAGAAAAACCGGATACGGCTCACAGAAGGCTGTATCCGGTATTTTTATGCGGAAAAAAGCGGTCGGCGTTACTTCTGAATGAGGCCGAGCCATTCCTGAACGAGAGGCGCGACCTTGATGAAGAGCGGCGTGAAGACGACCGCGACCATGCTCATGAGCTTCACGAGGATGTTCAGGGCCGGGCCGCTGGTGTCCTTGCAGGGGTCGCCAACAGTGTCGCCGATGACAGCCGCGCCGTGGACGGGGTTCTTGGTGCCGTCCGGGAGCTTCTTGCCGCCGAAATTGCCCTTTTCAATGTGCTTCTTGGCGTTGTCCCACGCGCCGCCGGCGTTGTTCAGCATGCAGGCGAGGGAGAAGCCGCAGGTGAGGCCGCCGATGAGCAGCCCCATGATGCCGGGGACGCCGAGGATCAGGCCGGTGGCGACCGGGATGATGATGGCGAGGAGGGCGGGGAGCATCATCTCGTGCTGCGCGCCTTTGGTGGAGATCGCCACGCAGCGGGCGTAATCGGGCTTGCCGGTACCGTCCATGATGCCGGGGATGGTGCGGAACTGACGGCGGACCTCCTCGACCATGCGTCCGGCGGCGCGTCCGACCGCCTTCATGGTGAGCGCGCAGAAGACGAACGCCATCATGGCGCCGAGGAAGCATCCGCAGAGGAAGAGCGGGTTCATGACGTTGATCTTGAAGAAATCGACGAGGATGGCGAAGTGGTCGGAATCCAGCAGGAGTTTCGCCTTCACCTCCATCGGGAACGCGTTGAACTTGCCGCCCCAGATCTCGATCTCCTGGATCTCGGCGGCGAGCAGCGCCATGGCGGTGAGCGCGGCGGACCCGATGGCGAATCCTTTGCCCGTGGCGGCCGTGGTGTTGCCAAGCATGTCGAGGGCGTCGGTGCGTTCGCGGACGTGCGGCGGGAGCGCGGACATCTCGGCGTTGCCGCCGGCGTTGTCGGCGATCGGCCCGTAGGCATCCGTGGCGAGCGTGATGCCGAGCGTGGCGAGCATGCCGACGGCGGCGAACCCGATGCCGTAGAGGCCGAAGATCGTGCCCTGCGTGAAGCCGCCCGCGAAGGCGAACGAGCTGATGATCGCGGCGACGGTCGCGACGACCGGGATCGCGGCGGAGAGCATGCCGAGCGAGAGGCCGTAGATGATGGTCGGAGCGGGGCCCATCTGCGCCTGCGCGGCGAGTTCCTTCGTCGGGCCGTATTCGTCGGAGGTGTAATACTCGGTGCTGTAGCCGATCACCACGCCGGCGATCAGGCCGGAGACGATCGCGCCGAACACGCCCCAGGTGAGGATGCCGCATCCGGCGAGGATCGCGCATGCGACGACGATCAGGACGGAACTGCCCCAGGTGCCGAGACGCAATGCGCGGAGCAGCGTGCCCATGCTCGCACCTTCCTTGCAGCGCACCGCGAAGATGCCGATCAGCGACAGCACCACGCCGATGCCCGCGACGATCATCGGGGCGTTCACGTAGGCGACCGTGGTCTTCATCGCGGCGGGGATGGCCGCGCCGAGGTCGGCGGTGGAGAGGATGGAGCCGCAGGTGGTCTTCATCGCGGCGGGGATGGCAGCGCCGAGGGCGGCGGTGGAAAGGATGGAGCCGCAGTAGGATTCGTAGAGGTCCGCGCCCATGCCCGCGACGTCGCCGACGTTGTCGCCGACGTTGTCCGCGATGGTGGCGGGGTTGCGCGGGTCGTCCTCGGGGATGCCCGCCTCGACCTTGCCGACGAGGTCCGCGCCGACGTCAGCGGCCTTCGTGTAGATGCCGCCGCCGACACGGGCGAAGAGCGCCTGCGTGGACGCGCCCATGCCGAAGGTCAGCATGGTGGTCGTGATCTCGACGAACTTGTGCGAGACATCGAATCCGGGCGTGACGAGCTGGAGTCCGAGGAACGACAGGCCGTGCGCCATGTGGTCGGGCGTGTAGACCAGGCGGTCCAGGATGAAATACCACGCGGTGATGTCGAAAAGGCCGAACCCGACCACGGCGAGGCCCATGACCGCGCCGGACCGGAACGCCACCTGAAGGCCGCGGTTCAGGCTTTCGCTCGCGCCCTGCGCCGTGCGGCTGGACGCGCTCGTGGCGGTCTTCATGCCCACGAATCCGCAGAGGCCGGAGAAGAAGCCGCCGGTCAGAAACGCGACCGGGACGAAGGGGTTCTGGAGCTTCAGGACCGCCAGGATCGCGAAGATCACGAAGAGGACGGCGAAGACGATGCCGACGCGCGAATACTGCTGTTTCAGGTACGCCATCGCGCCGTCGCGCACGTATCCGGCGATCTCCTCCATGTGTTCGTTGCCGGTGCCGGCGCGTTTCATCAGGATGTAGCACAGAGCGGCTGAGAGAAGGGCGACGATGGAGCAGACGGGAGCGATCCACCAGATGGACGTAGATCCGAACATAAACACAACCTCCGGATGTTGATAGAAAAACAGAAAGGTTCAATAAAAGGCAAAAAACTATGCTATTTAAAATACACCGTATGAGGGCATTTTTCAAATAGAAACACGTTTTTCCCGGCAACGATTCACAAGAATCGCAAGGCGGGATTCAGGATTTCGGGACAAGCGGGACCGGGGAGTCCTTCTTGTGGAAGAAATCCTGTTGGAATGCGTACTTTTCGCCGCGGTAACAGCTCATGCGCTGGGTCCAGCGGTAGCGGAGCCCTTTGAAGAGATAGCCGAGCTCGCGATGACGGCAGAGGTAGAGGAAGTCGCGGGCGGATTCGGCGGCGAACGAGAGCAGGACGCGGCAGAAACACGGTTTCGCGCCGTAGAGCATGCCGTTCGCGATGCCCTCGTTGTAGAACCGTTTCCGCAGGATCTCCGGCGTATAATTGTGCGAATGCACCACGGCGGCGTCCTTCTCGTAGACGACCTTCAGACCGGACTCGCGGATGCGGAGCGCCCAGTCGATGTCCTCCGAATACTGGAACGCCGGATTGAACCGGATCCGGCGCGCGACGTCCGTGCGGACCGCGGAGAAGACCAGCGAAAACATGAATCCCCAGCCTGCCGCGACCGTGCCGTCGCCGAACGCGCGTTCGTAGTCCTTCCGCACGAGAGGCAGGGCGTCCGCGCGCGGAAGCTGGTTGCCGTAGACAGCGCCGACGACGGGATCCTGAAGGCGGGCGACGATGCGTTCCACCGCGTCGCGGCTGCACGGGACGGCATCGGAATTGTTGAAGACGATGTATTTGCCGTGCGCGGCGTCGACCGCGCGGTTCAGCACGCGGGGCGGATTGTACGGCAGACCGTCCCACGGGACGATGGTGACGGACGGAAACGACATGGCGGCCTCCAGGGTGCCGTCATCGGAATTGTCGTCGAAGAGCAGGATCTCCATGCGGTCCGCGACGGTCTGGTCGCAGAGCATGGAGAGCGTGTCGCGGATGAGGTCGCGGTCATTGTGGGAACGCACCACGACGGTGATCTCGGGCGGACAACTGGATTGTGTTTCCGCGGGCATGGGAGATCACGCTCCGGTGGTCTTCAGCTCGAACGCGCCCTGTTTCATCAGGCGGAAGAAATCGGCGATCTCGCGCGGGTGCTCCGCGAGCTCGTTCACGGAGAGGATGCAGGCGGTGGAATCGCGGTCGTCGGGCGAGAATCCGTGCATGCCGGGGATGGGCTTCGCGCCCATGTCGCTCGGGACCAGCTGGATGCCGGGGTCGAGCAGAAAGATCTCGTCGCCGTAGCTGGCGTCGGCGAAATCGACGTGGAGCGCGGTCTTTTCCTCCGGGGTGAGCCAGTGACCGGGCGCGCCGTTCACGGCGTCCATGACCGGCTTGCGCGCGTCCTGATTCAGGAACCACACGCGGAGCATGGTGGAATCGTACGCGGCGATGTAGTCCTTTCCGAACTTGAGCGGGAGCGCATCAAGCATCGCCTTGATATTCGTCTCGCCTTTCAGCGGGGTCATGCCGTGGTCGGAGAAGATGCAGAAATCGACGTGCCTGAAATGCGCCCGCGCGGTCTCAAGCAGGCCGCGCACCTTGACGGAAAACTCCTCCAGGTGCTTCGCGACAACCTCGGGCTCATGCACGTGAAAATGCAGCATGCTGTCCAGTCCGGCGGTGTAGACGAAGAAGAACTCCGTCTTTTCCTCCTCCAGCAGCTTCTTCGCGGCGGCGATGTTCTGGTCGTCGTTCAGATGCCAGTTCGAGATATGGAACGGCACACCGGACTCGGTCAGGACGTCCCGCAGGTTCTTCACGGGGGCCAGGCCGTGCGGCGCGAAAATATCCTGTTTCTCGCAGTAGTCGAAGAACGGCAGCCGGGCGTACGGCACGCGGTAGAGGTTGAAGTAGCCCGTGTAGTTCAGATGACGTCCCAGCCACATGCTCACGCGGTGGCGGATGCGGTGGTTGTCGAAGACGACCGAGGGATGCAGGAAAGGATGCAGGAAGCGGAAAAAGGAGAACGGGGATTTCGCGTCCTTCGGACGGTAGAAGAAGCTGAAATGGCCGTGTTTCGTGGGCGGCTCGCCGGTCAGGATCGTCGGGACGCACGTCGAGGAATAGCCGAACTGCGTGCGGACGGGCAGACGGACGGGAAACTCGTCCGTCATAAAGCGGTAGCGCTGGACAATTTCGTACCCGAGCGCATCGCTGAACATGTATATTTTGACACGGTCCTTCAAAGCAGATTCTCCTGAAAAAACAAAAACAGATTTTTATTATACTTTAGCACGGAAAGATAAAATTTCAAGGACAATTTGCGACTAATTATAGCGTTTCCACAGACGGATGAATGTGTCGGTCTCGTGCCTGGGATCCGCCAGGCAGGTCGTCAGCAGGCGCAGGAGCTTCACGCGCGGATGCACGGCCAGTGGAGAGAGGAGTTCCGGCAGGACCGGCGCGCTGAGAATCGAGAGGATCGCGGACTTCAGCGAACGCGGCCCGGCGTCGGCGATTCGGCAGGCGGAGAAATGCGCGTCGGCGGAGGCGATATGCCGGGTGATCTCCGTCGCGGCGAGCGTCATGGTGCGTTCCCAGCAGTCCAGATGATGCGCGTAGTCCGGTTCTTTTCCCGTGCCCGGCGCATATTTGAACGCCAGCGCGGCCTCGTATACCGGGATCAGCCAGGACGCCTCGTAATACTTGCGGAGCGCTTCGAGGCGTTCCGTCCCGGTCGTGCGGTAGTCGTGGTGGACGATCAGGATGGCGTCGCCGCAGCCCAGCGCCGCCTTGTGGAGGTTGCGCCGGACGAAATCCGCCTCGTTCGGGTCGGATGCGCGCATCCGGGCGAAGAGCAGCCCGGCACCGCGGTTGAGGAGGAGACGGGCGGCCTCGGTCCAGTGGAGCTCGGAGAACGGACGGCGCGGCGCGGCGTCGAAGATGTGTTCGTCGCCGAAGACGATGCGCTTTCCGGCGAACAGCTCCTGGATCATCAGCGTATGCGCGTCCTTGTACAGCGCCTTCAGGGATTTGACGCAGCAGAAATCAATGTCGATGGCGAGCTTGCCGCGCCATTCGGAAGAGATGGAGTCCAGCAGGCCGCGAAGTCCCGGAGACGGGTTCTGCCCGTTCAGGATCACGAAGAAATCCATGTCGTTGTACGGCATGCCGTCGGGCGTGGCGCCGCCCTCGCCACGTCCGTAGCCGCCGCCGAGCGCAACGGCGCGGATCGCGGAGGATTCCGGCGAGGCGGCAAAAGCGGCGCGGATGCCGTCGAGGGCATCCTGAATATGGCGTTCAACACGGGGATCGGCGGATTTGGAGTAGGACATGGTCGGGGGGGATGGGGTTTTGAGATCAGTTGCGGGAACATTCGGATGGAAGATCGGGTTCGCGGCCGAATTCCTTGCGGTAAAGCCGGACCGCGGTCCGGAGGACGTCCGGCCAGATCTTCGCGTCCAGAGCGCCCGCGCGGGGCGTGTAGGCGGCGATGAACCGGAGGGCGTCGCGCCGGGAAAGCCCGAGGTCCATGGAGGAGAAGAATATCCCCGCCAGGTCCTTGACGCGGTAACGGCGGCGGATGCGCGAACGCAGCTGCGCCCGGTGGAGGTCGATCACGTGCAGTCTGATGCGTTTCTCCTGAAGCGAGGCGGGGTCCAGCAGGAAATGGCAGAGATAGCAGTCGCGGTGGTTCAGGCCGCTGCCGTGCATCCGGGCGACGGTCACCGCGAGGGCGCGGATGAGCCGGTTTTTGAGCGCGGCGGGCGGCGGGTTCGTCTTCCAGTCACGGCAGAAATCCTCCAGCGAGACCATGCCGACGAGGTCCTCGGTCACCAGGAACGATTCCATGGCCGCGGGGTTGACGCCGCGGATGCCGAACGCGCAGGCGGTCATGGTGGGCACGCCGAGCTTGTTCAGCAGGGAGATCGCGAGGTATTCGTTGGCGGACCCGATCACAGGGAGCTTGAACTGGAGCAGGTTTTTCCAGATCTCGCGCCAGCCGACCGGGCCGTGGAGCTTGATGAAGTAGGACTTGCCGTCCATGCGGAAGCGCATGGTCCTGCGGTTCTTGACGTCGCGGAAGACTTCCCCGGTCACGGCGAACGCGCTGGCGAACGGGTCCCTGCCCCAGGCTTTCCGAAACGTGTCGTTGAAGTAGAGTTTTTCCACGGGAGCCTCGCACGGCTTACAGTTTGTCGGGCCGGACGGTCACGTTGCCCTTGGAGTCCGTCATGTAGACGGGCTCGTCATCCGGCATTTCGGCGGGATCGGACGCGGCCTCCTCCGGGGTGCCGGTCGCCCGGATCATGATCTCGAACACCTTTTCCGGGGCTTTCTTTTCCCAGCTGGTCTTGTATTCCATCGCGATGCCGCAGACGCCCGGGCCGATGACCCGGTAGGCGAAATAATGCGTACCTTCGCGTCCCTCGACGGGCCGGAACCGCCGTGTGCCGTCTGGGTCGGGATCGGATTCGTAGCGTTCGCCCTTCTCGGCGAGGATGCGCACGCTGCCCGCGCCGTGCCGGGAGAACCAGTCGTATCCCGGCTTGCCCTCGGCGGTCAGCGCGACCAGGATCGTGTCGCCGACGCACAGGTCGAGCGTCCTGCCGGAATCCGAGTTCGTCAGCAGGATCCGCTGCGGAGAACGGCAGGAGACCGTGAGGCAGGCGGCGAGGAGCGCCAGGAAAAGACTGAATATGAACCGGAAAGACGTCATGGACTGCAAAGGAAAGGTCAGGCTCAGTTGCCCGCCATCATGTCGGCGGCGTCGGCTTCGGCGGTGGTGATCGGCTTCACGCCGTAGTCGTTCGTCAGGACGTCGATGATGCCGGGCGAGAAGAACGCGGGGAACGTCGGGCCGAGGCGGACGTTCTTGAAGCCGAGCGTGAGCAGCGCGAGGAAGACCGCGATCGTCTTCTGTTCGTACCAGGAGAGGACGAAGGAGACAGGGAGCTTGTCGAGCGTGCGGATGCCGAGGGCGTTCTGGAGCTCGAGCGCGATGCGGACGATGGAGTAGGCGTCGTTGATCTGCCCGATGTCCATGATGCGCGGGATGCCGGTGATCTTGCCGAGGTCGAGGTTCAGGAAACGGTACTTGACGCCGCCCGCGGTCAGGATCACGGTATCGGGCGGGAGCGCCCTGGCAAGCTCGGTGTAATACTCGCGGCGTTCGTCGCGTCCGTCCTCGCCGGCGATCACGATGAAGCGGCGGATGGTGCCGTTTTCGATATAGTGCGCGATCTGGGAAATCACAGAGCAGACCTGATGGTGTCCGAAGCCGCCTGTGAGCACGACGGAGTCGGTGTCGAGCGGCGTGGGGGCGGGGAGCGTCTTGGCGAGTTTGATGACCTCGGAGAAGTCTTTCTGCATGCCGATGTGGCGGTGCGTGATGTGCGGCGTGCCCTTGCAGCCGACCATGCCGGTCGTGAAGATGCGCCCGCGGTAGGCGTCCTGCACCGGCGTGATGCAGTTCGAGTTGACGACGATGGGACCGTTGAACGAGGCGAAATCCTGCGTCTGGGTCCACCAGGAGCCGCCGTAGTTGCCCTTCAGGTGCGGGAACCTGCGGAAAGCGGGATAGGTGTTGGCGGGGAGCATGTCGCCGTGCGTGTAGACGTCGATATCGGTGTGCTCGGTCTGGATCAGGAGCTCTTCGAGGTCCTTCAGGTCCTGCCCGGACATCAGGATGCCGGGGTTCCGGCCGGCTTTCCAGGAGACGTGGCAGATGGTCGGGGATCCGTAGGTCTCGGTGTTGGCTTCGTCAAGGAGCGCCATGGCGACGCCGGCGATGCGGCCGCACTCGACGATCAGCAGGGCGAGGCGTTCGTGCGTGGTGTCGGGCTTGGCGGTGGCGGACAGCACCTTGATGATGAAATTGTAGATGGCGTTGTCCTCGTAGCCGAGGGCGAGCGCGTGGAAGGCGAAGGCGCAGACGCCTTTCAGGCCGCACATGAGCAGGTCGCGGTAGGCGCGCTCCTCCGGGTCTTCGACGGAGAGGATGGAAGGATCCACCTGAATGTCGGAATCGAGCGTGCGGAGGGCGCGTTTCGCCTCGTCGATGAGGGCGTAGATGCGGTCCGAATTGAAATTGGTATCGGTGAGCGTGGCGGACATGGCACGGACGATGAACCGGCTGAACTCACGCGTGACGTTGGTGCGGCCTTCCAGGGTCAGGGCGACGGCTTTCAGCTCGGCGACGAGGCGGTCCTGAAGATTGGCCGTCTCGGACGTCTCGCCGCAGCGGCCGCCCGTCGTGCAGCCTTTGTTGCCGAAAGCCTCCTGGCACTGGTAGCAGAACATGGATCCTTCCATCTGGTTTTCTCCTTTATAAAATTGATGTTGCGTTTCGGAAAATAGGAAATCCCGGATGTATTTTACACGCTGGAACGCATTTTGTCAAATCGTTTCCGCGGAAAACACGCAGTATTTGTGAAAAATAGCTTTTGCCGCATGCGGAAAAGAAGCCGTCCGGAAAAAGGAAGACGGCTCCGGCGCCAGAAGCACGGAACCGCCATGCAGACCGTTTTCGGGAGAAAGCGCAGTCAGGCTTTCTTGACGATCTTGGACCAGGAATCCTTCAGGGCGACCGTGCGATTGAACACGGGGTGCTCCTTGGAGTGGTCCTTCGGATCGGAGAAGAAATAGCCGATGCGCTCGAACTGGACGTGGGTGCCGGGCGGAAGCTCGGCGAGGCCGGGTTCGATGCGGCATTTCGCGACCTTCAGGGATTCCGGGTTCAGGTAGCTCTTCCAGTCGGCGTCCTCCGGGATGGCGGAGAGATCGGGGACGGTGAAGAGCTTGTCGTACAGCCGGACCTCGGCTTCGAGGGACTGGTCGGCGGAAACCCAGTGGATGGTACCCTTGACCTTGCGGCCGTCGGAGGCGTTGCCGCCCTTCGTGGCGGGGTCGTACGTGGCGTGCAGCTCCACGATCTCGCCGTTTTCGTCCTTCACGAACGAGGTGCAGGTCACGAAATAGGCGCTGCGGAGGCGGACTTCCTTGCCGACCGCGAGGCGGTGGAACTGCTTCACGGGGTTCTCCATGAAGTCGTCGCGCTCGATGTAGAGCGTCTTGGAGAACGGGACCTTGCGTGTGCCGGCGGCGGGGTCTTCCGGATTGTTCACGGTCTCGACCTCCTCGACCTGGCCTTCGGGATAGTTGTCGATCACGAGCTTGAGCGGATTCATGACCGCCATGGCGCGGCGCGCGGACTTGTTCAGGTCGTCGCGGACGCAGTGGTCGAGGAGTTCGATCTCGGTGAGGCTGTTGAACTTGGTGACGCCGATGGTCTCGCAGAAATCGCGGATGGCGGAGGCGGGGATGCCGCGGCGGCGCATTCCGCAGATGGTGGGCATGCGGGGGTCGTCCCAGCCGTTCACGAGGCCGGTCTTCACGAGTTCGAGGAGTTTGCGCTTGCTCATGACCGTGTAGGTCAGGTTGAGGCGCGCGAACTCGATCTGCTGGGGCTTGCACGGGGTGTCGAGCGTGTTCAGGATCCAGTCGTACAGCGGACGGTGGATTTCGAACTCGAGCGTGCAGATGGAGTGCGTGATGCCCTCGATGGCGTCCTCTAGGCAGTGCGCGAAGTCGTAGAGCGGATAGATGCACCACTTCGAGCCGGTGTTGTGGTGGTCGGCATGGCGGATGCGGTAGATCGCCGGGTCGCGCATGTGGATGTTCGGCGACGCCATGTCGATGCGTGCGCGGAGCACCTTGCTGCCGTCCGGGAACTCGCCTGCCTTCATGCGCTCGAAGAGGTCGAGGTTCTCCTCGATCGTGCGTTTACGTCCGGGCGGCTCTTTGCCGGGCTCGGTCAGCGTGCCGCGGTATTCCTTGAATTCCTCCTCGGACAGCTCGCAGACGTACGCCTTGCCCATCTTGATGAGCTGAACGGCGTACTCGTACATCTGGTCGAAGTAGTCGGACGCATGGAAGAAACGGTCCTCCCAGTCGGCGCCGAGCCACTTCACGTCCTCGAGGATGGATTCGACGTACTCGGTGTCCTCCTTCACGGGGTTCGTGTCGTCGAGGCGGAGATTGAACTTGCCGCCGAACTTCTGCGCGGTGCCGAAGTTCAGGCAGATGCTCTTCGCGTGGCCGATGTGGAGGTAGCCGTTCGGCTCCGGCGGGAAACGCGTCTTGACCGCGCCGCCGTTCTTTCCGGCTTCGAGGTCCTTGCGGATGATCTCGTGGATGAAGTTGTCGGGGAGATTGATCTCGGTTTCGCTCATTTTAGTCGCTCCGTATGGGATTCAGTCGAAAACAGAATAATCTATTAGTATAGCATGGTTTAATCCGGCTTTCAAGCCGGAATCCGAAAGTTCAGCAAAAGTTGACGAAGAGGACCTCCGGCGGACAGCAGATGCGTGCGTGAAACCAGGTCGCGCCGATCCCGGCGGACACGTACATCGTCGCTCCGGTCGAGCTGTGCCGGTACGCGCCGTATTCCAGGCGCTTGCCGAAACGCGAGGACGTAAGCACCGCGCCGAATCCGGGGATCCGGAACTGGCCGCCGTGCGTGTGGCCGCAGAGGATCAGCGGCGCGCCCTTCAGCTTGTCCGTGAGGAGCATGGCCGCCGCGACGTCGGGATTGTGCGACAGCACGCAGACGTTTTCGGAACGCGGGATCGCCGCCTCGCCGGAAAGCCCGTCGCCTTCCTTGGCGTCGTCCAGCCCGTGGAACTGGATCTCGTGCGCTTCGGCGGTCTCGTTCATCAGCAGCCGGAATCCGGCGCTTGCGAAAAGCTCGCGCCAGCGTTCCGCGGGAAGCCACCGGCGGCGGAGTTCCCAGTTGCCGCAGACCGCGAACTTCTCCGGGCCGGACGGGATGGTGCGCAGAAAATCAAGCGACGGACCGATCCAGGCGGCATCCCCGGAAAGATCCCCGCCGAACGCAATGCAGTCCGGCATCGGGATCGCCTCGAAAAGCTCGCGGAACGCCGTTGTAAGCCATTCCGTGCCGCCGCGCTGCCGCACGCCGGGGAAAAAACCGCGCACGCCGGCGGTCCGGATGTGAGTGTCGGAAAAAAACAGCAGAGTGCGCCCGGCAAGTTTCTGCTTCGAAACGCGCAGGAACCGGACATGCAGGCCGGAGGGAAGCACGCGCGTCTCCCTGACGAGCGACGGGGCGGGCTGCCAGAGCAGAGCGCCCGCGCGCTGCTCCGCCGTCAGCTTCGTTTTCCGCTTCCGGACGTAAATCCGGGATTTGAATTGTGAAACGTCCGACATGGCCTGCACGCGGGCGGCGAAATCACTCGCCGGAAAGCTCTTTGATCATGTCGGCGGGAAGCGGTTCGACCTTCGTGATCACGCATTCGCCGAGTTCGGGCAGCTTGACCTTTTCGCCGACCTTGTGTTCGACGAGCGCCTGTCCGAGCGGGGCCTTGTAGGCGATGCGGCCGCGGTCGACGTCGCCGTCCCAGGCGCCGAGGATGTAATAGGAGACTTCCTTGCCGGCGGCGTCCTTCAGGAAGACGCGGCAGCCGGGCACGACGACATCGGTGAGCTTGACGTCGCTGAAATCCGTGACGTCCATGAAGCCGAGCGATTTTTCGAGCTCAGAACGGCGTCTCTGGAGGAAGCGGCGCTGTTCCTTGGCGGCGTCGTATTCGGCGTTTTCGCGGAGGTCGCCGAAGCTTCTCGCATACGCCACGGCCTCTGCGTTCTGCGGGATGAGAACCTCGACGAGGTGCTTGAGTTCCGCCTGCATGCGCTTCTGCGAGGCGAGGGATGCGACCGGGGGCTGTTCCGTCGTGCTGCCGGCGGCGTGGATGCCGAGGAGCTTGCTGCCTTCGCCGCTTTCGATGTATTCCATGAACTCGGGGGAAATGCGGCCCATCTTGACCATCACGCTCTGGAGCTCGCTTGCCTGCGTGCGGAATTTCTGAAGGCTGCCGACGATGGACGGGATGTCGCCGTCGGCGTTCTCGATGAGGTATTTGCGGAAATCGGCCTTTTCGCCGAGGAGAATGCGTTTGAGTTCGCGCTGCGCCGCGCCCCATTCCTTCGGGAGGTCCGAACGATTCAGGGCGGCGACGACGGTCTCCATGTCGACCAGCGAGGTGATGATCTTGGATTTGATGCGCGCCTTGTTCTTCCAGATCCAGAGGCAGACGTCGGCGGACAGGGTGTCCATCGCGGCGATCTTGGTGATGATGTTCTGGACGAGGGCGGCGTCCTCGGCCTCGCGTGCGGCGGCTTCCTCTTTGGACTCGACCGCGGCTTTCTTCCGCGGCTCGAAGAAGACGGTCATGCAGCGGAGCGGGAGCATCAGGCCGAGGGAGACGAATTCGTCCTGCGTGTAGATGGCGCGCGTGGCGGCGAGAAGACCGTCGAGGTCCTTCACGGAGACCTTCGCCCAGATCGCGAGGTTCGCGAGCTTGACGTCGGCGGGGATCGAGGCGGGCCAGAACGGGACCTGGCCGCGAAGCGGAGTGAACATCGAGGCGAGGAGCTCCGGCGCGGCGCCGAGGGAAAGCCAGGAGATGGATTCGGCGAGCATCTGGACGTCCTTCGGGAGGAGCCTGGAGCTCACGCGGACGAACAGCTTGCCGAGCTTTCCGGCGGCGGTCTCGTCGACGGTCACGGCGCCGCCTGCATCCACGACGCCCTTCAGGAGCGTGTACAGCTCAAGGACGCTGCGGGAATCGCTGAAATGGCGTTTTCCGCCGGCCGCGGCGGCCGCGGGCGCGGCATCCCACCAGGACGCGAAACTCGCCGCGGTGAAGACCTGCGGGACCAGGAGACGCTGCACGAATTCCTGGATCTTCTGCTCCGGCACTTCAACCAGCGCCAGACGGTTCAGGATGCGGCGGTATTCGGACGAGGGACGGACCGAGGAGCCGAGCGGGGAGATCAGGTCCATGAGTTCGGGCGTGGTCTCGAAGAAATAGGCGGAAACGACGGCCGAGGCGATCGGGATGGAGGAGGAGCTGGACCCGTCGATCGGGGTGACGGCGATGGTTCCGGTCACGCGGTCGATGCCGGTGATGCGGCCGCACAGCCCGGTCTCAGCCTGGTACATGATCGCGGTGGAACGCAGCCGCTGGAGTTTTTTGAGGCGGAGCGCGACTTCACGGACGCCAACGCCAGCGTCTTTCGCGCCGAGCGCCTTCACGACCGCGCCGCTGACCAGGTAGGGCGGAAGGAGCTTGCGGACCGCGTAGTTCAGCGAACTGCGGAACGCCGCGGAATCCAGGAGAGAGAGCTCGGCGATCCGGACGCAGAATTTCGC
The DNA here is from genome assembly GCA_900320095.1 of uncultured Lentisphaerota bacterium. Classification (GTDB taxonomy): domain Bacteria; phylum Verrucomicrobiota; class Lentisphaeria; order Victivallales; family UBA1829; genus UBA1732. Next base: position 55,337 of record ONQZ01000002.1, read on the forward strand.
CTTGTCGACGGAGGCGGAGATCTGGTCGTCCCAGGCCTCGAACAAAGCCTCGAACTGAGGCGCCGCCGCGCGGAGTTCCTGAATGCCGTCCGCGGTTCCCAGACGGTTGACGCGGTCAAGCAGGACGTTGACAGCGTTGTCGTTCTTTTCCAGTTGGGCGTACAGGATCAGGTCCGGCAGAGAAAAGTCATTGATGCTCATAGTGAGTCGTCTCCTTCGACGTCGGTTAGTCAAATAACATTTTTGATTTATATAACTAATTAATGTACACCGGAATCGGCGATTTTTCAAGTATTTTTTCGGGACAGGGCCCCATTTTTTCCGCTTTTTGATTTGATTTTTTCCCGGATGGGACTATGTTTTTATTTTATCCCGCGTTTTCAACCCCCTTTTTCAGCACACCCCGGAGCCCCGCGCCATGGAATCATTCGACGTCATCATCTGCGGAAGCGGTCCCGCCGGACTCGCCGCCGGACTTGCCGCCGCCTCGCACGGCGCATCGACGGTCATCCTGGACCCGAACTACGTCATCGGGCGCAAACTGTGCGCCACGGGAAACGGCCGCTGCAACTTCTCCAACACGCTGCCGCCGCTCAAGTTCATGGCGGAATTCGGTCGTCACGGACGGTTCATGACGGACGCCCTGCGCGCCGCGCCGCGCGAATTCTTTCTGGAACTGCTTCAGAAAGAGGGCATTCGGCCGGCGGTCGAAAACGAGATCCACTATTTCCCGATGAACGGCAGAGCGTCCGACGTCCGCGACGCGTTTCTGCGTGCGGCGAAGCGTGCCGGAGCGGAAACACGTCTGTCCGTGTCCGCGCGGCGCATCCTCGTGGAAGATGGAAAATGCGTCGGGGTCGAAACGGACGGAGGCGAGGTCATTCAGGCAAAGCACGTGATCCTGGCATGCGGCGGCACGGCGGCGCCCTCGCTCGGCGGCACGGCGTCCGGGCTGAAACTCGCGAAAGAGCTCGGCCACGGCGTCCGCGAACCCGTCGCGACCCTCGCCCCAGTCCATGTCGACGATCCTTGGATCTCCGAACTCGCCGGGCTGACCGTGCCCGACGCCGAACTCGGCGTCATGGTCGGGACCCGTCACGTTTCCATGCGCGGCAGCCTGCTCTTCACGCACACCGGGTTTTCCGGCCCCGCGGCGCTGAATCTCTCCGGCACGGTGAACCGCGTTCTTTTAGAGGGAGAGCCCGCTCAGATCTTCCTGCGCGTCCTGCCGGACAAAAAGGAACAGAACCTGTACGATTATCTGATCGACGAACGGGAAAAGGTGCCGGACCACCTGCTGAAAAACTCCCTCGCGCGCATCATGCCGCGTTCGCTGGCGTCGCTCGTCTGCGAACGTCTTTTCGGCGAGGATTTCCACTCGAAACGCCTCACGAACGCCGGAGCGCACGAGCTCGCGCATCTGCTGGACCGGATGCCGTTCACAGTGTCGAAACCCGCCGCCATGGACGAAGCAATGGCGATGGACGGCGGCGTGCTGCTGAAGGAGGTCGACCCGCGCACGATGGAAAGCCGCCTCGTCAAGGGCGTGCATTTCGCCGGGGAGATCCTCGACCTGACCGGGCCGACAGGCGGTTTCAACATCCAGTTCGCGCTGTCCAGCGGACGCCTCGCGGGCCTCGCCGCGGCAGGCGCGCTGTAATCAAATCCGCCTCGAATCCAGTTCAACGGGGAAACAACGATTCAGGCGGCGGCGGATTCGGCTGCTTCCGCCTGACGAGCGTATCTTCCAGCCACACGCGGAAGGAAACGCCGCGCAAACGGCATTCGTCCGCGCAGATCGCGAGCATGGCAAACGGATCGGCGACAGGGGTTTCCGGGTTCGCGCGGAAGAGCTCCAGCCTCGGATCGTACAGGAATTCCGAAAGCGTCTTTTCGTGTTCGACGGCATGCCGGAGCGCCTCGCCGAGCGGCGAATGCGGATTCTGAGCGGGAAGCATCTCCCGGCAGCGTTCAAAGAACCTCGCCGTGATGCGTGCCGATTCGAGCCGGACGGCGCGGCGTTCGCGGTACAGGTCCTCCGGCGCACCGCCGAGACGTTCCGCGCGGATCCGGGCATGGTCCTCCAGTTCGCTCAGCGCGTGGATTCCCTTCAGAAACTCATCGGCGAGCCAGTCGCCGCCGGCTTTCGCATGTTCGAACATGCGGCGGAGATTCGACCAGTCGGGAAGCGTACGCACGACCAGCGCGGCGCAGACCGGAGCGACCGTTTCCGCCGCGGCCAGGACCAGTTCGCGCAAGGCGGTTTCGGAGATCGCGATGCCGGATTCCAGCTTCAGGCGTTCGGAGATCGTGCGGAAGCTCATGCCCGCCAGATGGAAATCGGTCACGTAAGCGACGAACGAGGCATCGAACATCTGCCCGCCGCCGGACGGATCGGGAAAGAGAGCGGGAACGGGCGCCGCGGAAGCCATGCCCGAACCGTCGCCGGAAGCGTACATGGCGCGGCGGATCGTCCGCCGGACGACCGGAGAACGCACCGCGACCGCCTCCGCCGTCTCGTATGCGATCACCGACATCCCGGCGGATTTGGAGGGCGGAAGCTCGAGTTTCACCTCGTCCGAGGGGAGATCGGACGGAACGGACACCGGTTCGGAGACGCGGTAGGACGCGGCGGATTCGCGCAGCGCACCGACTTTCGTTTCCGAAACACGGTCAGTCCGTTCGGCGCCGGCATCCGGCGGGACATCCTCTCTCTCAGCCGGGATCGCATACAGTCCGGGCATGACGCGTCCGTAGACCTGACGCGAAAGGAGATCTATCGTCTTTTTCAGGTCGGCGTTCTCGTGCCGACTGGCGTCAAGATCGCGTTCGAGCTGTGATTTCCGGTCGGACGGCATAAGGATCGGGGGGATGAAAGTCTGCCGGAAACGTGGATCACAGGCCGAAGAACGCCAGCGGTCCGTCGTAGCACATGGTCTTCGCGAGCTTCATGGCGACGGGTTCCGGCATCTGGCCTGCCTCGACCATGCCGCCGAGCGTGGAGGAAAGGATCCGGCGGAACATCTCGAAGCGGGACCCGTAGCTCAGGAGCTTGCGGGAATCCGAGACCATGCCGGCGAACGCACTCAGCAGGTCGACGCTGCCGATGTATTCCAGCTGGCGTTTCATGCCGATGGGCGTGTCGCAGAGCCACCAGGCGGACCCGAGGCGGACCGTGCTGCCGAACGCGCGGGAAAGCGCGGCGAGCGTCGCCTGATGCGCCTGGTCCAGGCAGTAGAGCACGATCTTCAGACGGCCGTCGAACCGGTTCAGGAAGCGGATGAGCTTCGCCTCGTGCGACTGGAAAAGATCGCTCACGTCGCCGCCGGAGTCCGGGCCGATCGTGCGGAACAGGAAATCGCGGACATCGCGGACCGCGCCCATGTGGAGCTGCATCACCCAGCCGCTCCGGCTGTTCATCTCGCCACATTCGCCGAGCAGATAGTCCGCGTAGTTCGCGGTTTCTTCGGGGCTGACGGATTCGCCCGCGAGGGCTTTCCTGAACGTCTCCGCGGCGGCCGCGGCGTCGCCGGTCCCGCTGGACGCGAGTTCAAGTCCGTGGTCGCTGGCGCGGCAGCCGTTTTCGGCGAAGAAATCGTGGGATTTCTGAAGGACGTTCAGCAGTTCGTCGAGCGTGGTGATCGTGACGCCCCAGCGTTTGCCGAGGCGTTCGATGTACGCGGGGAATCCCGGCTTTCCGGCCTTCATCGCCGCGTCCGGACGCCAGGTCGGACGCACGATCGTCCGTCCCAGGCTTTCGTTCACGATCTTGTGATATTCGAGCGTGTCGGCGGGATCGTCGGTCGAGCACATCACGCCCACATTCATGCGTTTCAGGAGCGCCTGCGGGCGGCTTTCCTCCTTCGCGAGGATCTCGTTGACCTTCTTCCAGATCAGCTCGCCCGTCTCCGCGCTCAGCAGCTCCGTGACGCCGAGGAACCGGAGGTCGAGGTGAATCCATTCGTAGACGGGATTCCCGGCGATCCGGTCGAAGACCTCCGCCAGCGCAATGAACTTGTCGTGCGGAGACGCATTCCCGGTGATCTTCTCCTCCGGCACGCCCGCCTTCCGCAGGACTTCCCACACATAATGGTCCGTGGCGGCGAAGAGCTCCCACGCGTCCTTGAAATTCTCGTTGCGCGCGATGGCGGTGACGTCGGCGTGGTTGTGCGGATCGAGGATGGGAAGGTCTTTGACCGAGGCGAAAATGCGTTTTCCGGTTTCGTTGCCGATAAGGTAGTCCTGACCGAGGAACATGGCGAATCCTTTCATCTTATAATTGTTACGCGGATTTCAGGAAAATAATATACCTGAAATCAACGGAAAATGCAAGCGGAAACGCATGATTCCCCGGCGTATTCCATACCGTCCCGGGAAAATAGCCGGTCTTCAGAAGACCTGCACCGCCTCGCGGACCGGCACGATCCAGCAGACGACGTTGTGGAAATCGGCCCGCGGGATGCAGCGTTCCTCGGCATCGCTCTGAAGCGGCTTCAGCACGACATCCTCGCCCTTGCGAGTATAAACGGCGAAGAGGTATTCCTTTTTGTTCCGGAGCTTCACGAGCACCGTGTCGCCGTCGCCGGGCGCATCCAGTCCGCGGAGCAGCAGACGCGTCCCGGCGGGGAAGAACCCGCTGCGCTTTTTGTCGACCTCGACCGCGAAGAAACCGTCCTGGACCGGCGAGGTGAAGGAGACGACGCGTTTGGATTGTTTCCGGACGATCTCCTCGATCGAATCGATCTGCGGATCGAAGTCCTTCAGGTCGTCGAGCTTGAGCAGCGGCGCCGACATGCTCTGCACCGCGCCGTATCGTCCGGCGTACTTTTCGCGCAGGACAAACGCCGGACTTCCGGCCGTCTTCGGTTCGGAGGGGTAGGCGGATTCGCCGGCTTCCTGCTCCAGATACTCCCGGATCAGGGGGTGCAGATTGTCCCACACGGTGGAATTGATCTTGCGCGTGCGTCCGTTGAGCCAGAAGGCGACGGTCGTGTGCGAGACCCCGACCGAACGGGAAAAACTGAGCAGGCTTCCGCATTTGGCGATCGCGGACTGAATGGCTTTTTGAATGGATTCGGTGATGACCACGGTTAGCTCCCGATTGGCGTTCCTTCTGAAAAGGAAAGGAACTGTGTTGACAAAGAAAACAGCCGATATATCACTATACACCGTTTGAAAAAAGTTTCAAGTATCTTTCAAAAAAGAAATCAAAAACTTTCAATTCAAGCTCAAAAAAGACAATGCCGGTCAAGCCGCTTTTTTTATGAAGAGATTATGAAGAATCCGGGAACTTTTTCGGAAACGCGGTGTCTATATGCGATGTCGAAGAGTATTCCGCAGGCCCGCGAACCGGACCGGCGGACCTCCCGCCGATCCCGATACAGAGTTTCAACACCGACCCATTTTGAGGAGATAATCAGGCATGAGACAGGAAGAACTTCAGGAACTGCAAAGCAAAATCTCGGACGCGTCCGCGTTCATCCGCCCGCTTCGCACGGAAATCGGCCGCATCGTGGCGGGCCAGGAACAGCTGGTCGACCGCGTGCTGCTGTCGCTGATCGCGAACGGGCATCTGCTGCTGGAAGGCGTCCCCGGCCTCGCGAAGACGCTGCTGGTGAAGACCGTGGCGCAGGCGATGGACGGCGCGTTCTCGCGCATCCAGTTCACGCCGGACCTGCTGCCCTCGGACGTGGTCGGCACCACGATCTACAACCAGAACGACCACACGTTCTCGGTCAAGAAGGGCCCGGTCTTCGCGAACCTGGTGCTCGCCGACGAGATCAACCGCGCGCCCTCGAAAGTGCAGAGCGCGCTGCTGGAGTGCATGCAGGAACGCCAGGCGACCATCTCCGGGGAGACCATCCCCATGCCGTCGCCCTTCCTGGTCCTCGCCACGCAGAACCCGATCGAGCAGGAAGGCACCTATCCGCTGCCGGAAGCCCAGGTCGACCGCTTCATGTTCAAGCTGAAAGTGGACTATCCGACGCGCGAGGCGGAACGCTCCGTGATCGACCGCATGGCGCACCCGGAGACGAGTTTGCGCGCGATGGCGGTGGCGAAGCTCTCCGACATCGAAAACGCCCGCGAATGGGTCGACAAGGTCTACATGGACGAGAAGATCCTCGAATACATCCTCGACATCGTGATCGCGACGCGTCCGAAGCACCACGCCGAGCTTTCCAGCCGCCAGAACGGCGTGAAGCTGGGCGACCTCGCCGAGCTGGTGCAGTTCGGCGCATCCCCGCGCGCAGGCATCGCGCTCGCCCTCGCGGCGAAGGGGGCGGCATTCCTGGAAGGACGCGCCTACGTGATCCCGCAGGACGTGAAGGCGCTCGCGCCGGACGTGCTGCGCCACCGTCTGATCCTCAGCTACGAGGCGGAGGCGGAAGGGCTCGATGCCGACAGCATCATCGAACGCATCCTGAACGAACTCCGCACGCCGTAGTCCGCGCCTGCACGAAGTACGTTTTCCCGTCGCAGATTCACAGCAATTCAGCGAGGTTCACCCCATGTTGACCAGAGACCTGCTCGCCAGGATCCGGAAAATCGAGATCAAAACGCGCAAAGTCGTCGAGGAGATGACCGGCGGCGCGTACCGCAGCGTGTACCGCGGACGCGGCATCGAGTTCAGCGAGGTCCGCACGTACACCGAGGGCGACGATGTCCGCGACATCGACTGGAACGTCACCGCCCGCACGGGCGTCGCGCACATCAAAAAATACGTCGAGGAACGCGAGCTGACCGTGATCATCGCGGTCGACATCTCGTCCTCCACGCTCTTCGGGTCCGCCGAGGACGACAAGCGCGACAAGATGGCGGAGACCGCCGCGCTCCTCGCGTTCAGCGCCATCCGCAACAACGACAAGGTCGGGCTGCTGCTCTTCTCCGACCGCGTGGAATCCTACATCCCGCCGCGTTCGGGACGCGCCCACGTGATGCGCGTGATCCGCGACCTGGTGGCGACGCATCCGCGCGGACGCGGCACGAACATCGCCGCCGCGCTGGAATCGCTCAGCCGCACGCTGAAAAAGAAGACCGTGATCTTCCTCATCAGCGACTTCATGGACGAGGGGGATTTCTGGAAGCCGCTGCGGATATTGAACCGCAGGCACGACCTCGCGGCGATCCGCGTGGTGGACTCGCTGGAGACCGCATTGCCGACGGCCGCCGCGCTCGAACTCGAGGACGCCGAAACCGGCGTCACCTTCGCGTTTCCCGGCAGCAGAATGGCCGCCGCGCGCTACGCCGCCGCGCAGGAGCTCTTCGCCCGCCAGCTGGAGGAGAACTGCCGCCAGGCGAAAGTCGACCTGATCGAACTGCCGTGCACGGGCGACATCGTAAAGCCGCTGATGGGATTCTTCCAGAAGCGCGGCAAACGCAAATCCAGAGGCTGATACCCGATTATGAAGTCAAGATTGATTGAAAAGACGTGGTTCCGGATGCTCCCCGCCATCCTCGGCGGCGTCCTGCTGGTCCTGATCGCCGCCGGCGCGGCGGTCGCGGTCCGCTGGCACATGTCCGCGAAGGAGGCCGCCGATCCGGTCCTGCTCGGCGAACCGGTCTACGAGTTCGAGGGCAGGGACCCCGCCATCGGGATGCGCTTCAACGCGGTCCTGAAATACCGCCTGCCGTGGTCCGACTCGTTCAAGCTCGCCGCCGCCGAACCCGGCAAAAACCTCCAGCTCACCTCGGATCCGGCGTTTCACCGGTCGCGCATCCGCTGGGGATACTCCGACTGGACGCTCGTGATCCCGCTTCAGGCGTACCGAGGCGGGGAATCCGGCGGCGGCTCGATTTTGGCGGAGTTTTTCGCCGGAAAGAGCATCGAAACGCCCCTGCCCGAACTGAAGGTCGCCGACCTTGCGCTGCCGCTGGACGACAACGGCACGGAGCTTTCGCTCGCGCCGCGCATCGACGTGCGCGACAGACGGATGTCGTGGCTGACCGCGGGCATCGTCGCGGCTGCCGTCATCCTCGTTTCGCTGGGTGTCTGGGCGCTTCTGGCGCACAGGAAACGCGAGGCCGCGAAACACATCAGGACCGCCTGGGAGCTCGCGCTGGACGCCATTCAGGCGCTCCGCGATCAGGTCCGGGGCGGCGCTTCCTCGCCCGAATCCGCCATCGCCGGACTCACCGACGTCGTCCGGCATTATCTTGAGGCGCGGTTCCGTCTGCGCGCCGAACGCCAGACCACGGCGGAATTCCTGGCGGACCTGGAGCATAATGACCGCCTGCTGGAGGACAAGGACCGCAAGTTCCTGCGTTCGTTCCTGGCGTCCGCCGACATGGTGAAGTTCGCGCGCATGCCCGCCGATCCGCACCTCTTCGAACAGGCGTCCGAAAAGGCGGAGGAACTCGTCTCCGGCACGATCCCGCGCGAGGATGACCTGACGGACAATCCGAAGGGAGGACGCAAATGAAACTCGAATATCCCTGGCTGCTTCTGCTCTTCATCCCGTACGCCGCGGTGCTGTGGTTCGCCTGGACTCTTCACGCGCCGTCGATCCGCGTCCCCGGCCTGGCGCCCTTCCGGCGCGCCACGGGCAGAAAAGGCCGCCGCGTGAACTGGCGCAAGCTGATCCCGTTCGTGCTTTTCGCGCTCGGCGGCGCAGCCATGATCGTGGCGCTGGCGCAGCCCCGCGAGGGCATCGAGGAAATCCGCTCGAAAGCGGACGGCATCGACATCATGATCGCGTTCGACCTGTCGCCCAGCATGGAGGCATACGACCCGCCCGCGGACCATCTCACCGACACCCAGGTCATCAACCTGATCCAGCGCGGTACGCTCAAGAACCGCGTCGAGACCGCCAAGGAGGAGATCGCCCGGTTCATCGAGGAACGCCCGAACGACCGCATCGGCCTCATCGTGTTCGCCAGCATGCCCTACGTGGTGTGTCCGCCCACGCTCGACCACGCGTTCCTGCTCGCCAACCTGGAACGCCTTTCCTCGCGGCAGATCGGCGACGGGACCGGGATCGCGGGTCCAATCGCCAGCGCCGTGAAACGCCTGAAGAACTCCGACGCGAAAAGCCGCATCCTGGTGCTCTTCACCGACGGCTCGAACACGGTCAACGGGCAGATTTCGCCGCGCGACGCCGGCAAGCTCGCCGACACGTTCGATATCACGATCTACACGGTCGGCATCGGGTCCCGCCGCGCACGTATCCCCATGCAGAGCCTGCTCGGCGGCGTCATCCTCCAGAACTACCCGGACGAATTCGACGAGCCGCTTCTGCGCGAACTCGCGGACATGACCGGGGGGCGTTATTACCGCGCCGCCGACGCGAAGGGCATGGCACAGGCGATGGACGAGATCAACAAGCTCGAAAAAACGAGCGTGGAGCAGCCCGTCGTGGTGAACTGGCGCGAACTCTACCCGTATTTCTGCTGGTTCGGGCTCGGCACGCTTCTGCTCGGATTCTGCCTCCGCCAGACCGTCTGCCTGCGCCTGCCCTGAGGAGGCAGAGCCTCCACTGCGGCAGTGCGCGGCTTACGCTCGCGCACAATGTTGCTCCGAGTCCTTTTTCGGTCCGGAGCTTTTCTTTTTTCCAGACTGCGGAGCTTTAGCTCCGTGCATTTTTTCCGCGATAAAAGCGGATGTTCTTTCTTATTTTAAACTTGACATTCGCGGGGACTGTCGCTATATTAATAGAATAAGCGAAAACAACCCTGCCGGACCCGGAGCGGAAAGTGGAAAACCGCGCGGATCCCCGGCGTTTCCCGGAGTATACAGCATGAGCAAACAACTGGTTATCGTGGAGTCCCCCGCGAAAGCGCGTACGATCGGGCGCATCCTGCCGTCCGAATACATCATCAAGGCATCAATGGGCCATATCCGCGACCTGCCCGAGAACTCGTTCGGCGTGGACATCGAACACAATTTCGCGCCGCAGTACGAGGAGAGCAAGGCGCGCGGCCACAACCTCGGCGAACTCAAGACCGCCGCGAAGAACGCGGTCGACATCTATCTGGCGTCGGACCCTGACCGCGAAGGGGAAGCCATCGCGTGGCACCTGCAGGAGGTCCTGCGGAAGATCAACAAGAAGGCGCACTTCCACCGCGTCTCCTTCCACGAGATCACGCGCAGCGCCATCAACCGCGCGTTCCAGTCGCCCGGCGAGATCGACATGAACCGCGTGGACGCCCAGCAGGCGCGCCGCGTGCTCGACCGCATCGTCGGCTACCAGATCAGCCCGCTGCTGTGGTCGCGCATCGAACGCGGCATCAGCGCCGGACGCGTGCAGTCCGTGGCGCTCCGTCTGGTCTGCGAACGCGAACGCGAGATCCTGGCGTTCATCCCGAAGGAATACTGGATCTTCGAGGCGCTGTTCCATCCGGAAAGCGCCCCCGGCCGCTCCTTCCGCGCGAAACTCGCGAAGGTCGACGGCAAGAACGCCGACGTGCCGAACAAGGAACAGGCGGAAGCCCTGCGCAAGCTCATCGACGACGCGTCCGCGTGGCATATCGCCGACCTGGAGACCTCGCCCCGCCGCAAGTTCGCTCCGCCGCCGTTCATCACCAGCACGCTCCAGCAGGCCGCCAGCTCCGCCATGGGGTTCACCGCGAACCAGACCATGCAGACCGCGCAGCAACTTTATGAAGGCATCACGCTCGACAACGGCCCCGTCGGCCTCATCACCTACATGAGAACCGACGCCGTGAACATCGCGATCGAGGCGCAAGCGGCATGCCGCGCGTACATCGAAGCGACCTTCGGCGCGGACTACGTCCCGCAGAAGCCCAACATCTACAAATCCAAGGCGAACGCGCAGGCCGCGCACGAGGCAATCCGCCCGACCGACGTCAACCTGACCCCGGACAAGCTCCGCCCGTTCCTGAATCCCGCCCAGCTCAAGCTCTACACGCTGATCTGGCGGCGTTTCGTGGCGTGCCAGATGAATCCGGCGCTGCTCGAAACGACCACCGTCACGGTCGAAAACGCCGCGTCCGCGCCGCACGTCTTCTCGTTCCGCTCCTCCGCGACCGTGACCAAGTTCCCCGGATTCCTCGCCGTCTACAACATCAAGGACGAAACGCACACGGCGGAAGACGACCAGGACGAGTCCGCGCCCGATCCCGAACTCCTCGGCATGCTCCGCACCGGCACGAGATGCGACCTCGCCGGATGCAAGCCCGAACAGAAATTCACCGAGCCGGCTCCGCGCTACTCCGAAGCCACGCTCATCAAGGAACTCGAATCCAACGGCATCGGCCGTCCGTCCACGTACGCCACGATCGTGAACACGATCCAGGTCCGCAAGTACGTGAACCGCGAAAAAGGCAAGCTCATCCCGACCGAACTCGGATTCCGCGTGAACGACTACCTCGTGAAGTCGCTGCCCGAGCTCTTCCAGGTCGGATTCACCGCCGACATGGAAAAGAAGCTCGACAACGTCGAGGACGGCGAGGTCGAATGGACCGCCATGCTCCGCGACTTCTACTGCGTGTTCTCCGAATGGCTCAAGGACGCGAAGTTCGCCGACGCTCCGGACGACGGCAAGGCCGCCGCGCTCATCGGCATCCTCGCAGGATTCCAGGGCTGGGAAAAGCCGGTCGCGCAGCCCGGCGCGAAACGTCCGTTCAACGAGAAGACCTTCTTCAACTCGGTCGTCTCCAAGAAGCAGTCCGGCGTCCCGGTCACGGTCAAGCAGTGGAACGCCCTCCTTTCCATCGCGGCGAAGTACCGCGACAAACTCCCCGGCCTGGAAGAGGCCGCCGCGAAGTACGGCTTCACCGGCGAACTCGACGACGCGCAGGCAAAACTGAACGCCCATCTGCAGGCGATCCGGGAACGCCAGGCGGTCCAGGTCGAAACGCCGAAGTTCGAAGCCGATCCGCGTCTGGAAGCCGTTTTCCAGGCGGCGGAAAAGGTCAAATGGAACAAGGCGGAACGCATCCGCGGCCGCGTGTACGACGATGCCGCGTTCGTGGAATCCCTCCGCAAGCAGTACAAGGCGGGCAAGACGCTCAGCGCCAAGCAGATCGCCGCGCTCACACGCGTCATCCGCAAATACCCCGGACAGTTCCCCGAAGGCGACCTCGCCGCCGCGGCGCCCGCTCCGGAACAGAATCCCGTCGCGAAGGCGCAGATCGACGCTCTCCTGAACGCGTTCAAGTCGTTCGAGAGCTGGAACGAGCCCACGGTCCGCCGCGGACGCACGTTCAGCGACCGCGACTTCATCGCCTCGCTCGCCAAACAGCACGCTTCCGGCAAGGTCCTCAGTGAGAAGCAGGTCGCCGCACTGGAACGCATGGCCGCCAAGTACAACCTGAAACCGGTATGAGCCGTGCTTGCCGCATCAGCCGCATCAGGAGAGTCGTTCTCTTCTGGGCGGCGGCGGCCCTGATCGCCGCGCTGGAGGCCGTCCTGACCGCGAACTGGCTGGTCGGGAAAACTTCGGCGCGCATTTTTTCATCTGCAAACGACATCCCGGCACGCGAGGTCGGGATGGTCCTTGGAAACTCGGAATACTCCAACGGGCGTAAAAATCCCGTGCTCGCGGGACGGCTTCAGGCCGCTGCGGAACTCTACCGCGCGGGCAAGGTGAAGACGCTGGTCGTGTCCGGCATGAGCCATCCGGAAGAGTTTTACGATGAGATATCCGCCATGACGCGGGGTCTGGTCGCACTGGGCGTCCCGGAAGACGCCATCATCGGCGACGGGAAAGGAGTCCGCACGCTCGATTCTATCCTTCGTATGAGGGACATTTTCGAATACGACGGTTTCATCATGATCTCCCAGAGAGAACATCTTGAACGCGCCCTGTATCTGGCCGACCATCACAGCATTTCGACCATCGGGTTCGAGGCGGGAATCCAGCCGCCGGGACTGTATCCGAACGAATGGCTCGGATCCGCAATCCGTGTGCCTCTGTCCAACGTGAAAGCCATCCTGGACATCGCAATCGGCCGCCGCGCGAAATACCCGACCGAACGGTAAACCATTGAACGGACAAGGAGCGAAGAATAATGAACGCAGTTTCAGACACCGTCTTTGTGATGGCCGCGGGCGGAGCCTCCACCCGGTTCGGCGGCGGCTCCAAGCTCTTCGCGGAACTCGACGGCATCCCGGTCTTTCTCCACGCCGTCCGCACGGCCGCGTCCGTGCTTGCGCCCGGTTCGATCATCCTGTCCGTCCCCGCGGCAGCCGAAGCGGATTTCCGCGCCGCGGCGGAAACATATTTCCCTGACATTCAACTTCATTTCACGCACGGCGGCGCGACCCGTACGCTGTCCGTCCTGAACGCCCTCGAAGCCGCCGCGAAACTCGGTGAAACGCGGTTTCAGCTCGCCGCCGTCCACGACGCCGGACGCCCCATGCTCACGCCGGAACTCCTGCTCGCATGCCTGGATGCCGCCCGGACGCACGGCGGCGCGATGGCGTGCCGCAAAGTCGCTGAAACGGTGAAACGCATCACCCCGGACGGATTCCTCGGCGAGACCGTCCCGCGCGACGAGCTCCGCACCGCCGAAACGCCGCAGGTCTTCCGGTTCGATGCGCTCCTGGACGCCTGCCGCCGCGCAGCCGCGTCCGGCGAAGTCTTCACCGACGACGCGCAGGTCATGGAACGGTTCGCCCCGGTCCGCGTGTTCCCGGTCGAACACGAATTCCCGAATCCGAAGATCACGTACCGTCCCGATCTGGAGCTCTGCCGCACGCTGCTGCGTCTCCGCCGCGAGGAAACCGGCGCATGAAACCGAAGGCAAAAGCCGCCGCCGTTCCCTCATCCGGCAAAGCCTCCGCGCGCCGCCGGCCCCCCCTGTATTTCCCGGTCATTCTCGCAATTCTCGCCCTGACCGCCGTCGTGCTCCGCATCGTCATGACTGTGGAGGTCGTAAATACGGACCCCTTCGCGTATAATCCGCCGGATGTCACGGACATGGCGACGTACCATGCGCTCTCCCGCGGCATCCTGCACGGCGTTTTCCCGGCGGAGTTCGTCTACCAGCCGTTTTATTACACGGTTTTTCTCCCGGCGGTGAAATTCCTACTCCGCTCCGAATACCTGAGCGTGGGCATCGCGCAGTCGGTCTGCGTCGGCGTCATCGTGTGGTTCGCGGGGCTGACCGGCGCGATGCTGAGGTCGCGCATGACCGGACTTGTGGCGGCGGCCCTGTGCGCGGTCTCCACGATGCTGTTTTTCTACGTGCCGTACGCGCTGATCGAGATCCAGCAGGCGATGTGGTTCACTCTGCTGCTGTATTTCACGCTGCGGGCGATGAAGACCGGACGCGCCGGATTCTTCGCGGCGGCGGGCCTGATGCTGTCGTTCGCGATCCTGTCGCGCGGCAACGCCTGGTGTTTCCTGCCCGCGCTGGGATTCGCGTACTGGACGGCTCTGCGCCGGAAACGCTTTTCCACGCGCCGCAAGGCCGTTCTGGCGGCGGTTCTCTGCATGGGCGCAATCTTGTTACCCCAGCTGCCTTTCGCCGTCAGAAACACCCTTGCGACGCATTCCCTGTCCGGCCCTTCGACCGCGGGGCCCGCGGTCCTCACGCTCGGCAACAATCCGGAATCCCCTCCCGGCGGCCTTCCGATCCCGTATCCGCCGACCTATGACGAATGGATGGACCACGAATCCGAATATTCCATCCCGCGCCGTATTTTCGACTGGTTCCGCGCGGAGCCGATGGCATTCCTTCAGCTCCAGGCGGAGAAGTTTATCCTGTTCTTCGATTCGCACGAGATCCCGAACAACATCCAGCTGGGCGTGAACGCGACAGGAAGCAAAATTTTCCGGGTGTGCGGCAACCGCAGCACGGGAGCCCTCATCGCCTTTGCGCTTGCCGGGTTCTTCCTGTTTTTCCGCCGCCTGAAAAATCATCCCGGACGCCTTCTGCTGTATCTGTTCATCTTTCTGTACGCGCTTGCCACCGTGGCGTTTTACATGCTGGCGCGGTTCCGCGTCCCCGCCATCCCGTTCTTCGCGATCGGCGCGGCGCTGTTCGTCACGGACTTCCTCGGGATGAGATGGCTCGTCGGGCTCGTCTTCTATCCCCGGACCAAGAATCTCCTATGGTTCCCGCTGAAATACTGTCTGGCGTGGCTCGCGGGCGTGTATTTCGTGTGGGGCATCTATCCGTCGTACCGAAAAGCGTACGAAGCCGGCCTGACGAAGCTGACGCGCCCGGACGGCGTGCGGCTGAAGACGGCGTCGATGTTGCTGGCGCACGACAACGGCCCGAACTATCTGGACGGCTGGATGGCGGCGAATCTCGACGGCGGCGTAACGTTCTCCAAGACGTTCTCCGCACATGGCATGGACCTGAGCAAGTATTCGAACGCCTATGTGACGGTTACGCTATACACATTGGAATCCCGTGCGATCGAGGTCGTCTGCAACGGCAAACGGCAGGTCGTCACGCTCGCGCCGCACGATCTCTACCGTCTGCCGCTCATCCCGGTCCGGCTCGGACCGTTCCCCGTGCCGGAAGACCTGACGTTCACGTTCTCGTTCCCCGGGCTTGCGCCGGACCAGGTCGGACTGGCGGTCGATTTCCACCGCGACTACGGACGCACGACGTACCGGGGGGAAGTCTTCCCCGCGGAAGCGGTCGTGCGCCTCGAACTTGTTGAAACGGACGCGCCGCCGGAAACAGACTCCGGCGACGCTCCCTTATAATCGCGAGTTTATCCTTTCTCCTTCACGCACATCACGTGGTACACGCCGCCGACGCTTTCGGCGCCCTCGGTGACGTGTTCGAATCCGGGGAACTCGGCGTCCCACGTTTCGAGCTGGCGCAGGTACTGGATCTGCGGGCAGTTTCCGTCGCCGAAGACCTCGCCGGACATCAGCATCGGGATCCCCGGCGGATACGGGATCACGGCGTTCGCCGCGACACGGCCCGCGAGGCTGTGCGACGAGACCATCTCCACGTTTCCGGTCACGATGTGCCGGTAGGCTTCGCGCGGCGTGAGCTTCTGGCGCGGGAGCTCGTTAAACGCGCGATCGAGCATGGCTTCCGGCGTCTTCTCGCGGATGTAGCGGAACATGCGTTCGGAAAGCGTGCGGACACCGTCTTTGCCGTAATGTTCGGGATGTGCGGCGGCGAGCTCGGGGAAGACCTCGGCGACGGGCGCGTTCGCCTCGTACAGCCGTTTGAAGTTCAGGAGCGAGTTCAGAAGCGTGCCCCATTTACCCTTCGTGATGCCCATGGAGAAGAGGAACATGATCTGGAAGTCCGTGGTGCGCGTGGGCACGATGCCCTCGCGGTATAGGTAGTACGACACGAGCGCCGCCGGGACGCCGTTCGGCTGGACCGCGCCGTCGTCGCCCATGCCGGGCGTGAGGATGCTGACCTTGACCGGGTCGAGCATGACCCAGTTTTCCTCCAGGCCGGAGAACCCGTGCCACGCCGCGCCCTCCTCGATGCGCCAGCAGCGCTGGTCGGTCGTGAGGAGCGAACGCGGCGCGTCGGCAAAGGCGTACGCGCGCCCGGTCTTCGGCTCCGAGACCGTGTCGGCGTTCCACGGCTTGAAGAACCAGCTCCCGTCCTTTTCCGCCTGGCGGCAAATGCGCGCGAGCGCCTGCCGGAAGTCGACCGCCTCCTCGATGACCTCTTGCGTGAGCGAGCGTCCGCAGCGCGCCATCATGGCGGCGGAGATGTCGTTCGAAGCACAGATGGCGTAGAGCGGCGAGGTGGTGGCGTGGAGCATGTACGCCTGGTTGAAGCGTTCGAAGGGGACGGGGCGGCGTCCCTCGCGGACGTGGATGTAGGACGCCTGCGAGAGAGCGTTCAGGAGCTTGTGCGTGGAGTGCGTGGCAAACACGGTCGCGCCCTTGTGCCCGGCGGGATCGCCGCGCATGGCGAAGTGGTCCGCGTACATGGGGTTGAAGCGCGCGTAGCCGTACCACGCCTCGTCCATGTGGATCACGTCGACCGACTTGTCAAGCTCGGCCTCGACCTTCGCGCTGTTGTAGCAGAGGCCGTCGTAGGTGCAGTTCGTGACGACCGCGTAGGCAGGACGCGCGCCCTTCGGTACGATCGGGCTGGCGGCGATCTTCGCGCAGATCGCGTTGGGCGTCATCTCGGAACGGCGGATCGGTCCGATGATGCCGTAGCGGTTGCGGGTCGGAACCATGTAGACCGGGGCGGCCCCGGTGAGGATGAGCCCCTGTTCGATTGACTTGTGGCAGTTGCGGTCGCAAACGGCCACGTCGGCATCGGTCAGCACGCCCTGGATCACGGTGCGGTTGCTGCCGGAGGTGCCGACGACCACGGAGTACGACCGGTGCGCGCCGAACGTCTTCGCGGCGAGCGCCTCGCTCTTCTCGAACGCGCCCTCATGGTCAAGCAGGGACCCGATGCTGCCGCGTTCGATGCCGGTGTCCGTGCGGAAGAGGTTTTCGCCGTAGAAATCGAAGAACTTCTTGCCCTCGGGCGACTTGGTGAAGCCGACGCCGCCCTGGTGGCCGGGCGCGGCCCAGGAGTATTCGTGGCTGGACTCGTTGTAGTCCCAGATCGCCTGCATGAGCGGCGGGAGCAGGTTGTCGCGCCAGCGGCGTATGGCGGCCTCGATGCGCCCGGCGATGAACCGCGGGCTGTCCTCGAAGATCCAGACGAACTCGTTGGCGAGCGCCATCAGGGATTCGCTGAGGTTGCGGCTGGTCGCGGCGCGGTCGGCGAGCAGGAAGACCGGGACGCCCGCCTGGCGTTCGCGGACGTGCTTCAGGAAATCGAGCGTGCGGCGTTCGGCGCTCTTCCCGAACTCCATGTCGGTGGCGACGAGAAACGCGTCGAGGTCCATGTTCGTAGCGGCGATCGGAAACGCCTCGCACACGCTCTGCGCGAACTGGACGGCGATGCTCCGGTCGGCGAGCGCGTCGGCGAGGCGTTCGACGGCGTTGTGCATGGCGAGGTTGTTTTCGGACTGGATGTCCTCGACGACGAGGACCTGCCTGAGCTGCAGTTCGGACGTATTCATAATATGTACCCTCCTTTTTCAGTTTGGGAACGCAGTGTCAGAGTTTGATCTTTCCGGTCGCGGCGAGCACGACGGCGATGATCGCGACGACGACCATGGCGATCGCACACATGGCCTCCATCGGCGTGAACGACGGTTTTTCCTTCAGCGCGCGGTCGGAGGCGTCCTCGCGTGCCTGGGCGCAGGCGCGGATGTACACCGGGATGCCGATCACGAGGAAGCAGAACGCCATCAGCAGGTAGGTGAGCCCGGCGGCGTAGATCATCCAGAGCGCGTACAGCGTGCCGGCGACGCCGCAGAGCATCGCGAAGGGCCGCTTTACAGGCAGGCTGTCCGGGTATTCCCCGGTCGCGCAGAGTTTCCACAGGTACGCCGTGCAGGCGAGGTAGGGCGGCAGGATCATCACGGACGTAACCGAGAGCATCGTGTTCCACGCGTTGTTCTCGAAGTAGACGAAGATCATGGTGAGCTGCATGAGGCCGCTGGTGACCCAGAGCGAGGCGGACGGGCTTTCGTGCGCGTTTGCATGTTTGAAGAAGCGCGGGAACGTGCCGTCGAGCGCGGCGGCGTACGGGATCTGCGCAATCATGATCGTGAACGCCAGCCAGCTCGTGAGGAGCGCGACGATCACGCCGAGGTTCATCACCCAGCCGCCCCACGGGCCGACGATCTTCGCCAGGATCGGCGCGGTCGACGGATTCTCCAGCGCGGCGAGGTGGCCCTGCGACATGTATCCGAACGGCAGCATGGAGAGCAGGAAATAGATCGTGAGGCAGGCGAAGAAGCCGAGCACGGTCGCCCGCCCGACGTCGCGCTGGCTTTTCGCGCGCCCGGAGATCACCACGGCGCCCTCGATGCCGATGAACGCCCACAGCGTGACCAGCATGGTCGACTTGATCTGCGGCATGATCCCGCCCAGCGGCTTGTCCGCGAGCGCCTTCGAGAACGCGCGCCCCCAAAAGTCGAATTTGAACGTGTCGAAGCGGAAGACGAACAGCATCACGAGGATGAACAGCACGATCGGGACGAGCTTGCAGATCGTGCCGACCACGTTCAGGAACGCCGCCTGCTTCACGCCGCGCAGCACGAGGAAGTTCATGAGCCAGATCACGCAGGAGCCGCCGATGATCGACGGGATGTTGTTGCCGTGCGTGAACCAGCCCGGAAAGAAGTAGTCCAGCGCGTCCATCAGCAGCACCGCGTACGCCACGTTCCCGAAGACGTTGCAGAGCCAGTAGCACCACGCCATCTGGAATCCGGCGAACCTGCCGAATCCGAGGCGGGCGTAGGCGTAGATGCCGGTCGTGGCGTCCGGACGCGCGTCGGCGAGGATCCGGAACGTGTTCGCGAGGAAAAAGATGCCGACGCCGGTGATGATCCACGCGATCAGCACGGCTCCCGCCCCCGCCCCCTGCGACATGTTCTGCGGCAGGCTGAATATGCCGCCGCCCACCATGGCGCTGACGACCAACGCCGCCAGCATCATCACGCCAAGTTTCTTCGATTGTTCTCCCATGAGATACCCTCCCGTTTCGTTTGTTTCTATGTGGGGGAAGGGTCCCGTGGATACGGTCGAATACGGACATCCCCTCCCTGTGGGATTAACATAGCACGGTCCGGCGGAAAAGCAAATGGCGGAAAGGCACGGCGGAACCCGAAAAAAAGGGCGGAATGACGGGAAAATGCGCTTGCTTTTTGGCGAAGATGATGTATAATAATCCGCAGAAAATCAAGCACCCTGTTTTTTTCAAAAAAACAATCCCATCACCCCCATTCACGCCGCCATGCTCTATTATCTCGTCTCCCTCGTACCCGACTTCGAAAAGACCCCCCTCCGCCTGTTCAACTACTTCACCTTCCGCGCCGCCGCCGCGCTCGTCACCGCCACGCTGCTGGGCATCCTGCTCGGCCCGCTGACGGTCCGGCTGCTGAAGAAAGCCGTCGCGCCGCCGCGTCTGGAGGGGATCGTGGAGGAGAAATTCATCGATCACTCGAAGGACAAGACGCCGAGCATGGGCGGGCTGCTGGTGGTAACGAGCATCATCCTGGCGACGCTGCTGTGGGGCGACCTCACGAACCGCCTGCTCCTGCTCTTCCTCTGCACGCTCGCGGCGTTCAGCGCCATCGGGTTCGTCGACGACTTCACGAAGATCAGGAGCAAGAAGGACGGCGTGTCCGCCAAATACAAGCTCGTATGCCAGTTCGCCGTCTCCGTCATGGCGATCCTGATCTATTCCCACCTCACGCCCGAGATCGCGAAGACGTTCTGCCAGCTCTACGTGCCGTTCATCAAGGAACCGGTCTGGACCATGCCCTACTCCGTGGCGGTCGCGTTCGCCGTGTTCGTGCTGGTCGGCACGTCCAACGCCGTGAACCTGACGGACGGGAAGGACGGCCTCGCGACGGGCTGCACGATCTGGTGCATGATGACGTACGCGCTGATCGCGTATCTGTGCACGAACTCGATTTTCGCCTCGCACCTGGACCTGCCGTTCATCCGCAACGGCGCCGAGATCGTCGTGTTCGCCGCCGCGATCATCGGGGCGTGCGTCGGATTCCTGTGGCACAACTGCAAGCCCGCGTCCATGTTCATGGGCGACACCGGCAGCCTCGCGCTCGGCGGCATCATCGGGTTCATCTCCATCCTCGTCAACCAGGAACTCCTGCTTATCCTCGTGGGCGGCGTCTTCGTGATGGAGATCGCATCCGTCATGATCCAGGTCCCGTTTTTCAGGCTGACCGGAAAACGCATCTTCAAATGCACCCCGATCCACCACCATTTCGAACAGCTCGGCTGGACGGAAACGCAGATCGTGACGCGGTTCTGGATCCTCGCCGGACTCTTCGCGCTCGCCGGCGCGGCGACGATGAAACTGCGCTGATCTTTACCCTCAAATCCAGCAAAGGAGCGGACGATGTACAAAAAACTGTTGTTTCTCATGCTTTCATGCGTCTTCCTGCTCACGGGCTGCGGTTCGAAAGAAAAGAAGCATCATCTGGATCCGGCCGCACTGGTCGGCATGACGAAGGACGAGGTCCTGACGCAGGCGTTCGCCAAATGTCCCCTCGGACATAACGGAGAACTGTTTCTCTATGTAGAGGAGACCAGTCAATACGGTACTAACCACTTCTGCGGCTGCGAATTCAAAACGCTTGCAGACGCAAAAAGCGCGGCCGTGCTGAAGAACAGCGACACATGGCAACTGGACGAAATAAAGGTATCAAGGTCATCGTTTCCTTTTTCCGAAAGAGAACTTCTTGTCCTGCACTTCACCGACGGCCGGGTCGTGAAGGTGGGAACAATGCGTTTGTCTGATTTGTGATCACTTGAAATCCAAAAAGGATTTCGGGGAGGAAGGGGGCTGGTCCGGGCGTTTTTCGTAGTCTGGGCAGTCGTCCATCGGCTGCACCTCGCAATGCTTGCGCGTGCAGATCACGGCGAAGGCGTTCACGAGCGAATGGGCGCAGTCCCGGCAGAAACGGTGTTCCGACGGGGTGTCCATGTCCAGGATCGAGGTCTTGTGGGTGGAGGCGGATTCATCGTTGCCGAAGAGCGCGTCCAGCGCCTTGCGTCCGGCGGAAACCGAAGCGGCGTCTTCAGCCTTCGGAGCGTCGGGAGCGCCCGCGTCCGCGCCGCAGACGGAGCAAACGAGGTGTTCGCCCTTCACGTCCCAGCCGTCGAGGATCTTTTCCAGCTTCGCGAACGCCGTGAAGCCGCAGGCGGGGCAGGTGAACTGTTCGCCGGGTTTCATGCGCCGGGGTCCGCGCCGTCCTGCGCCTGCGCCGCCTTGCGGCGTCTGCGCGCGTTCAGCGTCTGGTAGAAGAGCGGGACGAGGAGCTTCAGGAGTGCTGCGGCGGGCACGGCGAGGATCATGCCGGAGATGCCCGCGACGACCGCGCCGAGCAGGACCACGATGATCGTTTCCACGAGCGTCAGTCCGATCGCCTCGCCGACCAGCACGGGGTACAGCAGGAGCTGTTCGAGGATCACGTGGATCAGCAGGTACGCGATGCCGATGCCGATGACGGGCATCACGATGCCGCCCTGCGCGAAGATGACGGTCACGACGACGGACAGGATGGCGGCGAGCACGGGGCCGAGGAACGGCAGCAGGATCGTTGAGCCGGCGATGAGCGCGAGGACGGGCCAGAACGGGACGTTGAACGGGATGAAGATCAGCGCGTACAGGATCGTTTCCAGCACGATGATCCAGAAATATCCGACCAGCCACGCCCGGAACATCTTGTAGATGTGGTCGATGATGTGCGCGGCGCCGCGGCGTTCGTGCTCGGAGGCGTCCGGGAGCCAGCCGCTTTCGTAGATGCTGCTCACGGTCCATTCGCCGAGGTTCTGCCCGAAGTCCGCGCGCCCGGCGGCGAAGACCGCCATTTTGAGCAGGAAATAGTAGTAGAAGAACAGGAACATCACGAGGTCGAACGCGAACGTGCCCGCCCACGCGGTGATGTGGAACGCGTTTTTGACCAGCTCGTTGCCCGCCCGGAGCGTGAACTTCGCCACGTCGATGTTGTGCTCCGCCATCGCCTCGTCGATCCGGTTCCGCAGGCGTTCGCGGACGTTCAGGCCCTCCTCCTCTTTCGAGGGCGGGTCGAGGCGGTCCAGCAGTTCGCCGAGCTTCTGCTCCAGCTTCTCGACCGCATGGTTGTTCTGCGCCCACCGTGACAGGGAATCTCCGGACATGGCGGCGAACGGGCTGATGAAGTGGACGAGCGTCCAGGAGAGCACCACGGTCACGATCACGACGAAGATGACCGTCAGGGCGGACGCCTGCGTCGCGATGCGGCGGCGCTCCGCCTCGGGGAGCGCGCCGGGCTGTTCCGGGGCGGATTCCGCCTCAGCCTCGGGCTCGGACGACTGTCCCGTTTCGTCGCCGAAACGGCGCGTGATGCGCCTGCGGAAGGCGGTGAACGGGGCGTTGAGCTTCACGAGGAAGGCATGCAGCCCGAGCATGAGCTTCGTCCCGAAGAAACGGCGTTCGAGGAACTGTTCGAAGTGGAACGACAGGACGGCGGCGAGGATGCCGAAGAAAAGCGGCTTGACGAAGATCGCGGCAAGCAGGAACAGGACCAGGATCACGAAGACGGGGATGAACCCGTGCGCGGGCGCGATGAACGTGTCCGCCTTCGGACGGAAAATGGATTTGCGAGGCACGGAGGTTTCCGCGGTCGGTTCCGCGGAACACGCTCCGGTCTTGTCCTGTTCGGCATCCATGCGCGGTTACTCGGTAACGATGGACCTTCCGGTACCGTCCGTGACCTCGCCGACCACAAAGGCGCGGATCCCGGCGGATTCGGCGGATTCGATGGCGGCCTTCGCGGCGTCGGGACGGACGAACCAGACCATGCCGACGCCCATGTTGAAGACCCGGTAGGCTTCCTGCACGGGGAGGCTGCCGATCTTGACCATGAGGTCGAAGATGGCGGGACGGAACGGTATCTTCGCGGTGTGGAAGACGGCGTCGACGGTCTTCGGCAGGATGCGCGGGACGTTGTCGATGAGGCCGCCTCCGGTGATGTGGGCGATGCCGTTGATCGTGACGCCCGCGGCCTTGGCGGCCTTGATGGCGGGGAGATAGCAGGTATGGGGCTTCAGGAGGGCTTCGCCGACGGATTCGCCGCCGAGGATGTCCGGCGTGGATTCCACCGTGAATCCGCCCGCCTCGAAGAGCAGCTTGCGGGCGAGGCTGAAGCCGTTGGTGTGAAGGCCGTTGGATGCGAGGCCGATCGCGACGTCGCCGGGGGCGATGTTCTCGCCGGTGATGATCTCGCTCTTCTCGACGATGCCGGTGATGATGCCGACGAGGTCGAAGTCGTTGCCGTACATGCCGGGCATCTCCGCGGTCTCGCCGCCGAGCACGGCGCAGTTCGCGGCGCGGCAGGCGTCGGCGATGCCGCCGAGGACGTCTTCGTAGAGCGGGCTGCGGAGCTTGCCGATGCCGATGTAGTCGAGGAAGTAGATGGGCTCCGCGCCCTGCACGGCGATGTCGTTGATGCAGTGGTTCACGATGTCGAAGCCGACCGTGTCGTACTTCTTCATCTCCGCGGCGACCATGAGCTTGGTGCCGACGCCGTCGATGCTGGCGACGAGGACGGGTTCGCGGTAGCCCGGGAAACCCGCCTGGAAGAGTCCGCCGAAGCCGCCGATGGGGGCGAGCATTTCGGGGCGGCGGGCGGCGGCGAGACGGGGCTTGACGCGGCCGAGGAGTTCAGTTGCGAGGTCGATGTCGACGCCGGCTTCTTTGTAGGAGGAAGGAGTTTGCATGCGGCTGGGGTGCTTTCGTGTTGTATGTGAAGTTATTTGAGTTTGATGTTGGAGAACGCGGCTCCGAGGCTGCCGAAGGGTTCGTGGCTCTGCGGGAGCGGATAGGCGGAGAGGATCTTGTTCTGCGCCTCGAAAACCGGGGCGAGGCCGATCTGCGCCAGCTCAAGAATTTTGTCGAGCTGTTCGCGGTCGAACGGGACTTCCTCGGCGGTGCCCTGAAGCTCGATGAACTTGCCGGACTCGGTCATGACGACGTTGAAATCGACGTCCGCGCCGGAATCCTCCTCGTAGCAGAGGTCGAGCAGCGGCACGCCGTCCCGGATGCCGACGCTGATCGCACCGACGTTCTCGCGCATGGGGAACCGCTGGATCTTCTTCTCGGCGAGGAGCTTGCGGAACGCGATCTGGAGCACGACGCTCGCGCCGCAGATGGAGGCGCACCGGGTGCCGCCGTCCGCGTCGATCACGTCGCAGTCGATGTACAGCGTGTTCTGGCCGAGCGCCTGGAGGTCGATGACGGAACGGAAGGAACGCCCGATGAGGCGCTGGATCTCCATTGTGCGTCCGGACTGCTTGCCGCGGGAGGCTTCCCGCGCGACGCGCGTATTGCCCGCGCCGGGGATCATGCCGTATTCGCTGGTGACCCAGCCGCCGGAAACGCCCTGCTGGCGCATCCATCCGGGGACGCCCTGTTCGAAGGAGGTGGAGCAGATGACCTTGGTGCCGCCGACCTCGATAAGCGCGGAGGCGACCGGGTGGGCGAGGTAGTCGGGAGTGATGCGGAATTTGCGCGGCTGGGACGGCGCGCGGCCGTCAATGCGTTTCGTGTTGTTCATGGGGTCCGTTTCCACGTTCAAAAGAAAAGCCGCCGCCCGACAGATGGCCTACGCGCAAGGTCTTAACGCTTAGAGCTGCTTTGTTCCCAACCTGACTCGGTTCACGCAATTCCATCGCACAGGGTCCGGCGGACGACGGCAAATTTTATGCTGTTTTCTGCTTGCGGGAAGATTTTCCCGCCTTATTTACTTTACACCGTTTTGTGAAATATTCAAGGCAAAGAGTGAGTTCCGCACGTAAATTTTTCCGTTCGACGATCCGGTCAACGAAGCCCTTCTGAAGCAGGAACTCCGAGGTCTGGAACCCGTCGGGGAGCTGCGCCTGCGTGGTCGCCTCGATCACGCGGCGTCCGGCGAATCCGACCATCGCGCCCGGTTCGGCGAGGATGAGGTCGCCGAGCGAGGCGAAGCTGGCGGTGACACCCGCCGTGGTCGGATGGGTCAGGATCACGATGTACGGCAGTCCGGCTTCCTTGTGGCGGTACAGCGCGCCGCTGGTCTTCGCCATCTGCATGAGGCTGATGAGGCCCTCGTACATGCGCGCGCCGCCGCTGGCGGTGACGATCACGAGCGGGAGCTTCTTCGCGGTGGCGGTCTCGATCGCGCGGGTGATCTTCTCGCCGACGACCGCGCCCATGCTGGCGCCAAGGAACCGGAAGTCCATGACGGCGAGGACGTAAGGAATGAAGTTGATCGCGGTCACGCCGGAGATCACGGCGTCGCGGAGGCCGGTCTTCTCATGGTTGGCGAGGAGCTTGTCGACGTAGGAGGACACGCCCTCGAACTTGAGCGTGTCGACGGATTCGAGTTTCGGGTCGAGCTCCTGGAAACTGCCGAGGTCGGTCAGCAGGTCGATGCGTTCCAGCGCGGTCATCGGGTAATGATAGCCGCATTTCGGGCACACCTGCAGGTTTTCCTCCTTGCGGCTGGAGAAGATCAGCTCATTGCAGTTTTTGCATTTTTCCCAAAGCCCCTGCGGGATGTCCTTCCGTTTCGCGACCTCGCTCTGTTTCTGGATGCCGTGATGCGCGATGACGCCGACCGGGACCACGGAGGTCGTCGGCAGAGGTTTGACTTTTTTTACAAATGCAGCCATGGCAGCACCTTATATTTGGGTTGATCCGGCTTCGTCATTTCAGCGGCGGGCGGCAGAAACCGCGAAGACTTTGGCGGCTCCCGCGTCAAGCAGGACAGACGCCGCCGTGGCAAGCGTGGTGCCCGTCGTCAAAACATCGTCTACAATTAATATAGCACGCTTTTCGCATTTTGTCGAATCCGTCGGCGAAAAAGCGCCCGTTAAATTCAAAATTCTTTCCTTGCGCGTCAGCCGCGCCTGCTGGCGTGTGCGCCGGACACGGCGGAGCGCCCGGACCACCGGAACGCCGAGTTCCGCCGAGATGCCCTGGCAGATCAGGTCCGCCTGATTGAAGCCGCGCTGCACGAAGCGGGTCCAGTGGAGCGGGACGGGCACGATCATGTCGACGGGGCACGGCAGCTCGCGTTTCAGCTTGGTCCCGAGCAGGCGTCCGAGCGAACGCGCGAACTCCGGGCGGTTGCGGTATTTCAGCATCATGATCGCGAGGCGGGCGTTTCCCTCCATGTGGAAGAGCGAGAAGGCCTGACTCCACGGACGGGGCGGCTGGTGAAGGCATTTCGGGCAGACGTCCAGGATGCCGTCCATCGGGCCGCCGCAGCCCGGACAGTACGGAGGCGCGATGAAGGGCAGCGACTCCAGGCACTCCGCGCAGAACATCCCCGGCGTGCCGTCGAACGGCGGCCTGCCGCAGACGGGACAGCGGAACGGAGCGACCGCGGAAAGACACGGGATGAGCACGGATTCGAGGCGGAACGGCATGGCGCGGCCTCAGCGCTTCTTCGAGTAGGTGCCGTCCGGGTTCTTGCGGACGCGGTGCAGGATCTCAAGTCCGATCATGGTGGAGATGACCGTGGACGGCGGGATGTTCGCGGCTTCGGAAATCGTGTCGACGTTCGCCGGACCTTTCGCCAGCACGTTCAGGATCGCAGTCTCCTCCTCGGAGAACATGGAGTCGTCTATCGCATCCGGTTCGTCCTGCGCGCCGTCCGCGTCGTCGGCGCCGAACGGGCTCACGGGCGTTTCGCGGAGCGCGGCGGGATGGAATCCGGGCAGGAAATCGAATTCGTCGAGGATGTCGTCGAAGTTCATGACGAGCTTCGCGCCCTGCTTGATGAGCGTGTTGCATCCCGCCGCCGAGGGATTGTCCGCCTCGCCCGGCACGGCGAACACGTGGCGGCCCTGTTCCAGCGCCTGCGCCGCGGTGATCAGCGAGCCGCTGTTGACGCCCGCTTCGACCACCAGCGTGCCGCAGGACAGCCCGGCGATGATGCGGTTTCGCATCGGGAACGTGTGGCGCGTGGGCGCGGTGGTCATGGGGAACTCGGAGATGACCGCGCCGCCGGTGCGGATGATGGCGCGTGCGAGGTCGAGATTCTCAATGGGATGCAGCTTGGCGAGGCCGCCGCCGAGCACGGCTACGGTTTTGCCGCCCGCGTCGACCGTCGCCTGATGCACGATCGTGTCGATGCCGATCGCGAGGCCGCTGATCGTGGTCCAGCCGCCGTACGCGGCAGATTCCGAAAGATGCCGCGCCATGCGTGCGCCGTAGTTCGAGGCGTTGCGCGTGCCGACGATGGAGATGGAGCGCGTGCCGAGGTCGGCGGGCAGGCTTCCGCGCATGTAGATGCAGAGCGGGGCGTCGCGGAGTTCGCGCAGTGCCGCCGGATATTCGTCGTCGGTACGGCAGAGGATGGTCACGCCGCCGTTCCGCGCGATCTCAAGCTCGCGGTCGAGCTCGACGAAATCGCGCCAGCGGAGGATGCGTTCGGCGAGGCCGGAGCTGATGCCGCGGATCCGGGAAAGCGAGGCGGCGTCCGACTCGAAGATCGCCGAAACGGAGCCGCAGAATTCGATGAGGGCATTGGCGCGGGAACCGCCGATGCCGTTCAGCATGTTCAGAATGATGCACCCGTCATGATCGTTCACAGACTTCCTCCCAGACGGCTTCGATGGCATCGCGCGGAACGTCCGTGCGGACCTCGGCACGGCCGATTTCGAGCGGCAGGACGATGCGAGGCACGCCGGAAACCGCCTTCTTGTCCGACGCCATCGCCGCCAGCAGCGCGGCGGGCTCGCAGCCGGAAACCGTAACGGGCAGGCGGTACTGGCGGAGCAGCGCGGCGATCTTTTCGGCGGAATCCGCGTCGAGCTTGCCGAGCCGGACCGAAAGCCGGGCGGCGGCGGCAGTGCCCACCGCGACCGCTTCGCCGTGTTCCAGCCCGCGGTAATCCTGGACTTTCTCGATCGCGTGCCCGAACGTGTGCCCGAGGTTGAGCAGCATGCGCTCGCCGCGTTCCTGTTCGTCGCGGGACACCACGGCGGCCTTCAGCGCGCAGGAACGCGCCACGAGGGACGCGAGGCGGGCGTGGTCGTGAAAAAGGGAATCTCCGGCGGCAACCAGCTCGTCGAAGAGCGCGCGGTCGAAGAGGACGGCATGCTTGATGAACTCGGCGAAACCGTTCGACATCTCGCGGGCGGGAAGCGACGCCAGAAACATCGTGTCCATCAGCACGGCTTTCGGCTGGTAGAACGTGCCGACGAGGTTCTTTCCTTCCGGCAGGTCCACGCCGGTCTTTCCGCCGACGCCGGAGTCGATCATCGCAAGCAGCGAGGTCGGGACCTGCACGCAGCGGATCCCGCGCATGTAGATTGACGCGGCAA
This sequence comes from uncultured Lentisphaerota bacterium, assembly GCA_900320095.1. GTDB lineage: Bacteria > Verrucomicrobiota > Lentisphaeria > Victivallales > UBA1829 > UBA1732. The sequence continues at coordinate 84,136 of ONQZ01000002.1, forward strand.
ACGCCGCCATGTCCCCGGCCACGCCGCCGCCCAGTCCGACGACCAGCGAGCCGCGGTCGAGCCCGGCGCGCGCGGCGTCGCGGCAGATGTCCCCGATCGTGGCGAGGTGTTTGGAGGTCTCCCCGGCGGGAAAGACGGATTCCGACACGCCGGACGCCCCGGCGGCAAGCAGCGTACGAGACAGCAGTTCGCCGTACAGCGGGAAGACGTTGGAATCGGAGACGATCAGGACTTTCACGCCCTTCGCGAACGGCGCAAGCAGTCCGGCTGCCGCGCCGGAGAGGAAAAAATCCTGCGCAACCGAAATATCGTAGGAGCGCGCCCCGAGGCTGACCTGCACGGTCTCCATGTCAGTTCGCTTCCCCGGCGGCGGCCAGAAGTTCGGTGTAGGTGGTGCGACCGTCGTAAAGCGCCTTGCCGACGATCGCGCCTTCGAGGTTGGCGCAGCCGAGCGAGACCAGATTGCACACGTCCGCGGGCGAGCTCACGCCGCCGGACGCGATGATCCTGCAGTCCGGGAGCTGTTCGCAGAAATTCCGCATGAACGGGAGGTTCGGGCCCTTCAGCGCGCCGTCGGTGGCGATGTCGGTGAAGATGAAGCGTTCGATGCCGAAGAGGAAAAGCGAGCGGGCGAGCGCCGCCGCTTCGACCGTGGAAGTCTCGACCCAGCCGCGCGTGGCGACCTTGCCGTCGCGGGCGTCGATCCCGGCCACGATCTTCTCCTGTCCGAACGCATTGATGAAGTCCTCGGCGCTCTTCGGATCGTCGCAGACCGCGGTCCCGAGAATCACGCGGGACACGCCCAGGTCGAACGCGCGTTTTGCGTCGTCGACGGTGCGGATGCCGCCGCCGAGTTCGCACGGGATGGAGACGCGGGCGCAAATCGCGCGGATCGCCTCGGAATTGGTCATCGCACCGGATTTCGCGCCGTCGAGGTCGACCAGATGGATCAGCGGCGCTCCGGCCTGTTCCCACACGGCGGCCTGGTCGGCGGGCGTGCTCTCGTAGACCGTTTCCTTCGCGTAGTCGCCCTGGAACAGTCGAACGCAGTTGCCGTGCAGTAGGTCAATAGCAGGGAATAATTTCATGTTCAGATTTCTCCTTTGCACAGGGCCGAGAATCCGCGCAGGATCGTCAGCCCGTTCTCCTGGCTTTTCTCCGGATGGAACTGCGTCGCGGCCAGGTTGCCGCGCGACACAGCCGAGGTGAAACCGCAGATATAATCCGTTTGTCCGGCGGTCACGGACGCATCATCCGGCACAACATAGAACGAATGAACGAAATAGAACCACTTCGGTTCCTTGAATGAAGCAAAACACGGGTGCGGCGAGCGGAACGAGACCGTGTTCCAGCCCATGTGCGGCACTTTCTCCGTTGCGGACTCGAACTTGCGGCAGCAGCCCTTCAGGATCCCGAGACCAGGCACGCCCGGCGCTTCCTCGCTGGATTCGAACAGCATCTGAAGCCCCAGGCAGATCCCGAGGAACGGCTTGTCCGCCGCGGTCCAGTCGCGCAGAAAGCCGACGAACCCGGCGCGGTCGAGATTCTTCATCGCGTCGTGGAAATTCCCGACGCCCGGCAGGACCACGCCCGCCGCGTCCGCGGCTTCGGACGGCGCGCGCACGATGCGGACTTCGGCGCCAGCATAAAGCAAAGCTCTCTCCACGTTGCGGAGATTGCCCATATCGTAGTCGATGATCGCGATCAATGCCATATTGATCCATCCTTCGTTAAAAAATAAAACAACAATTAATATATCCCTTTTTCTTCGAAAAGTCAAGTTTTGTCCCTCATTTCCAACGCGGGACGGCACCTGCATCCGGTCATATTGACGCCCGCATCCGGCCGCCTTTCTGCTTGAAGATGCCTTCGCGGCTGGAGGTAGCGCAGAACATAGATGTCGGTCAACGAGTCCCGTTTCCCTGAAGGATTTGGAAAAAAATCTAGTTTCAGCTAAAAGAAGTTTGTTTTTACTGAAATTAGCGCGTGTGCGAGGGAATGTGTAATGCACCCCTTTTTTCAAGGGTGACATTACGGAAAAGCGGGAAAAAAGTTTGTTTCCGCGTTTTTGGGGAATCCGTAATGCCGGGTTGATGGAT